>VGEH01000015.1 GCA_016869375.1 Alphaproteobacteria bacterium | reverse complement strand
CATGCTCCGCCACATACAGGATCGCGTTGATAACCTGCAAATTCTCAAGCCGAACGTTGCCGCGTTGCACAGGCAACGAGGGCTCAATCAAACTGAACTGCTCGGGTCTGATTTCCATGCGAGCAGTCTAACACATAGTGTTAACAGGCCCTAGGCGAAGAGGTCAGTTCTTGGCGATGTTGAACAGCACCAGCTTGGAGGTCGGGAGCACGCCGGAGACGTTCTTCCGCCAAGCATAGGGCTGGTCGTACTGGCCGGTCATGACATAAGGCACGACCTCCCAGAGCCGCCGGTGCAGCTTGTCGAGCACAGCCATGCGCTCCTCCTTGGTCTGCGCGGCGATAAAGTCGTTGCGAAGCTTCTCTGCTTCCTCATCGGCCGCCCAGCCGGCCCAGGTGCCTTCCTTGGCCATGTTGACGCCGAGGTTGGTCAGCGGATTGTGCCAGGTCGACCACGAGCCCGAGGCCGACCAAAGGTGCCAGCCGCCCTGCTCGCCGGGCTTGTTCTTGTTGCCGCCGAAGCGGGTCACCATCGTGCCCCAATCCATCATCTCGAGCTCGACATTGACGCCGGTCTTGCGCAGGCCGTCGACCAGCACCTCGGTGATGGCACCGATATGCGCGATCTCCTTGGTGCCGATGACGTAGATCTTCTCGCCTTTGTAGCCGGCCTCGGCCAGGAGCTGCTTCGCCTTCTCGCGATTGACCTTGCGGTAGGGCTCCGAGCCCACCTCGGTGCCATAGGCGGACTTGCAGACGAAGTAGCTGTAGCACTCGTTCCACCACTTCTTGTCGCCGAAGCCGGCGGCAAGGAAGTCCTCCTGCGAGGCGATCAGCGCCAGGGCCTGGCGCGCCTTGATGTTGTTGAAGGGCGGATGCAGGGCATTCGGACGGAAGAAACCGAAGCCGCCGACCGGATGCACCTTGGCGACGACGATGTCCTTGTCCCTCTCGAGCAGCGGCAGGATGTCGCCGGCCGGCATGTCGATCATGTCGACCTCACCCTTGAGCAGGGCATTGGCGGCGGTGTTGGCGTCGGGAATGACCTTGAAGACGAGGCGGTCGACCTTCGCCTCCTTGCCGCCGGCCATCGCGTCGGGCGGCTCGGAGCGCGGCACGTAGTCGGTGTTCTTGACGTACACGACTTCCGAGCCCGGCTTCCACTCGGATGCCACGAACTTGAACGGCCCGGATCCGATCTGCTGGTCGTTCGGTACAGCGGTGAACGGGTCGACCATCGCCTCCTTCTCGCGCATCATCGCCGGGAAATTGCCGGCATGATTGCCCAGCGAGTACTCGACCCAGGCATAAGGTGCCTTCATCTTGATGACGAAGGTGTTGGCGTCGGTCGCGGTGATGCCGGCGACGCTCTCGCCCATCTTGCGGCCGATCGGATCGCGCTTCATCCAGCGGTTGATCGAGGCGATGATGTCCTTGGTGGTGACCGCGGTGCCGTCATGCCACTTGAGGCCGGGACGCAGCGTCATCGTATAGGTCAGCTTGTCGGCCGAGACGGAATGATTGCCGACCATCTGAGGCTTCGGCTGCAGATCGACGTCCCAGGCGAAGAGCTGGTCGAAGATGTTGGTCGCATGCATGGTGGTGATCGTCGCCGCCGCCTGCAGCGGGTCGAGCACGCGAAGATCGGCATGCGGGATGATGGTCAGCGTCTTCTGCGCCGATGCCGGCGCCGCAGCCATGCCGAGGCCGATGGCCACGGACATCGCCGCCAGGGCGGCCAGGCGCCCGTTCAGGAATTTCATGTGCTTTCGTCTCCCAGTTGGCCTGCGGTCCCGGACACACTTCCCCTCGCGTCCCGGACCTCTCGGATCGGAAATCGATCCTGATGGGCAACTGTCCGACCGACCCACGCTCCTGTCAATTGCGCTCCAGCCCGGCCGAAACCGCGATTTCCGCAAAAGAAAAGGCCGGCGGCACGCGGACGCGCACCGCCGGCCCTGGCCTGAGCGACGACTACTCCTTGCTGATGTTCCAGAGCACCAGCTTGGAGGTCGGCAGCACGCCCTTGATATTGTTGCGCCAGGCGTACTGCTGGTCGAACTGACCGGTGACGATGTAGGGCATGACCTCCCACAGCCGCCGGTGCAGCTTCTCCAGGACCTCCATGCGCTTCGCCTGGTCGGTCGCCTCGATGAACTCGACGCGGAGCTTCTCGCCTTCAGGATCGGTGGGCCAACCAGCCCAGCTGCCCTCGGGGTTCAGCACGACGCCGATGTTGGTGAGCGGGTTGTGCCAGGTCGACCAGGAGTTGGTCGTGGTGAAGATATTCCAATGGCCGGTCTGCCCGCGCGGAGCCTTGTTGGTTAGGAAGCGGGTCAAGGTTGTGCCCCAGTCGGCCCATTCGACCTCGGCCTTGACGCCGATCGCATTCAAGCCGGCGGCCAGCACCTCGGCCTGCGCGCCGATCTGAGCGATCTCGCGGGTCGAGGTGATGACGATGCGCTCGCCCTTGTAGCCTGCTTCCTCGAACAACTTCTTCGCGCGCGCCGGATCGGGCTTGCGGAAGGGCTCTGAGCCGACGGTGGTGCCGTAGACCGAGCCGCAGACGAAGAACGAGAAGCACTCGTTCCAGTTCTTGTTGCCGAAGGCCGTCCGCATGTAGTCCTCCTGCGGCACCAGGAGGGCGAGCGCCTGACGCGCCTTCGGATTGTCGAAGGGCGGGTGCAACGCGTTGGCGCGGATGGCGCCGAAGCCGCCGACCGGAGCCAGCTTCGACACCGTGATCTGATTCGAGCGCTCGAGCTGCGGCAGCACATCGGAAGCCGGGCCGTCGATGAAGTCGACTTCGCCCTTGAGCAGCGCCGAGGCTGCCGTTTGCGGATCGGGAATAACCTTGAAGATCAGCTTGTCGACCTTCGCCTGGCGGCCGCCAGCCATGCCATCCGGCGGCTCCGCGCGCGGCACGTAGTCGGCGAACTTGGCATAGACGACCTCGTCGCCGGGCTTCCACTCCTCGCGCACGAACCTGTAGGGACCGGAGCCGATCTGCGCGTCGGCGCCGACCGCGGTCATCGGATCGATCAGCGCTTCCTTCTCGCGCATGATCGCCGGGTAGTTGCCGGCGTGGTTTCCGAGCGAATACTCGACCCACGAATAGGGCTGCTTCAGCTTGAAGACGAAGGTCTTGTCGTCGACCGCCTCGAGCGAGGCAAGCACGCCGGCGAGGCGCCGACCGATTCCGTCGCGGATCATCCAGCGCTTCACCGAGGCGACCACGTCCTTGGTGGTAACCGCCGAGCCGTCATGAAACTTGAGGCCTGGACGCAGCGTCATCGTATAGGTGAGCTTGTCGTCAGAAACCTTGTGGTCCTGAAGCATCTGCGGCTTCGACTGCAGGTTCACGTCCCAGGCGAAGATCTGGTCGTAGATATTGGACGCATGCATCGTCGTGATCGTCGCCGCGGCCTGCAGCGGATCGAGGATGCGAAGGTCCGCATGCGGGACCACATAGACGGTCTTCTGCGCCTCGGCCGGGGCGGCGGTCATGGCAAGCGCCGCGAGCGGGGCAGCGAGGAACGCCAGCCGCTTACGATTAACTACTTTCATCCGTTTCTCCTGAAATCCGTCGGCCGCGAGGCGCGGTCAACCGAGCGCCCACTGTCGAGCGCCCGACGCTGACCTGTCAATTGCGCGGCCGGGTCGGCGAAATCAGGCGATGCGGTAGCGGCCGACCACCTCCTCGTTCAGCGTCACGTCGAAACCGGGCCGGCCGGAAAGCGCGATCTCGCCCGCCTCGACCACAGGCTCGCCGACGAAGAGCTCGGAGAAGAAAGTGTCGCCGTCGCGCTCCGGATGCGGGAAGAACTCGGCAAGCGGCATGTTGGCGCTCGCCATGACCAGGTGAAGGTTGTGGTAGTTGTGCGCGTGCGGGACGACCGGCAGGTTGAAGGCCTGGGCCAGCGCCACGACCTTCCTCGCCTCGGTGATGCCGCCGACCCGGTTGACGTCGAGCTGGACCCAGTCGACGGCGCGGCGCTCGATCAGCTCGCGGAAGCCCCAGCGCGTGAATTCGTGCTCGCCGCCAGCGATCGCGATGCCCCCTTCCCGCTTGATCCGCGCGTACCCCTCGATGTCGTCGGGGATCACCGGCTCCTCGACCCAGGTGAGCTGGAACGGCTCAAGCATGCGCAGCATCTCGATCGCGTATTGCGCGGTCCAGCCCATATAGGCATCCGCCATCAGGTCGATGTCGGGGCCGATCGCCTCGCGCACCACCTTCACCAGGTCCCGGTTCTTGCGCATGCCCGGCCGCCCGTCACCGGGCCCGTAGCCGAAGCGCATCTTCATCGCCGTGTAGCCGGCCTTGGCGTAGCCGGCGGCGATCTCGGCCAGGCGGTCGAGATTCTTCATCGCGTAGAGCGAGCTCGCATAGGCGCGGAGCCTCGAGCGCGTGCGGCCGCCGAGCAGGTTGAAGACCGGCTGCTTCGTCGCCTTGCCCATGATGTCCCAGAGCGCGATGTCGATGCCGCTGATCGCCTCCAGCACCAGCCCCTTGCGGCCGATATTGATGGTCGAGCGGTACATCTTCTCCCACAGCAGCTCGACATCGAAGGGCGATGAGCCGATCACCAGCGGGCCTAAGATGTTCTCGACCATCTGCGCCATCGCTTCCGATCCGAGCGCGATGCCGCCGAGCCCCTCGATGCCCTCGTCGGTCGTCACCTTGACGATGACGACCGTGACCTTGTCTTTCCGCATCTCGATCGGCGCGTTGTAGAGGCCGACGGCCATCTCGCGCATCTCGCGGCCGAGATCGAAAAGGATGTCGGTCGGCGTCGTGCTCCACCAGATCGGCGGCGACCATTCGGGCTCGCGGATGCGGATGGCGTCGACCCTGGCGATGCGCATTGAGGACTCCGGTCAAAGGCGCCGCAGGTCACTCGGCCGGGCCTGGAGTGTCAAGCCGGCCGCCTGTTTCGCGAACCCGGAAGCCCGCTTGCCGCCGATCCGCCCCCGCCCCTAGGCTCCCGCATCCTCCAGGGAGAGTCTTCTTATGGCCACTGACACCATTCGCGTCGGCGTGACCCGCGATGCCTTGCTCGCCGGCACCGAGAAAACCTTCTTCGATCCGGTCGCGCTCGACATCCTGAAGAGCGCGAGGAACGTCTCCTGGGAGTATCTTGACGAGGGCAGGAAGATGCTGACCGCGGACGACGCGGCCAAGTACGACATCATCTGCCCGGTCGCCGCCGGCATCGGCGCCGACGCGCTCGGCCGCTCCGACATCCGCCTCAAGCTGGTCGCCGGGTTCGGCGCCGGCTACGACACGCGCGACGTGAAGGCGCTCTCGGCCGCGGGCGTGCTGCTGACCAACAACCCCGACGCCGTGCGCCGCCCGATGGCGACGACGCAGCTCACCTTCCTGCTCGCGCTCGCGCACAAGCTGAACCACAAGGACCGCATCACGCGTGCCGGCAAGTGGACCGACCAGCGCCAGTATTACGGCGTCGGCCTCACCGGCCGCACGCTGGGCTCGATCGGCTTCGGCAACATCGCCAAAGAGCTGTTCCGGATCGCCAAGCCGCTCGACATGAAGTTCATCGCGCATGATCCCTACGCCAATGCCGAGGATGCCAAGGCACTGGGCGTGACGCTCGTCGACTACGACACGCTGTTCCGCGAGGGCGACTTCGTGTGCGTCAACGTCCTCCTGAACGACTCGACGCGGAAGCTGGTCGGCGAGAGGGCCTTCAGCCTGATGAAGCCGACCGCCTACTTCATCTCGGCGGCGCGCGGGCCGATCGTCGACGAGAAGGCGATGTACAACGCGCTCGCCAGCAACAAGATCGCCGGTGCCGGCATCGACGTCTTCGAGCAGGAGCCGACCTCGCCGGACAACCCGATCCTGAAGCTCGAGAACGTCTTCGTCTCCCCGCACTCGCTCTGCCACACCGACGAGTGCAACCGACTGCTCGCCGAAGGCTCGTTCAAATCGGCCACCGCCTATGCGCGCAAGGAGACGCCGCCGAAGCTGATCAACCCGGACACGCTGCAGCATCCGCGGCAGAAGGCGTGGTTCGGGAAGTAACGGCCTAGTTCGACAGCGGCACGCGCTCGACCGGCACGCGCGGCGCCGCAGCGGGCACGCCTTCGGTGCGGCGGAGCGCTGCCTGCTGCTGGTTCATCTGTTCGAGCGCGTCGATCAGGCGGTCGTCGATCTCCTCCCCCGGCGGCAGGCCTGCGCCGCGACGGAATGACACGATCGACTGCTTCGTCCGCCGGCCCATGACGCCGTCGGGGTTGCCCGAGCCGTAGCCCACCTGCTCGAGCAGGTACTGCACGCGGATGATCACTTTCCGGTCCACGACCAGCGGCGGTGGTGGCGATGGCGGCGGCGCGATCGGCGCCGGAGGGACGGCGGCGACCGACGGCGGCGGTGCCGGCGGCGGATCGGGCGCGGCGACGGGCGGAGGTGGTGCCGGTGCTGGCGGCGGTGCAGGCGCAGGCTGGTGCTGAGAAAGCGTCACCGTCACCGAGGGGACCGCCGACCCGGCTTGCTGGTCGGGCTTCGGCGCGAGGCGCGGCCATGCCACCCAGAGCGCGACGCCTGCCGCGGCTCCGAGCGCCAAAACCGCCACGATCCATCGCGCCTTGCTCAACCGACGACCCTTTCGCCCGACCTCGTCGAGCCTACATCGCTGGCGGCAGGGATTTGGTTCCCACGCCGTCGATCAGCCTTCTGGCCTCGGCCATGTCCATCTGCGTGCCGGCGGGCTTGCAGATGATCGCGGTCACCCGTTCGGATATCTGCGAGCCGGAGCGCGCATATTGCCCGACCACGCAGGGACGGTCGGCGTTCTGCGGCCGATACGTGAAGAGGCGAAGCTTGCCCTCGGCATTGCCGCGGAAATAGGCCTGCTCGGTGCGGGCGAAGACGAGGTTCTTGTCGGCGATCCAGTCGAGGTCCTCGACGACGGCGCGCAGGCCCGCATCGCGCCATGCGGCCTGGCCGTTGACGAACTCGTACCAGAAGACGCCGAGCGTTCCGGCCGCGGCATAGCCCGCCTTGTCCGTGGTCGGCACCGCCGGCTCGGAGCCCGCTGCCGGCTTTCCCTCGGCGCGGTCGAAATAGGTCGGCTTTGCGTCCTTGAGGCCGGGAAGCGCCACGACCAGCGCGGATTCCGCCGGCTCGATCTTCTTCCACTCCTCGGCGAAGACCGGAGCGGTCATGGCAGCCAGCGTGAAGATCACAGCCTGGAAAATCATCTGCCACTCACGACAGTCTCTACTGGCGTCTGCATATGGGCGGATTGGAGCCAAGAACCAACTGAGTACCAGCTGGACATACTACTTGCGCCGGTACCTCATCGACCTTCGGACCGCCACAAGCGTCTTGCAATCTTTCGAACGCAGCCTTCATTCCGCGCGTCGAGAACGTCGCCGTTAACCCGCCCCATGTCATACGAGCCGATATGTCAAAGGTTTCGCGATCACGAATGAATGAGAGAAGCCGAGCATAGTCGTCAGGTCTCACGCCGACGCCCTCGCGACGGGCGCCAAGAACTCCTACGTCGAAAACTTCGCTAACACCGGTGGAGGAAACGGTAACGCGGGACTCTTGGATAGGACCATTGTTCTGCCAGACGAATGTGATGCCGATCGAGCCAGGAGGACCTAGCGCATCACCACAGGCGAACGCAAAAACAGGCTTCTGACTAGCGTTGGTCTTCGTCGCATAAGTCGCAGCGAACACCGTCTCCTTGTCGGAATACCGATCCCTATTCGCCTCGACACGCCAATCCCCAAACGGCTCAGCTGCCTTAGATGAGCCAATCAACAAAAGTACCGAAGCGACGGCTAGTACGGTCAGGTTACCCATTTTATGGCCCCCCGCGACACCGTAGCCGCTCTGCGCCTCGTTTCAAGACCGGCCAGCGGAGTTAGGCCTTTAGCCTCCCACTCCTCAGCCTGCCGACGATGCCGGTCGGGAAAAAATAGACCGAGAGCACGAAGAGGATGCCGAGCCAGAGCAGCCAGCGATCCGGGTGGAGCAACTGCGGCAGCAACGGAATCCCGGATGTTGCCGCCGAGAGCTTGCCCATCACGACTTGCAGGTAATTCTGCGCGAGGATGAAGATCGTGGCGCCGAGCACGGCGCCATAGAGCGTGCCCATACCGCCGATCACGACCATCAGCAGGATGTCGATCATGATGGCGAAGCTGAGCGTGGTGTCGGGACCGGTGTAGCGGAGCCAGAGCGCCATCAGCACGCCGGCAAGCGTCGCCATGCCCGCCGAGAGCACACTCGCGACCGTGCGGTAGACGACGACGCGATAGCCCAGCGCCTCGGCGCGGAACTCGTTCTCGCGGATCGCCTGCAGCACGCGGCCGAAGGGCGAGTTGACGATGCGGAGCGCCGCCAGGAACAGGAGCAGCGAGGAGGTGAAGACGATGTAATAGGTAAGAATCCGCCCGGTGATCGAGACGCCGAGCACCGGCTGCTCGAAGAGCCGGAAGGACGGGCGGAACATCGCCGGCACCGAGTAGCTGCGCCCATCCTCGCCGCCGGTGATGTCGCGGAGCTGGGAGGCGAGCACGGCGAAGGCGGAAGCGACGGCGAGCGTGATCATGGCGAAGAAGATCGCGCGCACGCGAAGCGAGAAGAGGCCGATCACCACGGCGAGTATCAGGGAGACGAGAAGCGCCAGCGCGATGCCGACGCCCATCGCGCCCCAATTGGCGCCTATCCCGTGCATGGCGATGGCGATGCCGTAGCCGCCGATGCCATAGAACATCGTATGCGCGAAGGAGACGATGCCGGTGTAGCCCAGCAGCAAATCGTAGCTCGCCGCCAGAACGATGAAGACGCAGATCTTGGCGGCGACGTTGAGCGACTGGCTGCCCGGGAACAGGAAGGGCGCGCCGGCGAGCGAAACCAGGACGATCACGAGAACGACCGTCAGCGCATGGGAGCGCGGCAGGTCGCCGGAGAGAAGGCGCGCGATCATCAGCGCCTCGCCACCGGGTAGAGGCCCTGCGGCCGCCATACCAGGATCGCCAGCATCAGCAGGATGTTGGAGACCAGCGCCAGCTTCGGCACCAGGAAGCCGGTGTAGTTGGCAAGCAGCGCCAGCAGGATCGAGCCGGCGAAGCAGCCGCCGACCGAGCCCAGCCCGCCGATGATGATGGCGATGAAGATCAGCACCATCATCTCCATGCCCATCGAAGCGACCAGGATCTGGCGGTAGAGCGCCCAGAGCACGCCGCCGAGGCCGGCCAGCGCCGAGCCGGCGACGAAGACGCCGATGAAGATCTTCCTGATGTCGTAGCCGAGCGCCTCGACCATCTCGCGGTTCTCGACGCCGGCGCGGATCAGGAGGCCGATGCGCGTGCGGTTGAGGCCGATATACATCGCGGCGAAGACCGCGAGCCCGAGCACGATGGCGAAGACGCGGAAACGCTCGACCGCGGCATCGCCGATCAGGAAGGAGCCACGCAAGGTCTCCGGCAGGCGGAGCGGGATCGGGTTGGCGCCCCAGAGCGCATGGATCAGCTGCTCGACGACGATGAGGCCGCCGGTGGTGATCAGGATCTGCTTCAAGTGCTGGCCATAGACCGGCCGGATCACCACCTGCTCGAAGGCGTATCCCAGCGCGCCGGTCGCGGTCATCGAGACGAGGATGGCGAGGCCGACCAGCGCCAGGTTGAGCGTCAGCGAGTCCGCCGCGCCCCACGCGGCCAAGGGCACGAAGACGAGCAGCGCGACATAGGCGCCGATCGAGATGAAGACACCATGGCCGAAATTGATGACATCCATCAGGCCGAAGACCAGCGTCAGGCCCGAGGACATCACGAAGATCATCATGCCCATGGCGAGCGCGGCGACGGTCAGCGTCAGCCACGCCGCCGGATCGCCAACGAGAGGGAGCGCGATCAGCGCCATGCCGACGATCAGGCCCGGCGGCACCCAGTCGATCTGCTTGAAGTCGATCACTGGTGGCACATCACTGGTGTTTGGCCAGGCTGAGGCCGAGCAGGCGGTGCTGCAGCTCGGCGTCGTCGGCCAGCTCCGCCATCGCCCCGGCATGGACGATGCGGCCGTCATCCATGACCGCGACCGTGTCGCCGAGTGCCCTGGCAGCGGCAAAATTCTGCTCGACCAGGAGGATGGTCGCGCCCGACGCCTTCAGCTCGCGGAAGGCCGCGATCATGTTGGCGACGATCGCCGGCGCCAGGCCCTTGGTCGGCTCGTCGACGAGGTAGAGCCTGCGCGGCTCGATGATCGCGCGCGCGATCGCCAGCATCTGCTTCTGCCCGCCCGAGAGCGCGCCGGCGGCGAGCGAGAAGAATTTCTCCAGCGCCGGGAACAGGCCGAAGACCCATTTCAGGCGATCGGCATCGATCTCGCCGGAGCGCGCCGCGAGAACGAGGTTCTCGCGCACGGTGAGGTCGGCGAAGATGCCCATGTTCTCGGGTACGTAAGCGAGGCCGGAGCGCGCGATCGCGGGCGTGGCCGCCTGAGTCACGTCCTCGCCGGCCAAGGTCACGCTCCCGGCCGAGGCGCGCCAGAGCCCCATGATCGTGCGCAGGGTCGAGGTCTTCCCTGCCCCGTTGCGCCCCAGCAGCATGGTGACGCCGCCTACCGGCACGACAAGGTCGACGCCATGCAGGATGTGATAGCGCCCGACATGGGTGTGGACCCCGGAAAGGGAGAGCAGCGGGGTGGTCATGCGGCCGCCACGCCGAGATAGGCTTCCTGCACCACCGGCGAGGCGATGACCTCGGCGGGCGGGCCGTCGGCGACGAGCTGGCCGTTATGCAAGACGATGATGCGGTCGGCGAGCGAGCGCACCACGTCCATCTTGTGCTCGACCAGCAGGATGGTCGCCTGGGCGCGCGATTTGATCTCCTGGATCAGCTCCAGGATCGTCGGCACCTCATCCACGCTCATGCCGGCGGTCGGCTCGTCGAACATGAAGATGTCGGGCTCCAGCGCCAGCATCAGAGCGACCTCTAGCTTGCGCTGGTCGCCATGCGAGAGCGAGGCGACCGTCGCCTGCCGGCGATCGGCAAGCCTTACACGACCCAGCATCGCCTCGGCTTTCTCGATCAGCGCCGTGCGGTCGCTCCACAATCTCATGAGATCGAGGCCGACGCCGGCGCGGCTCTGCACCGCGAGGCGCACATTCTCGGCAACGGTGAGATTGGGAAAGAGATTGGTGAGCTGGAAGGCGCGTCCCATGCCGCGATGCGTTCGCGCCGAGACCGGAAGCGCGGTCACATCCTCGCCTTTCAGCAGCACCGTTCCGGCGCTCGCCTTGAGCTGGCCCGAGATCAGGTTGAAGTAGGTGGTCTTGCCGGCGCCGTTGGGGCCGACGATCGCGGTCAGCGTGCCGGCGCGGAAGCTGCAGCTCACGCGGTCGACCGCGACATGACCGCCGAAGCGGATCGTCAGATCGCGCGTCTCCAGCGCCGGCGCGTCCATCGTCCTCCCCCGAAAGCGGCGGGGCGGCTCGCGCCGCCCCTGCTCTTCTTCTTAAGTCTAGCGCTTGTTGCGGATCGGCACCGGGATGGCCGAGGCCGGGATCTCGTTGACGAGCTCCAGCAGGTCGTACTGGTCCTTGCCGTCCTTCTTGACCCGGAAGTGATACATCGACTGCATCGCCTGATGGTCTTCCTTGCGGAAGGTCATCTTGCCCTTGGGCGTGTCGAATTCGAGCCCTTCCATCGCGGCGATGAGCTTCTCGGTATCGGTGCCGCCCGCCTTGGCGATCGCGGCGAGCGCGGCCGAGGCCGCGGCCATGCCGCCGGCGGTGAAGAAGTCCGGCGGCGCGTTGAAGCGCTTCTGGTGCTCGGCGACCAGCCAGTCGTTCATCGGGTTCTTGGGGAAGCCCCAGTAGTAATAGATGGCGCCTTCCATGCCCGGATAGGCCTTGTAGGGCGCCATCGCCGGCAGGATGTTGCCGCCGGGCGCGATCTCGATGTTGAAGCGTTCGGGCTTCAGGTCCGCGATCTTGGTCAGCGGATGGGGACCGGCCCAGATGATCACGATGACCTTGCGGCCCGGCTTGTCCTTGAGCGCGTCGAACAGGCGCTGCGCCGAGGCGGTGAAGTCGGTGGTGTTCTGCGGCGCGTATTCCTCGAAGACGACCTTGGACGGGCTCTTCACCGCCTCCAGGGCCTCCTTCATCGCCTTCACGCCGTCGCGGCCGAAGGCGTAGTCCTGCGCCAGCGTCGCGATCTGCATCGGCTCCTTGGAGAGCGCGACCGCGGCGGCGACGCCGTCCTGGCTCGAGTTGCGGCCGGTGCGGAAGATGTAGCGGTTCCACTTGTCGCCGGTGATCGAATCGGCGACCGCCGGCTCGACGATCAGCACCTTCTTGTATTCCTCGGCGACCGCCAGCGCGGCGAGCGCCGCGGCGGAGGAGGTGGTGCCGACCGCGAGATCGACCTTGTCGTCGCCATAGGCCTGCTCGAGCAGAGACTTGGCGAGGTCGGGCTTCAGCTGGTCGTCCTTGACGATGACCTGGATCTTGCGCCCGTTCAGCGTCATCGAGCCCTTGGTCAGGAACTCGAGGCCCATCATGAAGCCGGCCTCGGTCTGCTTGGCATAGGCTTCCAGCGGGCCGGTCTTGCCGGCGATCAGCGCGATCTTGAGATCCTGCGCCGAGGCGGCGCCGAAGGACAGCGCCAGCGCCGCCGCTCCGCCCATGACTACACGCAGGAACCTGGATACTCCGCTCATGCTTTCCTCCCTGGCTGGACCGTCATTCATATGACGATCAATTCATGTTTGACCTGAACATAGGGCGCGACGCTGCATCGCGTCAATAGTGCCGTGAATATTGACATAGCACGCCGCCCGGCGCAGTTATATGACGACCTCGTCATATTGAAGCCGATGACAGCACGCGCCTCACCCAAGCCCAAGACCGATCGCGGCGAACGTACCCGCCAGAAAATCCTGTCGGCCGCGGCGGCGGAGATCGGCAAGCGCGGCTTCAGCGTCACCTCGATCAGCGACATCACCGCCGCGGCCGGGGTCGGCCAGGGCACCTTCTACATCTATTTCCAGAGCAAGGAGGAGGTGCTGCGCGAGATGGTCCTGCAGATGGGCCGCGATCTCCGCCAGCACCTGTCCGCAGCCATCGCCGGCACCAGGAGCCGCCTGGATGCCGAGCGCGAAGGCCTCCGCGCCTTCATCGAGTTCGTGCGCGGCAATCCGGGTCTCTACCGCATCGTCGAGGAATCGCAGTTCGTCGACGAGACGATCTACCGCCGCCACTACATGGACTTCGCCGCCACCTACCGCGCCGCGCTGGAAGCGGCCGAGGCCCGCGGCGAGATCCGCAAGGGCAGTGCCGAGGTCCGCGCCTGGGCGCTGATGGGCATGGCGGTCCTCCTGGGCCAGCGCTACGGAATCTGGGACGTCGCCACCCCTCTCGACGACGTGATCGGCCCGGCCGTCGACCTGATCGGACGAGGCATCCAGCCCTGATCTTGTGTAGCGTTGGGGGAGATGTTCGACTTCGCCCGCCGACGCGCCGAGCTTTCCCCCGACCGCCTCGCCTTCATCGAGGCGAAGAGCGGCCGCGAGGTCACCTATTGCACCTTGGACGACCGCGCGGCGCGGGCGGCACGGATACTGCGCGATCTCGGCATCGGCCGCGGCGACCGCATCGCCTTCCTGATGCTGAACGAGATCGCCTTCTTCGAGCTTCTCTTCGCCGCCGCCCGCATCGGCGCCATCGCCGTGCCGCTCAACTGGCGGCTTGCGGCGGGCGAGCTTCAAACGATCCTCTCCGACTGCTCCCCTCGCCTGCTCGTTCATGACGCCGCGCATGGCGAGATGGCAGCGCAGCTCGACCTCCCTACGCTTTCTCTCGCCGAGTATGAAAAGCGGATCGGCGCGGCCGCGCCCGCTCGCTCGGACGATGCCTGGCAGGCGGACGGCACCTGGTACCTGCTCTACACCTCCGGCACGACCGGACGGCCGAAGGCGGTGATCCAGACCTTCGGCATGTCGCTCGCCAACTACGTGAACCTCTCCCAGGCGATCGGCCTCACGGCCGCCGACCGTACGCTCAACTTCCTGCCGCTCTTCCATACCGCCGGCATCAACCTGCACACGCTGCCGACACTGATTGCCGGCGGCACGGTGACGATCTTTCCGAAGTTCGATGCCGACCAAGTCATGGGTGCGATCGACGAGGGCGAGGCGACCTGCTTCTTCGGCGTGCCCTCCGTCTACCAGGCACTCGCGCTGCATCCGCGCTTCACCGCCACGAGGCTCGACCGCGTGCGGCACTGGGGAAGCGGCGGTGCGCCGCTGCCGGAACCGCTGCTGCGCAAATTTCTGAATCGCGGCGCGCGTATCTGCGCGGGCTACGGCATGACCGAGACAGGACCGACGCTCTGCCTGATGGATCCCGAGAGCGTCGAGATCAGGATCGGCTCTTCCGGAAGGCCGCAGATCCTCTCGCGCATCCGCATCGTCGATGTTGAGGGCAAGGACGTCGCGACCGGCGCGTCAGGAGAAGTGCTGGTGAAGGGCAGCAATGTGACGCCCGGCTACTGGAACAACGCCGAGGCCACCCGCGCCGCCTTCACCGCCGATGGCTGGCTCCGGACCGGCGATGTCGGCCGGCTCGATGCCGAGGGCTATGTCACCATCCTCGACCGCATCAAGGACATGTTCATCTCGGGCGGCGAGAACGTCTATCCGGCCGAGGTCGAGCATGCGCTGCTCGCCCATCCCGAGGTGCTGGAGGCCGCCGTGATCGGCGTCGCCGACGAGCGCTGGGGCGAGGTCGGCCGCGCCTTCGTCGTGCCCAGGGCCGATGCGCGGCCGGAGCCGGAGCGGCTGCGCGCCTTCTGCCGCGAGCGCATCGCCGGATACAAGGTTCCGAAAACCATCCTCGTCGTCGCCGATCTGCCGCGCACCGCCGCCGGCAAGGTGCAGAAGCACGTGCTCCGGCAGCAGGCTTCCTAAGCGAGAAGATCCTTCAGCGTCAGCGCGATCACCTTGGTCGCGGCGTTCAGATCATCGAGCTTGATCCGCTCGTCGGCGCGATGGGCATTGGCTTCGAGGATCGTGCGCGGGCCTGCACCGTAGAGGATGGTCGGTATGCCCGCCTCGGCATAGTGGCGGGCATCGGTGTAGAGCGGCACGCCGGTGACCGCGATCGCCTCGCCGAGGACTTCCGAGGCGCGCTTCGACAGCGTCTCCGCCATCTTGCGGCTGGCATCGGTCGATGTGAGCGGACGCGCCAGCAGCACGCGCCTGATCTCGACGGTCGCGCCGGCAACCGCGACGGCCTTAGTGATGACATCGCGCAGCTCGGCCTCGACCGCGACCGGATCTTCTTCAGGGATCATGCGGCGATCGAGCCGGAGGGTGACCGCGTCGGGCACGACATTGGTGTTGATGCCGCCCTTGATGAGCCCGACCGTCATCTGCGCCGCGCCGATGCCCGGCGTCTTCGACACGCGGGAGGCCAGCCCCTTGCGCCAGGCATAGAGCGCCGACAGCACCTGGCTCGCCGCTTCGAGGGCATCGACCCCGGTCGAGGGCGAGGCCGCATGCGCCGAGCGGCCACGCAAGCCGACCTCCAGATGCAGGCACCCGTTATGGGCGGCGACCACGGCATAGGAGAAGCCGGCGCAGATCACCATGTCGGGTTTCGAGAGGCCGGCCTTGAGCAGATGGCCGGGGCCGATCTCGCCGCCGACCTCCTCGTCGTAAGTCAGGTGAAGTTCGACCGTGCCGCGCGAGGGCTTCGCCGTCTCCAGCGCCATCAGCGCGAAGGCATAGGTGGCGAAGTCCGACTTCGAGACCGCCGCCCCGCGCCCATACATCCAGCCATCGACGATCTCGGCGCCGTAGGGATCGCGGCTCCAGCCCTCGCCCGGCGGCACCACGTCGCCATGCGCATTCAGCGCGATTGTCGGTCCGGGCCCGAACTTGCGCCGCACGATCAGGTTGGTCGCGCTCTTCATGCCGTTCGCCGCCGCCAGATCGGCCGGCACGGGGTGGGACTCGACCGTGAGGCCGAACCCCTCGAGAAGCCGTTTCGCCTTCTCCGCGGCTTGCGCCAGATCGCCCGGCGGGTTGTCGGAGGGGATGCGCACGAGCGCGGCCAGGAAACGCTCGGCCCGCTCGCGGTTCCGATCGATGAAGTCCAGCATCTCCGCTGTCATGCGCCCCCCTTTTCCTGTCGCAATAGCATCGATTCCAGCCGTCACGAAGCCGTGTTTCCGATGGGAGCGATCTTGATTGCCAAGCCTCGAACGGCCATCATAGGCTTCCTTCTTCCGTATCCGATTTCGTCCATTGGGAGGTTTCCATCGTGTTCAGGGTGACACTTCTGTCGACCGTAAGCGCGCTCGCGCTGGCGGTCGCCATCTCGCCGGCGCTTGCCCAGAAGAAGGGCGGGAATGCCATCGTCGGCACGTCGTCGGCGCCGCCGCTGACCGATGCCCAGGCCTCCACGGCCGAGGCCTCGCGCAACATCTCGCTGCACTGGATCGAGACGCTGTTCGCGCGCGACGAGAATGCCAACGTGATTCCCGATCTCGCCGCCAAGGCCGACATCTCGGCCGACGGCAAGACCTACGTCTTCACGCTGCGCCAGGGCGTGAAGTTCCACAACGGCCAGGAGATGACCTCCGAGGATGTGATCGCCTCACTCGAGCGCTACGGCAAGGTCGGTGGCTCGGCCCAGATCATCAAGCCGATCACCAAGATGACGGCGACCTCGAAATACGTCGTCACCGTCGAGCTGGCGCAGCCCGTCCCGGGCTTCCTCGACCAGCTCTCCAGCCCGCGCGCCCCGGCCGGCATCATGCCGAAGTCGGAAGCCGGCAAGGAGCGCGGCAAGATCGACCACATCGGCACGGGCCCCTACCAGTTCGTCGAGTACGTCCCGGACAGCCATGTGCTGGTGAAGCGCTTCGACGGCTATAGCCAGAACATGAACTTCCAGAAGCGCGACGGCTTCGGCGGCAAGAAGACCGCCTATTTCGACACCGTCCGCTTCCGCCATATCCCCGAGGGCGGCGCCCGTTCGGCCGCGCTGGAGGCCGGCGAGATCCACGCCGTCGACGCGCTGCCGCCGCCCTCGGCCAAGCGCCTCAAGGACAACAAGAACATTAAGATCATCGAGGCGATGCCCTGGGCGTTCCAGACCATCATCGTCAACGCCTCCTTCGGGCCCACGAAGGACCAGAAGGTGCGCCAGGCGATCCAGGCGATTATCGATGCCGAAGAGATCATGGCGATCGCGGGTGAAGGCCTCTACCGCCTGACCCATGGCTGGCAGCATCCGGGCACCAGCTACTTCGCCGGCGACATCGGCAAGTCCGACTACAACGTGAAGGACATGGCCAAGGCGAAGCGCCTGCTCGCAGAGGCCGGCTACAAGGGCGAGGAGATCGTCATCCTCACCGACTCGACGATCGCCAACCATCAGCAGACCGGCGTCGTCGCCGCCGAGCAGCTGAAGAAGGCCGGCCTCAACATCAAGCTCAACACCGTCGACTGGCCGACCGCGTTCAACCTGCGCGCCAAGCCGGAAGGCTGGAGCCTGTGGACGCTCGGCTTCGGCATCGAACCCTACGAAGGCCCCTACAACGTCACCTCGTTCTTCGCCACCGACTATGACGGCAAGGGCGCCCAGTGGATGGCCGATCCCGAGCTGCAGCGCGCCAACAACGTGCTGAACACCGCCCTCAAGCTCGAGGACCGTCAGAAGGCCTTCGCCGACTTCCAGAAGCGGTTCTTCGAGTTCGTGCCGGCGATCAAGGTCGGCGATCTCGGCCGCTACCAGGCCGTCCGCGCCAACGTCCAGAACTACGCGCCGGGCCGTATCCCGCGCATGTGGGACGTCTGGTTCGAGTAGGCCGAACCTTCATATGCCTAAAGAGCGGGGGGCTTCGGCCCCCCGTTTTCGTTTGCCGCTGATGGGGAGGCAGGGGCACGCGAGGCAGGCTCTCATCAGCCGGTGCAGTCGCACTCGGCCACGCACGCAGCGGCGGAGGCGCAGCCGCACCCGCAGCCGCACCCGCCGGTCCATTCGGGAGCCGCGTCGGCACGAATGTCGGCCTGGGTACAGGTGCAGATCGGGGCGCAGGTGCAGGGATCGCAATTGCAGGCGTTGGTCATGGGAACCTCCTGGTTTCCGGTTGGGAAGGCCCGCTTCTACGCCCGGCATGCCGGCGTCGACTTGAACGAAACGGCTAAAAGGCGTCCTTCCCTATTCGATGCGGAGGGACGCCGCGGTGAGGCCGAACATTCGCCGGAAGGTTCGGCTGAGATGGGCCGAGTCGGCAAATCCCGCTTCGTGCGCCGCCTCCGTCAGGGATCGCCCGGCGGCGAATACCTCGACCGCCTTGGTCACGCGCAGCCAAAGAAGATAGGTCCGAAAGGGAAGCCCCGTCTGTTCGACGAACAGGTGCCTGGCCCGGCCGGAAGACAGCCCCGCTACTGTCGCGACGTCGGCAAGGCTGAGCGGCCGGTCGATCGCGCCAGCCGCAAAAGCGATCATCTTCCTCACCCGGTGATCGGGCGTGTCGGCGGCCAGGTTTCCCGCGAGGCGGGCGACGACGGAGCGGCCGATCTCGGCCACGGCCGCATCGTCGGCGGCAGGATCGCCGAAGGCCGCTCTCAGTCGGTCGATCAGGTCGCCAAGCCGGTCCCGCGGGATGCTCGCCAGAGGCGAGCCCGCAAACAGAGCACGGCTCATGGCCCGTCCGGACCGGCTCTCGGGCTCCACGAACACGATCGCGACCAATCCTTCCGCCTCGAAAAGGTGGCGCGCGTCCGCGGCAACAGCCACGGCGTCGCCTCGCATCCTCGAGTCGGGGGTCCGTAGCTCGAAGCGCCCATCGAGAGCCAGAGTCGCCTGTATCGCATGATGCGAATGGAAATCCGTCGCATGCATTCCCGGTCCGGCGAAGGAACTGGTCCTGAAGATCCAGAGGCTGCCGCCTTCCCAGGCCACAATGCGCCCCTGTCCGATCGTGCTCATTCGAGGAGCGGCGCTGCCGGCCTAGGGTGCGCCCGCGGTCTCGGCGCTCGCCCAGGCGACGCAGGCGAGCGCGAGCGCATCGGTCGCATCGAAGCAGAGTGCGCGGATCTCCCTGCGTGCCTCCGCCAGGCCGATGGGAACCTCGGTGCAGCCGAGCACGACGCGGGTCGCGCCCGCCGCTACCAGGCGCTCGACTGCTTCCTCGAGCAGTGGCACGGCGGCCTTGGTGTCGTTCGCCTTGACCTTGCGGACCGCCGGCCAGAACAGGCGGTCAGTGTCTTCCTTCGGCAGGACCAGGCTGTCGTAGCCATGCGCGCCGAGGCGATCCTGGTAGATCTTCGTCTCGATCGTCGCGTCGGTGGCGATCAGGCCGACCGGCCCGCGCGGAATGCCGAGCGAGACCAGCCCCTCGGCCGTGGTCTCGCCGATATGCAGCAGCTTCGCGCTGCTGCCTCGCCGCATCTCCTCGTACCAGTAATGCGCGGTGTTGCAGGCGATCGCGATGCAACCGGCGCCTATCTGCTCCAGCCGCCGGATCCCGTCCTGCATCATCGGCAGCGGCGACTCGCCCTTGCCGTAGATCGAGGCTGAGCGATCCGGGATCTGCGGCACCGACCAGACGACGATCGGGATGTGCTCCTGGTCCTTGGTCGCCGGCGTCGCCTCGATGACCTTGCGCATGAAGTCTACGGTCGCCAGGGGCCCCATGCCGCCGAGCACGCCGATGATGCGCTTGCCGCCAATGGTCGCGGTCGTCATGCGGCGGACCCTACAGTCGGAGGTCGCCTTTCGCTACGAAATCCGGCGATGGCGCTCAGGCTCTCGCTTCGTCTTTCGCGGCCACCACACACGACGGGATGAACCAGCGCGGCCTGGATGGCGCGTCGACCGGTACGCCCAGCCCCGCCGCGCCGACAAAGGTCATGAGGAGCACCCGCGTCGCCGGCGGACGGGTGGCGATCCAGATCCCGTTCGCCGAGACGGCAACGTCGCAGGACTGCCCGCTCGGTCCGGTGAAATCGGCGACCGCAGGGAATCCCGCCTCCCTCAGGATCCCGACACAAGGACCGCTGGCCGGCCCATCGTCGCCCCGCCTGGGAGAAAGTCCGCCGACCAGCAGCACGAACGAGCGATAGGGAGCGGCGTGCTGCAGCAGAAGATCGATCTGGGCCTGACGCCCCTCGCCCACGAGCCCTTCGGGCGGAACATGGCTCAGCGTGAACTCGCTGGTAGCCGGATCGATCGTCACGATTCCGGAACTCTCCGCGTAGCCGAAAGACATGAGTGCGACGTTCGTGCGATCAGCCTGCGGCCCCCACGCCGCGCCGTACCTCGCGCCGATGCCCGGCACCGCGCACGCCTCGTTAACCGGACCCTTTACGATCCTGAATGACGTCATGAGCATCCCCCTGGCTGCCGATGAACAGCCAACGGGTGGTTGCATGTCCGGTGCCAGCACCGGCGCTCCAGCGTATGACGAACCCCGGTGAGAGGAGTCTGGGATAATCATTTGAGTCGCAGCGTTCGTTGCGCCTCAGGTCTGACCATCTCCATTGCCGGCGTTTGCGCACACGACCAGTCAGCGAAGCAGACTCTAGGTCAGATTTGCCGGCTGCAATCCGCGACCAGATCGTCGACGAGCCGCAACATGGTTAACGCGGCACCCGCGCCTTCCGCGTCGCCTCCGCATCGACGTGCGGCGGCTCGCCCGCGATCACCACGCCATAGGCCTCGCGCGCATGCTCGCGCGTAACCTTGCCGAGCTTCAGATCCTCTAGCACGCGCTCGGGATCGCGCTCATGCGGGTTGCCCCAGCCCCCCGCGCCCGGCAGCACGTGACGGAACAGATCGCCGTTGCGCAGCGTCACCGGCTCGGTGATCAGCACCGGCAGCGCGCGCGCCTCTTTGTCCGGATTGATGATCGAGAGGCAGGGCGATCCCGCCTTGCCGCCGGAAAGACCGAAGGGCGGGAAGCGGCGCTTGTCAGAGCGGAGCGTTCATGGTCCGGCATCGCCGAGGAAGCGGTAGTCGCGGATCATCGAAAGACCGCCGCGATGCTTGCCCGGCCCGCCCGAATTCGGCACGAGGCCGTACTGCTCGATGCGGATCGGGTACTCGGCCTCGATCATCTCGACCGGCACGTTCGACTGGTTGGCGCCCATATGAGTGACGCCTTCCTGGCCGTCGCCCGAGGCCGAGCCGCCCCAATTGCCCATGAAGGTCTCGACGAAGACGAAGGGCTTGCCCTGGTGCTCGCCGCCGATCGCCGGGATCGAGGAGCCGCCATTGCCGTCGGCCGGCACGCGGTTCGGCACCGCCTGTGCCAGCGCGCCGAACACCGTGTCCATGGTGCGGAAGCCGGTGATGCCGCGTGCGCCGCAGGCGCCGGGCGAGCGCGGGTTGACGATCGAGCCCAGCGTCGCCTTCACATGGATCGGGCGGGTGAAGCCCAGGGCATTCGGGATCTCCTCGCCCATGATCGAGCGGATCGCGGCGTAACACGCAGCCTTGGTGAAGGGCACCGGCGCGTTGATGCCGGCCGGCACCTGCGGCGAGGTGCCGTCGAGATCGACGGTGATCTCATCGCCCGAAACGGTGACCGCGGCGCAGAAGCGGATCGGCTCCGGCTTCTCGCCGAAGCCGTCGATCCAGGATTCGAATTTGTAGGTGCCGTCCGGAATCTCGGCGATCACCGAGCGCGCCAGGCGTTCGGCGTGGTCGTGGATCTCGGCGAAGGTCGCGCGCAAGGTCGCCTTGCCGTACTTGGCGAACAGCGACTGGATCTCGCGGACGCCGATCGCCGTCGCCGCGATCTGGGCGTTCAGATCGCCCAGCACCTTCTCCGGCACGCGTACATTGGCGGCGAGGATGTCGAGCACCGCCTTGTTCTCGACGCCGGCCGAAGCGAGCTTGAGGAAAGGGAGGCGAAGCCCTTCCTGGTAGATGTCGGTCGAGCCGATCGAGTTGCTGCCCGGCACGATGCCGCCGACGTCGGTGTGGTGCGCGACCGTCGTGGCCCAGGCTTCCAGGGTGCCCTCCACGAACACGGGACGGACAATGTAGATGTCCGGGAGATGCTGGCCCGCAGACAGATAGGGATCGTTGAAGATGAAGATGTCGCCCTCGGCGACATCGCCCTCGAAGCGTTTGATCAGCGCCAGCATCGCATCGTGGAAGCTGCCGAGATGCAGAGGCGTGGTGAGCCCCTGCGCCAGCGTGCCGCCGGCCGCATCGCAGACCGCGGTCGAATAGTCCATCGAGTCGCGCACGATGCCCGAGCAGGCGGTGCGCAGCACGATCAGCGCGATCTCGTCGGCGATGGCATCGAGCGCGTTGCGGACGATCTCGGTCAGCACCGGATCGGTGTTGGGCTGGACGGTGTCCATATCAGCGCCCTCCGAACACGACGGTGATGTTGCCGATCGGATCGCGCGACGCGGATGCCCCCGGGGGCACAACGGTCGTCCCCTCGTACTCCTCGACGATCAATGGTCCCTGGCGCGGCGTCGCGCCCAGCGCGGCGCGGCCGAGCACCGGCGTCGCGATCCAGCCATGACGTGGCCCGAAATAGGCGCGGCGCGTCTGCTCGGCACCCTCGCCTCGCCCCGACGACACGCGCATGGTCTCGGCCGAGCCGCCGGCCGGCGCCGTGGCGGTCACCGAGAGCGCGACGATCTCGGTCGGCACGGTGCCCCGGAAGTTATGGCCGTAGGTCGACTGGTGCTCGGCCTCGAAGCGCGCCGGCAGCGCTTTCAGCGTCTCCGCCGTGACCTTGCCGTCGGGAATGGAGACCGGCAGCTCGAAAGCCTGGCTCGTGTAGCGCATCGAGGCGACGCGGGAGAGCGTCGCCGTCTTCTGCCAGGGGCCGAGCTTCGCCAGCACTTCCGCAGCAAGCTCGTCGAGGATGCGGCCGATATCGGCCGGCTTCGCTTCCAGCGTCTGCTTGAGATAGCCGCGCGAACGGCCGAAGGCGACGTCGGAGACGAGCAATCCAATTGCCGAGAGAACCCCCGCGGCCGGCGGCACGATCACGCGGCTGATGCCGAGCTCCTTCGCCAGATGCGGCCCGAAGACACCGCCATTGCCGCCGAAGGCGACAAGGCCGAACTCGCGCGGGTCGCGGCCGCGATAGGTGGAAACTGCCTTGAGCGCGCGCATCATCGTCGATGAGGCGACCTCGTAGACGCTCCAGGCGGCGCCCTCGACCGAGCTGCCAAGGCGATGCGCGACCTTGTCCTGGATCGCGGCCTTCGCCTTGGACGCATCGATCGGAACCGTGCCGCCGGCCAGCGCCGTCGGATTGACGAAGCCCAGGATGACATTGGCATCGGTGACCGTCGGCTCGCTGCCACCGAGGTTGTAGCAGGCGGGCCCGGGCATCGCGCCGGCGCTCTCCGGACCGACCTTCAAGCCGCCGCCGCGGTCGAACTTGACCAGGCTGCCGCCTCCGGCACCGACTTCGGAGATGTCGATGACCGGCAGCTTCAGCGCGTAGCCCGCGCCCTTGACCAGCCGGCTGGACAGCGAGATGCCGCCACCGACCTCGTATTCGTCGGTATGCGCGATGCGACCGGCCTCGATCAGCGAGGCCTTCGCCGTGGTCCCGCCCATGTCCAATGTCAGCACGTCGTTCATGCCGGCCGCCGCAGCGACGCGCGCCGCGCCGATGACGCCGGCCGCAGGCCCGCATTCGACGATGCGCGCCGGCTGGTCCATCACTGTCGGCGCGTCGAGGATGCCGCCCGAGGACTGCATGACCAGCAGCCGTCCGGCGACCCCGTCGCTCTTCAGGCGATCGGCGAGCGCACCGACATAGGTCTTCACCGGCGGGCCGACATAGGCGTTCACGACCGTCGTGCTGGTGCGCTCGTATTCGCGGATCTCGGGCAGGATGTCGACCGAGAGCGTGACGAAGGCGTTCGGGAAGGCCTTCCTCAGCTTGGCCCCGACGCGGCGCTCGTGATCCGGATTGGCGTAGGAGTGCAGGAAGCAGACGGCGATCGCCTCGACCTTCGCCTTGCCGATCTCGGCGATGACGCGATCGACATCGGCCTCGTCGAGCGCCGTCACCACGGAACCATCGGGGCCGAGACGCTCGGTCACCTCGAAGCGGAGATCGCGGGGCACCAGCGGCGTCGGCTTGACCCAGAGCGGATCGTAGAGCTTCGGCACGCGCACGCGGCGGAGTTCGAGCACATCACGGAAGCCGCGCGTGGTCACCAGCGCTGTCTTCGCCCCCTTCCCTTCCAGGATCGAGTTGGTCGCGACCGTGCAGGCATGCAGCACCTCCTCGACCTCGCTTCCCTTGACGCCGCGCTGGGCGAGAAGGTCGCGGACGCCGTCGACCACGGCGGCGGCATAGTCGCCCGGCGTCGACAGAACCTTGTGCGTGGCGATGGTGCCGTCGGGAAGCGTCGCGGCGATGTCGGTGAAGGTGCCGCCGATATCGGCGGCGACGCGAATGGCTGTCATGGCGCCGAGCCTAGGGCGGCGCCTTGAGCGGGTCGAGTTACGCTTCCCGATACAACCCGATAAGTCTGGCTGATGACCCGATAGGTTTCGTTTCACCCCACTCTTCACTCCCTCCCTCGGCTGCGAAGCAGACGGGGGAGGAGCACGAGGCGTTTCACTCGGGGACAACAGCTTCTTGGATCTGACCGGCGTCGCGCCTAGCCTCTCTCGCATGAAGCCGGTCCGCACCCGCTATCCCCGCCGCGTCAAGACGATCGAGAACGTCTTCATCCCGATGCCGGGTGGCCACCGTCTCGCCGCACGGGTGTGGCTGCCCGAGGACGCCGAGCTGGAGAAGGTGCCGGCGATCTTCGAGTACATGCCCTATCGCAAGCGCGACCAGAGCCGCGCCCGGGACGAGGCGATCCATCACTACATCGCCGGCCATGGTTATGCGTGCCTGCGCATCGACACGCGCGGCTCCGGCGATTCCGACGGCCTCTTGCGCGGCGAATGGGAACAGGGCGAGCTCGACGACGGCATCGCCGCGATCGAGTGGATGGTGAAGCAGCCCTGGTGTTCCGGCACGGTCGGCATGATCGGCAAGTCGTGGAGCGGCTTCACGGCGCTCGCGCTCGCCGGCATGGCGCCGCCGGCGCTGAAGGCGATCATCCCGGTCTGCGCCGGCGACGACCGCTACGACCAGTCGCTGCATTGGACCGGCGGCGCCTTCCTCTGCGAGCAGCTCTGGTGGACCGACACCATGATCGAGTTCAACGCGCGCCCGCCCGACCCCGAGATTGTCGGCGAGACCTGGCGCGCGATCTGGAAGGCACGGCTCGAGGACAATCACCCCTGGCTCGTCGACTGGCTCAAGCACCAGCGCCGCGACGATTTCTGGAAGCACGCCTCGCTCTGCGAGCGCTTCGACAAGGTGACCTGCGCGGTCTTCGCCGTCGGCGGCTGGGCCGACTACATCTCGCGCGCCGTGCCGCGCCTGATGGCGAACCTGCAAGGCCCGCGCTTCGGCCTCATCGGTCCTTGGGGCCATCACTACCCCCATGACGGCGTGCCGGGACCGGAGGTCGGCTTCCTCCAGGATTGTGTCCGCTTCTTCGACCGCTACGTGAAGGACATCGACAACGGCTGGGATCGCGATCCCTCATATCGCGTCTTTCTCCAGACCTTCGACCGGCCCTCCTCGACCTATGGAGTGAAATCCGGCCGCTGGCTCGCGCTCGACGGCTGGCCGTCGGAGAAGGTGGTGCCCGAGAAATACTTCCTCGGCAGCGGCCGCCTCGACAAGCGCGCCTGGGCGGAGAAGGCGCTGGTCCACTCCTCGCCGCTGGCGACGGGCCTCGCCGCGACGGAATGGCTCAGCATGGCGATCGAGGGCGAGCAGCCGCGCGACCAGCGCGAGGATGACGGCCGCTCTCTCTGCTTCGATACCGAACCGCTGTCGCGATCGATCGACATTCTCGGCCGCGCCGTGCTCGAGGCCGACATCTCCGTCGACAAGCCGGTGGCGCAGGTCGTCGCCCGCCTCTGCGACGTGGCGCCGGACGGCACCTCGGTCCGCGTCGCCTTTCAGGTGCTGAACCTGACGCATCGCGAAAGCCACGAGTCGCCGAAGCCGGTCATCCGCGGCCAGCGCATGCGCATCCGCCTGGAGCTGCCCGATGTCGGCTGGACCTTCACGCCCGGTCATCGCATCCGGCTGGCGCTCTCCACCTCCTACTGGCCGATTGTCTGGCCCGCGCCGGAGATGGTGAAGATGACCCTCTATACCGGCGCCAGCACCTTCTCGCTGCCGGTCCTGACCGGCCGGAGCCGGAGAGCGACATTCGGGCCGAACGAGCGCGGACCGGAGATCGAGGTCGTGGTCGAGGAGGACAAGCAGATCACGCGCCACATCGTCCAGGATGCGATGAGCGGCAAGATCACGGTCGAGACGGTCGGCATCGGCGGCTTCCTCGGCCCCGGCCGCCGATGGCGGCTGCCCACCGGTACCGCGATCGGGCATAACCTGCTCAAGCGCTTCACCATCACCGAAGGAGACCCGACCTCGGCGACAGGTTTCTACCGCCAGGTCTACGAGCTGGACCGCGACGACGACTGGATCATCCGGATCGAGACCGAGCTTTCCTTCCACGCCACCAAGACCGACTGGGTGCTCGCCCAGCAAGCGGTCGTCTTCGAGAATGACGAAGAGATCTTCCGCAAGACCTGGTCCAACACCACCGAACGGGATCTGATGTAGCCGCCATGCTCTACGACCGCACGCCTGAGAACGGGATCGTCGTTTCCGAGGACGTCATGGTGCCGATGGCGGATGGCGTCCGCCTCGCGACCGATGTCTATCGCCCGGCGGCGCCGGATGGATCGGCGAAGCCGGGGCGCTTTCCGGTGATCCTGACCCGCACCTCCTACGACAAGTCGAACCCGGTGATGCAGGTCGAGCCGGTGGCACGCTTCTTCACCAGGCGCGGCTACGTCACCGTCGTCCAGGATCTGCGCGGACGCGGCAAGTCGGAAGGCCATGGCCAGTATTTCCACGTCGCCAACAAGCGCGAGGGCCTCGACGGCGCCGATACCATCGCCTGGATCGCCGCGCAGGAATGGAGCGACGGCCGTGTCGGCATGGTCGGCAGCTCCCATTCCGGCATCGTCCAGAACGTCGCCGCCTTCTATAAGCCGCCGGCGCTGAAGGCGCTCTGGGTCGATGTCTGCCCGACCTCGGCCTTCGACTGGGAGGCGCGCACCGGCGGCGCCCAGGCCCTCCAGATGTTCGCCGCGCTCTTCCTTCATGGCTGGGACGTGCCCGAGATCCAGGACGATGCGGAGGCCAAGCGCCGGATCGAGGAAGGCGTCGAGAACATGCGCACCCTGCTGGTGCAGGGACCGTGGAAGGAGGGCGGCAGCCCGCTCACCGTCGTGCCCAATCTCGAGCAGATCCTGATGCGCTACCAGAACAACGGCATCAAGGATGCCTGGTGGATGCAGGAGGTGCTAGAGCACAAGGCGTACTTCGATCGCTTCGCCGACATCCCCTGCGTCGTCTCGTCCGGCTGGTTCGATCCCTTCGTCGCCGATGTCGCCGGCCAGTACATCGCGCTGTCGAAGCGGCTGAAATCACCGCAGCGTCTCGTGCTCGGGCCCTGGGGCCATGCCGGCATGCGCGCCGGCGGCTCCGCCTCGATCGAGGTCGATTTCGGCAGCGGCGCCGACTGGGGCTACCGCGTCTACAACGCCGAGCGGCTGCGCTGGTTCGACCGCTGGCTCAAGGACATGCCGACCGCCGTCGAGAAGGACGCGCCGGTGCATTACTTCGAGATGGGCGGCGGCAGCGGTGAGCGCACCAAACGCGGCCACTTCAGCCATGGCGGTTCGTGGCGCGACGACACGGCCTGGCCGCCGACCGGCATGACGCCGACGCCCTACTACCTCGCCGGCAACCGCGCGCTCTCGACCAGGCCGGCCGAAGCCTCGCCGATCGCCTGGACGCATGACCCCGACCACCCGGTGCCGACCATCGGCGGCGCCGTCGCGGGATTCCTCGAATGGGTCAAGGTGCCGGAGGGCATGGACGCCGCCTATATCAGCCCGCGCGCGCGCATGCGCACCGTCGTGCCCGACGGGCCGATGCATCAGAAGGAGCGGCCGAACCTCGTCGGCTGCAAGGCCCCCTTCCCGCTGCTCGCCAATCGGCCGGATGTGCTGGTCTTCCAGACCGATCCGCTGCCCGAGGACCTGGTGATCGCCGGCCCGATCGAGGCGCGCATCTGGGTCGCCTCATCGGCGGTCGATACCGACGTGACGGTGAAGCTGCTCGACGTCTCGCCGCCGACGAAGGACGAGCCCGAGGGGTTCCACATGCTGCTCTGCGACTCCATTCGCCGCGCCCGCTTCCGCAAGGGCTACGACAAGGAAGAGCTGCTGAAGCCGGGCGAGGTTGTCGAGTATGTGGTCGAGCTGCCGCCGGTCGCCAACCGCTTCAGGAAGGGCCATCGCATCCGCGTCGACATCGCCTCCTCGAACTTCCCGCGCTTCGACGTCAACCCCGGCACCGGCGAGCCGCTCGGTCGTCATACGAAGAAGATCAAGGCGACGAACACGCTCCATCTCGACAAGGCACACCCCTCGCGGATCGTGCTGCCGGTGATGAAGGGCTGACCCTGCAACACATGGTAACTATAATTGAATGGAGTCGCTTCGCGCCGCGCTGGCGCCGATCGAGAGGCATGACGTAGGTAAGATCCTACCGTCATGTCCTCTGGCCGCATCGATCCGACCGCCCTCGTCAGCGCCTCCGCGATCCTGGGATCAGGCGTCGAGGTCGGCCCCTACGCGATCGTCGGACCCAAGGTCACGCTCGAAGACGGCGTCGTGCTCGATGCCCATGCTGTCGTCCGCGGCCGCACGCGGGTCGGTGCCCGCACCCGCATCTTTCCCTTCGCCGTGGTCGGCGACACCCCGCAGGACCGGAAGTTCGCCGGCGAGGAGTCGGCGTTGACGATCGGAGCGGATTGCGTGATCCGCGAGCATGTCACCGTGAACACCGGAACCTCCGGTGGCCGGATGCTGACCCGCATCGGCGAACGTTGCCTCATCCTCGCCGGCGCCCATGTCGGCCACGATTGCATCATCGGCGACGATGTCACGCTGGTGAACCACGTGCTGCTCGGCGGGCATGTCGAGATCGGTGATCACGCCATCCTCGGCGGTCAGTCGGCCGTGCACCAGTTCGTGCGGATCGGCCCGCACGCCATGATCGGCGGGATGACGGGCGTCGAAGCCGATGTGATTCCTTACGGTGTGGCCGTCGGCGACCGCGCCCGGCTCGACGGGCTGAACCTTCGCGGCCTCAAGCGGCGCGGGTTCCCGCGCGAGCAGATCCGGGGACTGGTCAGTGCCTATCGGTTCCTTTTCCAGCCGGGCGCACCGCTGAAAGAGCGCCTGGCCGAGGCGCTGGAGAGGTTCGCCGGCATGCCGCCGGCGATGGACATCGTCCGCTTCCTTACGGCCCCGTCACGACGCAATATCTGCGTCCCTCGCCACTGACCGAATAGCGCAGCAGAGAGAGAACGCGATGCGTATCGCCACGATCCATGTCGGGCAGGAGACCAACGACTTCAACCCGCTGCCGACGACGATCGACGATTTCAAGGCCTTCGGCATCCTCGAAGGCCAGGAGATCATCGAGAAAATGGCCGGCAAGGGCCAGGTCGGCGGCTGCGTCGACGCGATGGCCGCCTCCGGCATGAATGTCGAGTGGGTCCCGATCGTCTCCGGCTGGGCGATGGCCGGCGGACGCATCGACACCGGCGCCCGCCTGTTCTTCGAGGAGCGGATCGGCACCGGCCTGCGCAAGGCCGGCAAGGTCGACGCGCTGGCCCTGCACCTGCACGGCGCCGCCGCGGCCGAAGGCGTCGACGACGTCGAGGGCGCGCAGCTCGCGATCTGCCGCGCCGTGCTCGGCCCGGACGTGCCGATCGTGCTCTCGCTCGACCACCACGCCAACGTCACGCGCCAGATGGTCGAGCTCTCCACCGCAATCGTCGCGCACCGTACCCAGCCGCACGACACCTACGACACGGGCCGGCTCGCCGGCGACATGCTGGTCCGCATCCTGCGCAAGGAGATCAAGCCGGTGATGGCCTGGCGGAAGATCCGGCTGGTCACCCATCAGGAGCAGTTCCTCACCAGCCAGGGACCGATGAAGGCGTGGTTCGATCAGGCGCGGAACTGGGAGGCCAAGGACAAGCGCGTGCTCCATGTCGCGCTCTGCCCGATGCAGCCCTGGCTCGACGTCGCCGAAGGCGGCTGGACCACGATCGTCAATGTCGACGGCGACCGGGCGCTCGCCGAGAAGCTCGCCGATGAATCCGCCGACTTCGCCTGGTCGATGCGGCAGGATTTCATGAAGAAGGACGCCGTCTCGGTCGACGACGCCGTCCGCCGCGCCGATCAGGCGGCGAAGGGCGTCGTCGTCTTGAGCGATACGGGAGATACCGTGTTCGGCGGCACCGCCGGCGACTCCAATCTGATCCTGGAAGCGATCCTGCGGCTCGGCATCAAGAGCAAGGCGCTGATGCCGCTGATCGAGCCCGGCACGGTGGCGAAGCTGATCGCCGCCGGCGAGGGCGCCGAGATCACGCTGCCGGTCGGCGGCCACAGCTCGCCGAAATTCTTCAAGCCGCTGACCGTCACCGGCCGGGTGAGGAAGATCGCCTCCGGCATCATCAAGGTCCCGGTGTTCCAGCAGCCCGAGCACGACATGGGCCGCACCGTCTTCTTCGAGGTCGGGCCGGCGACGCTGATGGTCAGCGAGAAGCCGGGCGCCGCCGGCAACGTGCCCGACGTCTATCGCTGGTTCGGCATCGAGCCGTCCGACTACAAGATGGCCGTGCTCAAGACCGCGTCCAATTTCCAGTTCTTCAAGCCGATCACCTCCGAGGTGATCCGCGTCGACACGCGCGGTCCCGGCCAGTCCGACGTGGTCGGCCTCCCCTGGCAGCGCGTGCCCCGACCGATGTACCCGATGGAAGAACCGAAGAGCTGGCGCGGATAGAGTTCACCTATAATGCCGTCTCCAAAGGGAGAACCCGGATGAGCGCCCCCGAACCGATGAACCGAGCCGAGGTTGAGACCTGCCTGAAGCGGGCGGGCCTCACGCTGTCGACCGAGCAGATCGACGACATCCACCGCGTCTCGGGCTATGTGCGCGAGTACCTGGCGCAGCTCGGCAACGACCGGCCCGTGTCGGTCGAGCCGGCGCTGACTTTCAAGGTGACGCCATGAACGATGCCACGCAGGTCGGCCAGGTCCCGACCATCGCCGAAGCCTCGCGCCTGATCGAGAGCAAGGCGCTGTCGCCGGTCGAGCTGACCGAGCTGCTGCTCAAGCGCATCGAGGCTCTCGATCCGAAGCTCAACAGCTTCCTGCTGGTGACCGAGAAGCTCGCGCGCAAGTCCGCGAAGAAGGCCGAGGCAGAGATCATGGCCGGGCGCCGGCGTGGGCCGCTGCACGGCATCCCGATCGGCCTCAAGGACATCTATTGCACCAAGCGCATCCGCACCACGGCGCATTCCAAGGTGCTGGAAGACTATGTGCCGACGGAGGACTCGACCGTCACGACGAAGCTGGCGAAGGCCGGCACCACCCTGCTCGGCAAGCTCGCCACGCATGAATTCGCCATCGGCGGCCCCTCCTTCGACACGCCCTGGCCGCCGGCGCGCAACCCGTGGGATCCCGAGCTCAGCCCCGGCGGCTCCTCCAGCGGCAGCGGCGCCGCGATCGCCGCCGGCCTCGTGCTCGGCGCCACCGGCTCGGATACCGGCGGCTCGATCCGCTCGCCCTCGACCTTCTGTGCCGTCGCCGGCATGAAGCCGAGCTATGGCCTCGTCAGCCGCTACGGCATCCTGCCCTTAGCCTTCACGCTCGACCATGCCGGGCCGATGGCCTGGACGGTCGAGGATTGCGCCATCCTGCTGCAGGCGATGGCCGGCCACGACAAGAAGGACGCCGCCAGTGCCAAGGTGAAGATCCCCGACTATCGCGCGGCGCTGCGCCAGGATCTCAAGGGTGTGCGCGTCGGCTATATCCGCCACTGGCATGAGGGCGAGTTCCCGGTCGAGCCGGAGATGGCACGCGCGGTCGAGGCAGCGGCCGACACGATGAAGAAGCTCGGCGCCGATGTGCGCGACGTGGCCATGCCCGCGCTCAACGATTTCGCCCCGGCCGGCCGCGTCATCATCCTGAGCGAGACCTTCGCGGTCCACGCCAAGAACCTGCAGACCCGCTACAACGACTATGGCGAGCGCTTCCGCAGCAGCGTGACCCTGGCGGCGCTGTTCTCGGCCAACGACTACGTGCAGGCGATGCGCTCCCGACAGCAGCTGATCGAGCGCACGCGTGCGGCGATGGCCGGCTTCGACGTGATGATCTGCGCCGCAGCACCCGGAGCCGCGACCAAGATGGTGGGCTATGACCGGGACGGCGCCTTCAAGCGTCCGTCGCTGACCATGCCGTTCAACCTGACCGGCCTTCCGGTAATGACCGTCTGCTGCGGCTTCACCGCCGCCGGATTGCCGCTCGGTGTCCAGGTCGTCGGCCATCCCTTCGGCGACGCCACCGCCATGGGCGTGGCGCATGCCTATGAACGCGCCACGAGCTGGCGCGCCAAACGTCCGCCGATGGCGGCTTGAGGAGCTTCAAGGATGGATCGCTGGCTCGCCGCTGCGCTCGACTATGTTCCGAAATGGGTCGAGCACCAGATGCGCCTGCATGAGCAGCCCGGCTGCGTCATCGCCGTCGCGCATAACGGCAAGGTACTGCTGGAACGCGCCTATGGCTATGCCGACCAGGTGCGCGGCGTGGAGCTGACACCGCGGCATCGCTACCGCGTTGCCTCGCATTCGAAGAGCTTCACCGGCGCCGGCATCATGAAGCTGCGCGAGCAAGGCAAGCTCAGGCTCGACGATCCCGCCGGCCGCCATGTCGACGGCCTGCATCCCGAGATCGCCAAGGCGACGCTGACCCAGCTTCTCTCGCACACCGCCGGCATCATCCGCGACAGCACCGATGCCGGGCAATGGACCGACCGACGGCCGTTCAAGAACGAGGCGGAGCTGCGCGCCGATCTGGCGGAGGCGCCGATCATCGACCGCAACACCCGCTACAAGTACTCGAACCACGGCTTCGGTCTGCTCGGCCTCGTCATCGAGTCGGTGACAGGCGGGTCCTACAACACATGGATCAAGCGCGAGATCGTCGACGCGGTCGGCCTTAAGGAGACGCAGCCTGACGTGCCGATCGCGCGCACGACGCCCTTCGCCCGCGGGCACTCGGCCCGGCTGCCGGTCGGCGAACGGGTCGTCATCCCCGGCGCCAACTCGACCCACGCGCTGGCCTCGGCGACCGGCTTCATCAGCACCGCGGCCGATCTCGCCCGCTTCTTCAACCAGCTCGCGCCCAAGGCCAAGAAGAGCGTGCTCTCCCCCGCCAGCCGGCGCGAGATGGTGCGCGGCCAGTGGCGCATCCCGCACGTCCCGGCCGAGCTCTATTACGGGCTCGGAATCCGCAGCGGCAGCACCGGCGACTGGCCGTGGTTCGGGCATTCCGGCGGCTTCCAGGGCTATGTCACGCACACGGGCACCTATGCGCCTCACGACATCACCGTCTCCTGCCTGACCAATGCCGCCGACGGCCGTGCCGTCGCCTGGGTCCAGGGCACCATCCACATCCTCCGCCACTTCGCCCGTCACGGCGCGCCGTCGCGGAGGCTCGCCGACTGGAACGGCCGCTGGTGGAGCCTCTGGGGCGGCTTCGATCTCCTGCCGGTCGGCGATCGTGTCGTCGTCGTCAATCCCGGCACGCCCGACGGCTACCCCGATGCCTTCAGGGACGCGACCGAGCTCGAGGTCACCGGCCGCGACAGCGGCCGCATCGTGCTGGCCGCCGGCGGCGCCAGCTATGGCGAGACCGTCCGCCGCACCCGCAACGCGAGCGGCCGCGTCACCGAGATCTGGCTCGCCGGCAGCAAGTACCGGCCCGAGGCCAAGGTCGTCGCCGAGATGCAGACGCGCTACGGCAAGGGAAAGAAGCGCTGAGGTGAAGGGCGGCGGCTTCCTCGCGATCTGGAGCGAGCTTTCGCCGGAGGACGAGACCGACTGGGCGCATTGGATGATGCGCGAGCACTCCCTCGAGCGCCTCGGCGTCGACGGCTTCCTCGCCTGCCGCCTCTTCCGTGCCCTCGACCGCAGCGCCAACCGCTACCTGATCCTCTATGAGCTGGACTCCGCCGAGGCGGTCGGCGGCCCCTCCTACCTCGCCAGGCTCAACGCGCCGACGCCCTGGTCGCAGCGCATCATGCCGCGCCTGAAGAACTTCGCCCGCGGCGGTGGGCGCGTGGCCGCCTCGGCCGGGATCGGCCAGGGCGGCTACCTCGCCGCGCTGCGCCTCGATGCCGCTCCGGACGGAGACGCCGATGAGCTGTGCCGGATACTCGCCGGGCATGACCGCATCGCCGCGGCCCGCCTCCTGCTCACCGATCTCGCGCAAACTTCGATCCAGACCCGCGAGAAAGGCTTGCGACGAGCGGACGACTCCTTCGCCGCGCTCCTCATCGTCGAAGGCCTGGACGAGGCATCAATCCGCAGCGCCCTCGGCAACCTCCCCCCGCCAACGACTGACGCGCCGCTCTACTCGGCCTGCTTCAACCTCGACCGGCGCCTTCTCACGCCCGCTCCGCCATCGCCTGGGCGGTGATCGCGAGCTCGGCGGCGCGAAAGCAATGCGCCTGGCTCATCGCGGTCTCGGTGCGGTCGCGTATGTCGGCGACGAGCTGGCTTGCATAGGAAAGCGCGACGCCGGAACAGTCGATGTGCTGCACGCCGGCGCGGTCGACGAGGAACAGGTGGTTGGTTCCGGGGCGACCGGCGATGTCGACATTCTTGCGGAGCTCGATATACCCCTCGGTGCCGATCAGGGTCGTGCGCCCGTCGCCCCAGGTCGGCAACCCGTCGGGGGTGAACCAGTCGACGCGGCAATAGCCGGTGACCTCGGGCGTGCGCAGCAGGATCTCGCCGAAATCCTGGAAGCTCGGGAATTCGGGATTGGCACGGTTGGCGACCGTGGCCGAGACGATCTCGGCATCGAGCCGGCCGGTGAAATAGAGGAACTGGTCGCAGGCATGCGAGCCGATATCGGCCAGGATGCCGCCGAATTTCTCGCGCTGGAAGAACCAGTCCGGGCGCCGGTCGCGGTTGCGGCGATGCGGATTGAGCGACACCACATTGACTAGCTTGCCGATGGCGCCGGATCGCAGAAGCTCACGGGCCTTCACCGTCGCCGGCGAGACCAGGTGCCCGTAGCAGATCGAGTAGATGCGGCCGGTCTCCGCCTGCACCTGGCGCACCTCGGCGAGCTGGTCGAGCGAGGTGACGCCCGGCTTGTCGACCATGAAGTCCTTGCCATGGCGCATGACCTCGATGCCCAGGGGCGCGCGCTCGCTGTTGACCGCGGCGCTGAGCACGAGGTCGATGCTCCTGTCTTCGAGGATGCGGCGCCGGTCCTCTACCCTCTTCGCCTGCGGGTAGGTCGCGGCGCAGGATTTCTTGAAGAACTGCTCCTCGGTGCCGCAATAGGCGACGAACTCCGCCCCCTGCCCCAGCATCAGCTCGATCTGGGCATGGATGTGGAAATGGTCGAGGCCGATCGCGGCAAACCTGATGGGCTTCATCGCATCAGCCTCCGAACACGGCGTCGGCGCGCGCCCAGATGCGCTCGGCGCGTTCCTGGGTCTCCTTGAGCACGGCGGGTGCGTCCACGATCGTCACCTTCTTCTCGCGCACAACGATGCGGCCGTCGACGATCACATCGGTCACGTCGCTGCCGGTGGCGTTGTAGACGAGGTTGCTCGGCAGGTTGTCGGTGCGCACCGGCCGGCACCAGGGCGTATCGAGATCGACCAGGATGATGTCGGCCTTCTTGCCGGCTTCGAGCGAGCCGATCTCCCTATCCATGCCGATCGACCTCGCCCCGCCCATCGTCGCCATGTGCAGCGCGCGCCAGCCGTCGAGCATCGTGAGGTCGCCGGAGTGCGCGCGCGGGTGGAGGATGCCCATGTTCATGAACTTCCAGAGATCGTTCGAGCACCAGTCGGAACCCCAGGTGACGTTGCAGCCCGCCGCATAGACCTTCTCCATCGGCGGGAAGTATCCCCGCTTCGCCACATGGTAGCTCGTATGCGAGATGTGCATGCCGGTGCGCGCGATCCGCGCGATGTCGTCATCGTTGAGGAAGACGGTGTGGATGCCGATCGTGCGCTCGCTGAGCAGGCCCAGCTCGTCGAGGAACTGGATCGGGCGCTTGCCGTAGCGCTGCAGGACGAACTCGGTCTCGCCCGGCACCTCGGCGACATGGACGTTGAGGCCGAGGCCGAGCTCGTCGGCGAGCGCGGCCGAGGCGATCAGCCCCTCCTGCGAGGTGAAGCCGGGACCGGCCGGCGAGATCCGCGTGGTGATGCGGCCATTCTCCCTGCCGTGCCAGTCGGCATGGAGCCGGCGCGAGAGCTCCAGCCCTTCCTCCAGTTTCCCCGGCTGCATCGGCCGATCCATCACCGCGGCGTTGAGCTTCAGCGCGTCGACCTCGAAGATCTCCTGGCTCATCACCGCGCGGATACCGAGGTCGCGCATAGCAGGTGCCGCCAAGTGTTCCTTCAAGAACTGGCTGACGATGGTGGTGGTGCCGGTGCACAGCATCTCCATCGCATGGGTGAGACACCCGGCATACCAATCCTCGTCATGCACATGCTTGAAGGCGATCGGCACCGCACGCTTCCAGAGGCCGGCGGAGAGCTGGCCCGACACATCCTCGGTCAGGCCTTTCAGATAAGCACCGATGAGATGGATATGCGTGTTGATGAGTCCTGGCAGCACCGCCCGCCCCTTGGCGTTGATCGTGATGGCTGCAGCAAAGGCGCGCGCATCGAGGCCGCCTCGCGGCCCGGCATAGGTGATGCGGTTGCCGTCGATGGCGACGATGCCGTCGGCGACCACCGCATAGGGCTTGTCCATCGGGATGAGGTAGCCGCCCTCTATCAGCGTCCGTGACATAGCGTGCCCTCCTGGTCGATGATAGGAGCATGCCACGCGCCCGCTCCACCGCCGCCGCCAAGGCGGCATCGCCGGAACGCCGGACCACGGTGAGCCATGCCGAGGGCGCCGCGTTCGATGCCGGGCTCCGCGCCTTCTTCGCCTATCGCGACCTCGGCATCGCCAAGGCCAGCGAGGGCGGTTTCATGGCGCATGTGATCCGCGCCATCCCAGGCAAGCATGCCGAGCCGAAATGGCACCGCCATCATCTCGACTTCCAGATGGTCTTCGTCACGCGCGGCTGGGTGCGCTTCGAATACGAGGATATCGGCGAGGTGACGCTCAAGCCCGGCGACAGCGTCTATCAGCCGCCCCGCATCCGCCACCGCGAACTGGCGCATTCCGACGATCTCGAGCTGGTCGAGATCACCGCGCCCGCGAAGTTCGAGACGACCGACTAGCGCAGCATCGGCTTGTCGAGCGTGTCCCAGCCATAGGCGCGCGCCACGCGCTCGATGATCTCGGTCACCACGATCTCGCCATTGTCGCCATTGGTCATGACCGCGGCGCCATAGCCCTTGGCGCGATGCGCGACGAGCCGGCACTTGAAGCCCCAATTGCCGCCGCCATGGGAGAAGTACCAGCCCTCGCCGGTTCGGGCGATGGCGAAGCCCGCGGCATAGGGACCGACGCCGACGGGCGTCACCATCTCCTGCATCATCGTCCTGGACAGCACGCGCGTCGAACGGCCGGCGAGCGTCTGCTGCACCTCGATCGCGAACTTGGCGAGATCGGTCGGCGTCGTCCACAGCGCCGCTGCCGCCGCTTCCGGATAGACGTGGTACTTCACGTTCATCGCGCGGCCCCATCCGTCATGGGCGCGCGTCGTCCGCACCTTGAGCGCATCGGGGAGCGGCAGGTCGACGCTGCTGTCACTCATGCCGATCGGGTCCAGCACCCATTCCCGCACCAGCTCGCGATAGGGCCGGCCGACCGCGTCGGTCAGCGCCAGCTGCTGGATGGTCGAGCCGCCGCCCGAATAATGGAAAGCCGAGAGCGCCGGGCGCACCAGCCGGACCGGACCGCGATTGGCGGGCGCCTCGCCGTCGAGGATCTGCTGGAGCGTCGGCAAAGGCGCGTCCGGCTCGTATCCGGGAAAGCCGAAGCCGTCGCCGGTGCCGGAGGTGTGGCTCAGCAGCATCCTCGGCGTGACGGCCAGGCCGCCGCCGAAGGGATGGTCCGGCAGCGTCCAGGATTTCAGGATCGTCGAGATGTCCTGGTCGAGGCCGAAGCGGCCGTCCTGGATCGCCCTGAGCGAGGCCATCGCCGCGACCGGCTTCGAGATCGAGGCCGCCTGGAACAGCGTCTTCTCGGTCGTCTTCTCGCCGGTCTCGACATCGGCAACGCCCCAGGCCTTGGCCCAGTCGATCTTGAAATCTCGGATCGCCGCGACGCTGACGGCGGGCACGTGGAAATAGGCCAGCATCTGCTCGAGCGTCAGCGGGTCGGTGCCCTGGCGGCTCGGCTTCTGCGGATTCTCGATGACGGAAATCATGGCGCCGCCGACCCTATCCCACGCCCTCGTGATTTCACAGGGTGCTGCCAGCCAAATCCCTGGCTGCTATGGTCCGTGCCCGTGGGGCTTCACAAATGGAGGAAACGCGAATGACCGACCAGATGTATGTCGAACAGCCGGAGACGGTGACCCAGAGCTGGATCGACCAGCGCGTGTTCGACCTCTATGACGAGTACTGCCATGGCCGCATGGACCGCCGCACCTTCTTCGCGCGCGCCGCTGCCGTCACCGTCGGCGGCCTCGCCATGGCGCAGGCGCTGATCCCGAACTACGCCAAGGCGCAGACGGTCTCCTTCACCGACTGCCGCATCAAGGCGACTTATGTCAGCTATCCCTCGCCGGGCGGCACCTCGGGCCAGATGAAGGGCTATCTGGTGCGTCCGACCGCCGGCAACGGGCCCTACCCGGCCGTGCTCGTCGTGCACGAGAACCGCGGCCTCAATCCCTATATCGAGGACACCGCGCGCGCCGCCGCTGCCGCCGGCTTCCTCGCTCTGGCGCCGTACGGCCTCTCGCCGGTCGGCGGATATCCGGGCAATGACGACGAAGGCCGCGAGATGCAGGCAAAGCTCGAGCAGCCCAAGCTCCGCACCGACATGCTGAACAGCGCCAAGTTCCTCAAGGCGCATGCGCTGTCGAACGGCAAGCTCGGCGTCACCGGCTTCTGCTGGGGCGGCGGCACCACCAACTGGCTCGCCGCGACGATGGGCGCCGACATGGCGGCCGGCGTCCCCTATTACGGCGTCGTCGCCGCGGCCGATCTGGTGAAGGACGTCCGTGCGCCGCTGCTGGTCCATCTCGCCGAGACCGACCCGAACATCAACCCGGGCTACCCGGCCTACGAGGCGGCGCTGAAGGCCGCCGGCAGGTCGATCGAGGTCCACACCTATCCCGGCACTCAGCACGGCTTCCACAACATCTCGACGCCTCGCTACAACGAAGCGGCGGCGAAGCTCTCCTGGGAGCGCACCGTCGCGCACTTCAAGAAGCATCTCGCCTAAGACGCGAGTTGTCGTCCCTGCCCCTCTCCCGCCATCCGCGGGAGAGGGGCTTTCTATTTGAAGTGAGGGAGTCCCGCATGCCGCTCGCGCCCGCAGAAGCTGCCGGAAAATCGCGCTGGACCGGTTATGTCGAGCCGGAAGTGGGACATCAGATCCCCTGCACGATCATCCGCGGCCGCGCGCCCGGGCCGAAGCTGCTCATCACCGCCGGCGTGCATGGCGCGGAATACACCTCGATCGAGGCGGCGCGGCGTCTCTGCGCGCTGGAGCCGGACAGCTTCGCCGGCGAGATCACCATCCTGCCGATCCTCAACATCGGCGCCTTCTTCCAGCATCGCGCCTTCCACAACCCCTCCGACGGCAAGAACGTGAACCGCGTCTTTCCCGGCGATCCAGCAGGCAGCGCCAGCGACCGGCTCGCGCATTGGGCGGTCAGCCAGGCAATGAGCGGCATGGATGCCTATATCGACCTGCATGGCGGCGACATCGTCGAGGCGCTGATCCCCTTCTCGATCTATCCGGCCTCGAGCGAACGCAGCCGCGAGCTCGCGATCGCCAGCGGCCTCTCCTTCGCCTCCGCCAGCACCAAGCGCGGCCACAGCTATGGCGCCGCGGCCGATCTCGGCATTCCGGCGGTGCTGCTGGAGTCCGGACAGAACGGCTTGATGACCGAGGAGACGGTCGCGCTGCTGGAGACGGGCGTGAAGAACATCATGGCCGAGCTCGGCATGACGGCGAAGGCGAACCGCCCGTCGGGTCCCGCGCCGCGTCTCTGCCGCATGGAAGTGGCGACGGCACCCGAGGCCGGCTACTGGCATGTCGAGACCAGGCCCGGCGCCGATGTCGTGAAGGGCCAGCGCGTCGGCATGATCCGCGACCTGATCGGCCAGTGGGAGAAGCCGGTGCTGGCCGAGCACACCGGCCCTGTCCTCTACAACCTCACCAGCCTCGCGGTGAACAAGGGCCAGGCGCTGATCGGCATCGCGGTGTAAGGCAGCGCAGAGGAGGTTGCCCCCTCCTTCGTCTCTGTGCTGAGGTTGCGCCAACTCAAGGCCGTGAAATCCGGCACGCCTAAGGGAGGCCATCATGCGTCTGTTCGGAGCGGCTCTCGCCGCGCTCGTTTCGCTTTCGGCACCGCTCGCCGCCCAGGAAGTGACGCTTAAGGCGATCACCTCCTTCGCCGAGAAGACCTTCTATTCGCGCGGCTTCGAGGCGTTCATCGACAAGGTGAATGCCGAGGGCAAGGGGCAGGTGCAGATCAACTACATCGGGGGCCCTAAGGCGATGCCGCCCTTCGAGGTCGGCAATGCGCTGAAAGGGGGCGTGGTCGACATCGCCAACGTTACCGGCGCCTTCTACACCAACGTCATCCCCGAGGCGGATGCGTGGAAGCTGACCGAAAGGCCGATGGCGGAGCTGCGCCGCAACGGCGGCTTCGACTACATGGCGAAGCTCTATGACCAGAAGATGAACGCGATCATGCTGGCGCGTCACATCGACAACAACCCCTTCCACCTCTATCTCAATAAGCCGATCTCGAGCGCCGACCTGACCGGCCTCAAGCTCCGCATCACGCCGGTCTATCGCGACTTCTTCCAGGCGCAGGGCGCCACCGTCGTGCAGACCGCGCCGGGCGAGGTCTACACCGCGCTCGAGCGCGGCGTGGTCGACGGCTATGGCTGGCCGATCACCGGTGTCTTCGATCTCGGCTGGCACGAGAAGACCAAGTACCGAGTCGATCCCGGCTTCTACTCGGCCGAGGTCAGCGTGCTAATCAACAAGGCCTCCTGGAACAAGCTCAACGACCGGCAGAAGAAGATCATCTCCGATGCCTCCGCCTGGCTCGAAGCGCAGTCGTCGGAAGTGACCAAGGAGAACGAGGCCGACATCGCCAGGCAGAAGGCCGCCGGCATCCAGGTGATCTCGCTCGGCGACGATTTCCGCAGGAAGGCCGTCGCCGAGGGCTGGGCCGGCATCATCAAGCAGAGCCCCGAGCATGGGCCGAAGCTGAAGGAGTTCTTCGCGAAGTAGCCGCGACCCGGCACGCGACAGCGGGGGGAACGTGACCGCGCTCTCGCGCGCCTATGGGCGGCTGCTCGATCTCCTGATGCTGGCGGCGGCGCTCGCCATCCTGGCGATGGCGCTGATGATCGGTGCCGACGTGGCTCTTCGGAACCTCCGCCTCGGCGGGCTGCCCTGGAGCAACGAGGTCAGCGAGTACATCCTCTACCTCGTCACGCTCGCAACCGCGCCCTGGCTGCTGCGCCAGGGCCAGCACATCCGCGTCGACATCCTGCTGCGGGCCGTGCCGCCCCGCCTCGCCTATGCGATGGAGTGGATCGCCGACCTCGCCGGATTCGGCTGCGCCCTCTACTTCGTCCTCTATGGCGGCCGCGCCGCCTATGCGAGCTGGGCCTCCGGCGCGATCAGCCTGAAGACGCTGGTACTGCCGGAGTGGTGGATGCTCTCGGCGCTGCCGGCCGCGTTCCTGCTGGTCGCCGTCGAGTTCGTGTTCCGCATGCTTCGGCTGGCGCAGAGCGAGCGCGGGCCGCGCAGCGATGCGGTGTCGGTCAGCTAGCGCATGATCTGGCAGCTCTCCGCCCTCCTCCTCCTCGGCGGCTCGGCGGCCCTTCTCTTCCTCGGCATGCCGGTCGCGCTCTCCTTCGTCGCGATCAACATCCTGGGCGCGATCCTCTTCCTCGGCGGCGATGCGGGGCTGCTGCAGGTGGCGCGGAACAGCGTTGTCTCGGTGATGAACTTCTCGCTCACGCCCATCCCGCTCTTCATCCTGATGGGCGAGCTGCTGTTCCACACCGGCCTCGCGCTCAAGGTGATCGAGGGCGTCGAGCGGCTGATCCGGCGGGTGCCGGGGCGGCTCGCGGTGATCGCCGTCGTCGCCGGCACGGTGTTCTCGGCGATCTCCGGCTCGACCATCGCGACCACGGCGATGCTGGGCTCGCTGATGCTGCCGGTGATGCTGGCCCGCGGCTACAAGCCGGCCTTCGCCACCGGGCCGATCATGGCGATCGGCGCCGTCGACATGCTGATCCCGCCCTCGGCGCTGACCGTGCTGCTCGGCAGCCTGTCGGGCATCTCGATCTCGAAGCTGCTGATCGGCGGCGTCGTGCCCGGGTTGATCCTGAGCGTCGCCTTCGTCGGGTACATCGTCCTGGCCGCGCTCCGACGCCCCGATCTCGCGCCGCGAGCCGAGGATGAAGGCGGCGACCGCAGCGAGGGATGGCGGCTGCTGGCCTTCTACGTCGTGCCGCTGGTCTCGATCTTCGTCGTCGTGGTCGGCGCCATGTCCGGCGGCTTCGCCACGCCGACCGAATCCGCCGCGCTCGGCGCGCTGGCCACCTTGGCGATGGCGCTCGCCTACCGCGCGCTGACGGTTCGCGCGCTGCTGCGTGCGCTCGAGGGCACGGCGGCGATCACCGGCATGATCCTCTTCATCATCCTCGGCGCCACTACCTTCTCGCAGATCCTCTCCTTCTCCGGCGCCACCGACGGGCTGGTCTCGGCGATCCTGGGCCAGGGCCTTTCCGCCTTCGCCATCCTGGTCGGGATGCTGCTGATCCTGATCTTCCTCGGCATCTTCGTCGACCAGGTCAGCATGATGCTGATCACGCTTCCGGTGTTCATGCCGCTCGTGGTGAAGCTCGGCATCGACCCGATCTGGTTCGGCGTTCTGTTCCTGGTCTGCATGCAGCTCGGGCTGCTGCTGCCGCCGCATGGATTGCTGCTGATGACGATGCGCGGCGTCGCCCCGCCCGGGGTGACGATGGGCCACATCTTCCGCGCCGTCGTGCCCTATGTGGCGATGAGCCTCGCCCTGCTGGCGCTGCTGCTGCTGTTTCCCGCCGTCGCCACCTGGCTTCCGGCCAGGCTCGTCGGCTAGAGCGCGCGCTCGATCGCGACCTCGACCAGGCTCGGCCCGTTCCTGGCGAGGCCCGCCTTGATCAGGTCCACCGCCTCGGCGACCGTGCGCGCGCGGCCCGCCTCGATGCCGAGGGAGCGCGCCATGCCAACGAAGTCGATCGCCGGGTTGTCGAGCTCCATGCCGACATAGCGCCCGCTCTGCGCCGCGTGGCCGCGCAGCGTCTGCACGCGCTGCTTCAGGATTCGATACGAGGCGTTGTTGAGGATGACGAAGACCACGGCGATGTTCTGGTTCGCCGCGGTCCACAGCGCCTGGATCGTGTACATGGCGCTGCCGTCGCCGATCAGCGCCACCACGGGCCGTTCGGGCAGCGCCAGCTTGACGCCGATCGCCGCCGGCAATCCCCAGCCGATGCCGCCGCCGCGAAGGCCATAGAAGCTCTGAGGGTCGTCGCTCCGGATGAGCTGGCGCATGCCGGTGCCGGACGAGAGCGCCTCCTCGACCACCACCGCATCCTTCGGCAACAGGTCGGCGATCGCCTGCAAGAGCGCCAGCGGCTTCACCGGCGAGGCGCCGGCCTCCGCCTCCGCGCGCTTGCGCAGCGCCTGCCGCTCGGCCAGCGTCGTAGCACTCGCCTCCTCGACGCGCTTTCGCGCCTGCACGCGCGCTTCCGACGTCATCACGCTGCCGATCGCCGTCGTCAGCTCCGGGACCGTCGCCTTCGCATCGCCCAGGATCGCGACCGAGGTCGCAAAATTCTTGCCGAGCTCCCAGGGATCGATGTCGAGATGCACGATCGGCATCCCAGGAGGCACAGGCACGATCTCGGAGGGCAGCGACTGCGTGAACAGATCGCCGCCGACCGAGAGCAGCAGGTCGTGGCGGTCCATCACCTGGCGGATCGCCGGCGCGAGCCGCACCAGCGCGCCGCGGAAGAGCGGATGCGAGGCCGGGAACGAAGCGGTGTTGGCGATGCCCTCGGCATAGACCGGCGCGCCGATCAGCTCGGCGAGCGCGACCAGCTCGGCATGGGCGCGGCTCTGCGCGACCGCGTCGCCGGCGACGATCACCGGCCGCTCCGCCTTCGCCAGCAGCGCGGCGGCGGCCTCGATCGCCTCGCGGTCGCCGCGCAGCCTTGGCGCGATGCGGGTCGGCACCGAGAGATCGACCTCGCCCTCGGCCATCAGGATGTCGCCGGGCAGCGACAGGAACACCGGGCCGGTCGGCGGCGCCAGCGCGGTCTTGGCGGCGCGATGCAGCAGGCGCGGCAGGTCGGCGAGGCGATGCACCTCGGCCGCCCATTTCACCAGCGGCCGCGCCAGGGTCGGCAGGTCGGCCCAGAGGATCGGCTCGGTGACGTTGAAGCCCTGCTCGTGCTGGCCGGCGGTGACCAGCACCGGCGAGGCGCTCTTCTGCGCGTCGTAGAGCATGCCCATGGCATTGCCGAGGCCGGGTGCCACATGGAGGTTGACCACGGCGAGCCGGCCCGAGGCCTGGGCATAGCCGTCGGCCATCGCCATCACCGCGGCCTCGGACAGGCCGAGCACGTAGCGGATGCCGTCCTCGGCGGCGAGCGCATCCATCAGCGGCAGCTCGGTCGTGCCCGGGTTGCCGAAGAGGATGTCGACGCCTTCCTGCTTCAGGAGCTCGAGGAAGGCGCGCCGCCCGGCGATCACGCCTGCCCCACCTTGGCGATGTCGAAGGGCGTCGTCTGGTAGAGGTGGTTGATCCAGTTGCCGAACAGCAGATGCGCGTGGCTGCGCCAGCGGTTCTCGGGCGGCTTGCTGGGATCGTCGCCGGGGAAGTAGTTGCGCGGCAGCGCGATCGACGTCTTCGCCGCGATGTCGCGGAAATACTCGTCGCCGAGCGAGCCCGAGTCGTATTCGATGTGGTTGAACATGTTCAGCGTGCGGTGCTTCGGATCGTCGAGCAGGCAGAGTCCGGCCTCGTCGGAGTCCATCAGCACGGTCATGCCGCTGTCCTTCGGGATGTCCTCGCGCCGGACCTCGGTCCAGCGCGACACCGGGATCTGGAAATCGTCGGAGAAACCCCGGAGGAAGGGCGAGGCCGGCGCCAGGTTGCGGTGGCGGTAGACGCCGAACGCCTTCGCCGGCAGCGGGTACTTCGGCATGCCGTAGAAATGATGGACGGCCGCCTGGGCGCCCCAGCACACGTTGAAGGTTCCGTGCACATGGGTCTGCGTCCAGTCGAAGACGCGGCGCAGCTCGTCCCAGTAGGTGACCTCCTCGAACGGCATCTGCTCGACCGGCGCACCGGTGACGATGAAGCCGTCGAAGCGCTCGCGCCGCACATCCTCCCAGTCCCGGTAGAAGCTGATGATGTGGTCGTTGGGCGTGTTGCGCGCGACGTGATGCGTCATCTTCACCAGTGTCAGCTCGACCTGCAGCGGGGTCGCGCCGAGGAGGCGGGCGAACTGGGTCTCGGTCCGGATCTTGTTCGGCATCAGGTTGAGCAGGCCGATGCGCATCGGCCGGATGTCCTGACGCACGGCATCGGCCTCGCGCATGATCATCACACCCTCTTCGGCGAGCGTGGCGCGGGCAGGCAGATCGTTCGGGATCTTGATCGGCATCGTGTCTCTTGAGGGGCGAACGGTCGGGAGGGGTTAGAACATAGCCGGCGGCTCGCGCCGCTTCTTCCTTTTCGGGCGTTCCCATACCACGCCCGGATAGCCTTTGAGAGGGCCTAGCGTCGCCCCGATGTAGATCCAGTCCTGAAGCTCGCCGATGTTGAGGTGGTAGAGCGGCTGGCGACCGGTCCGGCCCTGGAACAAGGCCCGGGGGATGTTGACCCATTTCGGCGCCGACTTCCGCTCGTAATAGACCGGCGTGCCGCAGCGGCGGCAGAAATTGCGGGCGTTCCCGGTCTCCTTGTCCTCGAAGCGGGCGATGCTGCGGGCGCCCTTGACGATGCGGAAGCGCTTCCGCCAGGTCCCGACATAGGTCGCATAGGCGGCGCCATGGGCGAGCCGGCTCGCCTTGGAATGGTCGTGCCAGGCCCAGAAGGCCGGGTACTGGATGTCGAGCCGGACCGCGCCGCAGAGGCACTGCGCGGGCACGCGGTCGGGCTCGTCCTCGGTCGACTGGCGCGCCGGCGATTTTTCCTTCCCCGTCATCGCCGTGCCTATAGCACGACGAGGCCGGTGCCGCTTAAGCGGGCTGCAGCCTCTCCCCTGCCCGCGCCGGCAGCGGCGGGAAGAACAGCGCGATCGCCACCGCGCCCAGGCCGACCGCGGAGGAGCCGATATAGAGCCAGGAGTAATCGGCGAAGCTGTCGAAGAGCCAGCCGCCGACCCAGGGACCCGAGGCCATGCCGAGGCTGGAGGCCATGGTCGCGGCGCCGAGCACGGTCCCCATGATGCGCGGGCTGAAATACTCCCGCGCCAGCGCCGCGTAAAGCGGCATGACGCCGCCATAGGCCATGCCGGTGACGATCGCCAGCGCGTAGAACTCCGGCAGCTCGTTGACCGCGAGGAAGGTGGCGATCGCCAGCGCCTGCACGGTCAGGCCCGCGACCAGCACGCGCTTGACGCCGAGGCGGTCGGCGGCGACGCCGAAGAATAGACGGCCGCCGAGCCCGGCGAGACCCTCCAGGCTGTAGATGCTGACCGCCGCCAAGGGCGCGATGCCGCAGCCGATGGCATAGCTGACCGTATGGAAGATCGGCCCGGAATGCGCCGCGCAGCAGGCGAAGTAGGTCGCCGCCAGCACGATGAACTGGGGCGAGCGCAACGCCTCGCCGGGCGACAGGCTCGTCGTCGCGCCGGCATCGCCGGG
>VGEH01000014.1 GCA_016869375.1 Alphaproteobacteria bacterium | reverse complement strand
CGCTATGGATCCGCATCGGCCACATCCTCGATCAATTCCATCCCAGCGAATGCCAGAACTACTTCCGACACACCGGATATCTATCATCTTGATCGCAAAATGCTCTAGCGTGCCCGAGCGCGACGCTCGCAATCGTGCGCTCGGTCGTGCCGGGGAAGAGCGCGTGCTGGAGCACGAGCGGGACAGCCTAATGGCTGTCGGACGAGCGGACCTTGCCAAACGCATCCGCTGGGTGTCGCATCTCGATGGCGACGGCGCCGGCTATGACATCCGGAGCTTCGATACGAACGGCAACGATCGGTTGATCGAAGTGAAGACAACAAACGGCTGGGAGCGCACGCCCTTCTATATTACACGCAACGAATTGGCGGCAGCCGAAGCCCGTCGCGCCGACTGGCGGCTAATCCGGCTCTGGAACTTTTCACGAGAGCCGCGAGCGTTCGAACTGCGGCCACCGCTGGAAGCGCATGTTTCGCTGATGGCGATCAGCTTCCAAGCTGACCTCTTGTAGCGACGCTCCGGTCGATCGTGCCCGACGGCTTCAAGATCCGGCCGTTGATGCGCGGCCTTCGCCGATAATGCGAGCAGCCGCACAGTCTCAACCGCCCGGATGCAGCCCCGGCGCCTCCTGGCCCGTCCTTGCCACGTAGTCGGTGTAGCCGCCGCCGTACTGGTGCACGCCGTCGGGCGTCAGCTCGAGCACGCGGTTGGAAAGCGCGCTCAGGAAGTGGCGGTCGTGGGAGACGAAGAGCATGGTGCCTTCGAACTCGGCCAGGGCGGCGACCAGCATCTCCTTCGTCGCCATGTCGAGGTGGTTCGTCGGCTCGTCGAGGACCAGGAGGTTCGGCGGGTCGAACAGCATCCTGGCCATGACCAGGCGCGCCTTCTCGCCGCCGGAGAGCACGCGGCAGGTCTTCTCGATATCGTCGCCGGAGAAGCCGAAGCAGCCGGCGAGCGTGCACAGCGTGCCCGTGCCCGCCAGCGGGAAGGACTTGTCGAGGGATTCGAAAACCGTGTCGTCGCCGTCGAGCAGGTCCATGGAGTGCTGGGCGAAATAGCCGAGCTTCACGGCGGCGCCGAGGGAGACGGTGCCCTGGTCGGGCGCGATCTCGCCGGCCGCGAGCTTCAGCAGCGTCGATTTCCCCGCGCCATTGGCGCCGAGCACGCACCAGCGCTCCTTGCGGCGGATCTGCAGGTCGAATCCCGCATAGATCGCGTGGCCGTTGTAGCCCTTGTGCACGCCCTTGAAGCTCGCCACGTCGTCGCCCGAGCGCGGCGGGCTGCGGAACTCGAACTGCACAGACTGGCGGCGCCGCGGCGGCTCCACCTTCTCGATCTTGTCGAGCTTCTTCACGCGGCTCTGCACCTGGGCGGCATGCGATGCCCGCGCCTTGAAGCGCTCGATGAACTTGATCTCCTTCGCCAGCATCGCCTGCTGGCGCTCGAACTGCGCCTGGCGGTGCTTCTCGTTCAGCGCGCGCTGCTGGTCGTAGAAATCGTAATTGCCCGAATAGGTCGTGAGCGAGCCGCCGTCGATCTCGACGATCTTGCCGACGATGCGGTTCATGAACTCGCGGTCATGCGAGGTCATCAAGAGGGCGCCGTCGTAATCCTTGAGGAAGGCCTCCAGCCAGATCAGGCTTTCGAGGTCGAGATGGTTGCTGGGCTCGTCCAGCAGCATGCCGTCGGGGCGCATCAGCAGGATGCGGGCGAGTGCGACGCGCATCTTCCAGCCGCCGGAGAGGAGGCCGACATCGCCGTCCATGCGCTCCTGGCTGAAGCTCAACCCCGCCAGCACCTCGCGCGCACGCGCCTCCAGCGCATAGCCGTCCAGCTCCTGGAACCGCGTCTGCACCTCGCCATAACGCTCGACGATGTCGTCCATGTCGCCGGCTTGGCTGGGATCATTCATCGCGGCCTCGAGAACAGCCATCTCGGCGATGAGCGCGCTCACCGGCCCGACGCCGTCCATGACGGCCGCGACGGCGCTCTGGCCCGACATCTCGCCGACATCCTGGCTGAAATATCCCACGGTCATGCCGGTATCGATCGACACCTGCCCGTCATCAGGCCGGTCCTCGCCGGCGATCATGCGGAAGAGCGTCGACTTGCCGGCGCCATTTGGCCCGACGAGCCCCACCTTCTCGCCCTTCTGGAGTCCCATCGATGCGTCGATGAACAGGATCTGATGGCCGTGCTGCTTGGAGATGTTATCGAGGCGGATCATGGGGGGCTGCAACTTCGTGTCCCCTCTCCCTGCGCAGCAGGGGGAGGGTTAGGGAGGGGGCGTCGTGCGTCGCAAGAGGCCCCCTCCCCAGCCCTCCCCCTGCTGCGCAGGGAGAGGGGGCACGAGAAGGCGGGCGAGAGAGGAGCTATAAACTCATTCCCACTCGATCGTGCCGGGCGGCTTCGAGGTCACGTCGTAGGTGACTCGGTTGATGCCGCGGCATTCGTTGATGATGCGGGTGGCGCAGCGGCTGAGGAAGGCGTGCTCGAAGGGATAGCTGTCCGCGGTCATGCCGTCGGTGGATGTCACCGCGCGCAAGGCGAGCACGTGGTCGTAGCTGCGCGCGTCGCCCATGACGCCGACGGTCTTGACCGGCAGCAGCACGGCGAAGGCCTGCCAGATCTTGTCGTAGAGGCCGGCCTTGCGAATCTCGTCGAGATAGATCGCATCCGCCTTGCGCAGCAGGTCCAGCTTCCCCTTCTCGACGGCGCCGGGCATGCGGATGGCGAGGCCGGGGCCGGGGAAGGGGTGGCGGCCGACGAGACTCTCGGGCAAGCCCAGCTCGCGGCCGAGCGCGCGCACCTCGTCCTTGAACAGCTCGCGCAGGGGCTCGACCAGCTTCATCTTCATGCGCTCAGGGAGCCCGCCGACATTGTGGTGGCTCTTGATCGTGACGCTGGGGCCGCCGGTGAAGCTGACGCTCTCGATCACATCGGGGTAGAGCGTGCCCTGCGCCAGGAAATCGGCATCGCCGATCTTCTTCGCCTCCTCCTCGAACACCTCGATGAAGAGCCGGCCGATGGTCTTGCGCTTGGTCTCGGGATCGGTGACGCCTTCCAGCTGCTTCAGGAACAGGTCGGAGGCGTCCTTGTGCACGAGCGGGATGTTGTAGTGGCCGCGGAAGAGCTTCACCACCTCCTCGCCCTCGCCGAGCCGCATCAGGCCGTGATCGACGAAGACGCAGGTGAGCTGGTCGCCGATGGCTTCATGGAGGAGCACTGCCACGACCGAGGAGTCGACGCCGCCGGAGAGACCGCAGATGACGCGGCCCTTGCCGACCTGGGCGCGGACCTTCCTGATCGACTCCTGCCGGAACGCCGCCATCGACCAGTCGCCGGAGCAGCCGCCGATGTTGCGCACGAAGTTGCGTAAGAGCTTGGCGCCGTCGGGCGTGTGCACGACCTCGGGATGGAACTGCACGCCGTAGAATTTCCGTTTCTCGTCCGCGATCGCGGCGAAGGGCGAGCCTTCGGATGTGCCGATCGCCTTGAAGCCCGGCGGGATCGCCGTGACCTTGTCGCCGTGGTTCATCCAGATCGGGTAGCGCTTCCCCTTCTCCCACACGCCGTCGAAGAAGGGCGAGGCTTCCTTCACCTCGATCTCGGCGCGGCCGAATTCGCGGTTGTGCCCGGCCTCGACGCCGCCGCCGAGCTGGGCCGCCATCGCCTGCTCGCCATAGCAGATGCCGAGCAGCGGCTTCCCCGCCTCGAACACCCAGTTGGGTGCGCGCGGCGTGGTCTGCTCGGTCAGCGAAGCGGGGCCGCCGGAGAGGATGATCGCCTTGGCGCCGAACTCCTGCTGGCGCTTCGCATCGGTGTTGAACGGCATGATCTCGCAATAGACGCCGCTCTCGCGCACGCGGCGCGCGATGAGCTGAGTGAACTGCGAGCCGAAATCGAGGATCAGCACGCGATCGGTCATCGAGTCTCCTTCCATTTGCGGAGATCCGGCCAGTCATAGGCGACTTCCGGATATCTGATCCCGCCGATGTCGTTGTAGCCGTTCTCCGTCTGGGCGCCGCCGATCGCCTGGTAGAAGCCGCGCGCGGCGGCATTCTCGCGAAGCGTCCAGATGCGCCCCTCGTTCATGCCGAGCTCGAGCATGCGGTCGAAGGAGTCCCAGACCAGGCGCCGTCCGACGCCGCGGCCCTGGAAGCCCGGCAGCACATAGAGCGCATAGACCTCGCCGCGCGTGAGATCGGTCGAGTGCTGGCGCGGGCCGCCGGAGGCGAAGCCGACGACGCGCTCGCCGACCGCGGCGACGAAGCAGAAGCTCTTGCCCTGGGCGTCGGCGATCACCTGCGCCCAGAAGGCGGCGATGCGGATATCGCTCATCTCCTCCAGCAGGCGCGGCGGCATGATGCGGCGATAGGCGACGCGCCAGGTGTCGATCTGCACGCGCGCGATGCCGGCGGCGTCCTCGAACTCGGCATGGCGGATCTCGACCGCGAGCCGGCGCACGCGCCACGCCTCGGCGGCCGCGCCGGCATCGTCCCATTTGTAGAGCGTCGAGGAGCGCAGGAGACCGGCCAGCGCCGGGCGATCGGCCTTGGCTGCCTCGATGCCGTCGAGGCGGCGGTAGAAGCTCTGCGCGCCGTCGGCCTGCGAGAGCGCCCAGAGCGAGACGCGCCTGCGTCCCTGCGCCGCGAGCTCGGTGAACGCCGCGCTCATCAAGGCCTCGCCGACGCCGCGGCCGCGCCACCAGGAGAGCACGTAGAGCGAATAGACCTCGGCATCGCCCGGTGTCGAGACGTCGCGCGGCGGGCCGCCGGCGATGACGCCGATGACCTCGGCGCCGACCATCGCGACATGGGCGAAGCGGCCATCGCCGGGCGCGAGGCGCTTCGACCATTTGGCCGTGGCGGCGATCTCGTCGGCGCCGGCCAGCACCTCGACCGGGAAGATCTCGCGATAGGCCGAGCGCCAGCCTTCGAGCTGCACCTTGGCGGCGCCATGCGCGTCCTCCGGCGCACCGGCGCGCACCTTGTATTCGATGCCGGCGCCCTCGGTCATGCCGCTCTCATCGCGATCACGCGCTCGATGGCGGGCTTGCTCCAGCCGAGCGCGATTTCCGGCACCGGCTTCTCCGGCCCCGGCTTCTCGGCGCGCATCAGCTCCTCGGCGCCGCGCGCCTTGTAGAAGGCCTCGCTCGCCGCATTGCCTTCCAGCACCCAGAGCGAGATCGAGCTGCGCCCGTCCTCGGCGAGCTTGCGGAACAGCGCCGCCAGGAGCTGCGTGCCGATGCCCCGGCCGCGCAGCTCGGAGAGCACATAGATCGCGTTCACATGCCCGTCGCAGCCGGGGCGCGGCTCGCCCCACTCGGCCGAGCCGCAGGCGAAGCCCACGATCGCGTCGTCCTTCTCGGCCACCAGCATGTGCCAGCCGGTCGGCCGCGTCGTCAGCGGCCGCGTCCAGAACTCGGCCCGCGCCGGCACCGTCAGGCTGTCGAGATAGGAATCCGGCAGGAGCCCGCGATAGGTGGTCTGCCAGCCCTCGACATGCACGGCCGCGATGCCCGGCGCATCCTCGATCGTCGCGTCGCGGAGCGTGACGGTCACGACCGCTTCTCCAGCACCGCGACGAAGAACCCATCCGTGCCATGCGCCGCCGGCGACAGGCGCAGCGCGGGGTCGCTCGTCGGCGCGTCGCCGCCGACGGTCTCCCTCCACAGATCCGCGACCGGCATCTGCACGAACCCCGGATTGCGTTCCAGGAAACCCGCGACCTGATCCTCGTTCTCCTCTTTCAGGAGCGCACAGGTGGCGTAGATCAGCCGGCCGCCCGGCTTCACCAGCTTCGAGGCGCGGTCGAGGATCTGCTTCTGATCCTGGATCAGCGCGTCGAGATCGTCGGGCGTGTAGCGCCAGCGCGCATCGGGGTTGCGCCGCCAGGTGCCGGAGCCGCTGCAGGGCGCATCGACCAGCACGCGGTCGAAGCCGCCGGCCTGGCGCTTGGCCCATTTGTCGCCGGGCGCGAGCAGATGCGTCTCGACATTGTGCACGCCGGCGCGACGCAGCCTGACTCGCGAGCGGTCGAGGCGGCCCTCAGAGGTGTCGCAGGCGACGAGGCGGCCTTCGTTGTTCATCGCTGCGGCGAGCGCCAGGGTCTTGCCGCCGGCGCCGGCGCAGTAGTCGACGACTTTCATGCCGGGCTTCGCATCGACCAGCAGCGCCACGATCTGCGAGCCCTCGTCCTGCACCTCGACGAGGCCGGAACGGAAGGCAGTCCAGTGCTCGATCGGCTTTCGCGCCGGAAGGCGCATGCCCAAGGGCGAGAGATGGGTCGGCTCCGCCTCGATGCCTTCGGATTTCAACGCGGCCAGCGCGTCCTCGCGCGTGCCCTTGAGCAGATTGACGCGGAGATCGAACGGCGCGGTTCGGTTGAGCGCCGACATCTCCTCGGCGAAGCGCTCGCCGTAGAGCGCGCGCAGCTTCTCGGCGAGCCAGTACGGCGCTTCCGGCGGCGCCTCGGGCGCGTCCAGCGTCCGGCCGGCGAGCTGCTCGGCGAGGAAGCGCTCGCGCTCCGAGAGCTTGCCGGTCGCGTGCGGCCCGGCGGAGAAGAGCTGGTCGATCGCGTCCATCGAGCGGCCATCGGCGACGATGACGTCGGCGAGCACGCGGCGGCGCGCATCGAGCACGTCGCGATATCCGGACTCGCGCAGATGCCAGTCGAGCCGGGCGCGGCGGCGCAGCACGCCGAAGACGCGCTCGGCGATCGCCGCCCGGTCCTTGGAGCCGATATAGCGGCGGTCGCGGAAGTAGCGGTCGAGCACGCGATCGGCCGGCGGCGCGGCCTCGGCAGCAATGGCTCCGAGCGCCTCGATCGCAGCCGCGAGGCGGGCCGACGGCGTCATATCGCTCCTCTTACAGGTCGCGCCGGTAGTTCGGCGCTTCTCTCACGATGGAGATGTCGTGCACATGGCTCTCGCGCAGGCCGGAGCCGGTGATCTTCACGAACTCGCAGCCGCCCTGCATCTCGCCGATGGTGCGCTTGCCGGTATAGCCCATCGCCGCCTTGAGGCCGCCGATCACCTGGTGCACGACGGCGCCGACCGGGCCTTTGTAAGGCACCTGGCCCTCGACGCCTTCCGGCACCAGCTTGAGTGAGTCCTGCACTTCCTGCTGGAAGTAGCGATCGGCCGAGCCGCGCGCCATGGCGCCGACGGAGCCCATGCCGCGATACGATTTATAGGAGCGGCCCTGGTAGAGATAGACCTCGCCCGGCGCCTCGTCGGTGCCGGCGAGCATGCCGCCGACCATGGCGCAGTCGGCGCCGGCGGCGATCGCCTTGGCGAGGTCGCCCGACTGCTTGATGCCGCCGTCGGAGATGCAGGGCACGTTGTTCCTGCGGCAGACCTCGACCGTGTCGAACAGCGCGGTCAGCTGCGGCACGCCGACGCCGGCAACGATGCGCGTGGTGCAGATCGAGCCCGGGCCGATGCCGACCTTGATCGCGTCCGCACCGGCATCGATCAGCGCCTTGGCCGCATCGGCGGTCGCGATGTTGCCGGCGACGATCTGCGCCGAGTTGGCGAGCTTCCTCAGGTTCCTGACCGAGCCGATGACGCCGGAGGAGTGACCATGAGCGGTGTCGACGACGATGATGTCGCATTCGGCATCGAGCAGCGCGTCCGCACGCGCGAGCCCATCGGCGCCGACGCCGGTCGCCGCGGCGACGCGCAGCCGCCCCTGCTCGTCCTTGGTCGCGTTCGGATGCAGCGCCGCCTTCTCCATGTCCTTGACGGTGATCAGGCCGACGCAGCGGAACTCGTCGTCGACCACCAGCAGCTTCTCGATCCGGTGCTTGTGGAGCAGCTGCTGCGCCTGGGCGCGGTCGACGCCTTCCTTGACCGTGACCAGCCGCTCCTTGGTCATCAGCTCGTGCACCGGCTGGTTGGTGTCGGTGGCGAAGCGGACGTCGCGGTTGGTCAGGATGCCGACCAGCTTCTTGGTCTTGCCCTCGACCACGGGGATGCCGGAGATCTTGTGCTGCTGCATGATCTGCAGCGCGGTCGCGAGGCTCTGGTCGGGGTGGATGGTGACGGGGTTCACCACCATGCCGGACTCGAACTTCTTCACGGCCCGGACTTCCTGGGCCTGCCGCTCGGGCGTCAGGTTCTTGTGGATCACGCCGAGGCCGCCGAGCTGGGCCATGGCGATGGCGAGCCGGCTCTCGGTCACGGTATCCATCGCAGCGGAGATCAGCGGGATGCCGAGCTCGACGCCGCGGGTCAGCCTGGTGCGGGTGTCGACCTGACCGGGGAGGACCGAGCTCTCCGCAGGCACAAGAAGAACGTCGTCAAAGGTGAGTGCCTCGCGGATGTGCATAGGGGCTCCTTTCCGCTAAGGCGGCGCCAGATACCACGGGAAATAAACTTGCTCAAGGGGCGTCGCGGAAACCTTGGGCTACCAGATAGGTTTCCGGGCTCTCCTTGCGAGAGGCGGGCGGCTTGGCATGGCGGACCTGGGCGAAGCGGCGCTTCAGGATCGCCAGCATCTCCTTCTCGGCTCCGCCCTGGAAAACCTTGCAGACGAAGGCCCCGCCGGGGGCCAGCACCTCGATGGCGAAGGCCAGGGCAGCCTCGGCCAATCCCACAGTCCTTATATGGTCTGTCGCGCCATGCCCGGTGGTCGGGGCCGCCATGTCGGAGAGCACCACGTCGACCGGCCCCCCCAGGGCGGCGCGGATCGTCTCGGGTGCGGCCGAATCGAGGAAATCGAGCTGCAGGATCTCGGCTCCGGCGACCGGCGCCATCTCCAGGATGTCGACGGCGACCACCTTCGCCCCCTTCTCGGCCGCGACCTGGGTCCAGCCCCCCGGCGCGGCGCCGAGATCGAGGACGCGCGCTCCCTTCTTCACGATCTTGAAGCGCTCGTTCAGATCGGCGAGCTTGAAGGCGGCGCGCGAGCGCCAGCCCTGGCGCTTGGCCTCGTGGACATAGGGATCGTTGAGCTGGCGCTGAAGCCATTTCTTGGACGAGGTCGTCCGGCCCTTGGCCGTCTTGACCTTCACCGCCTTCTGACGGCGGCCGCCGAAATCCGTCACGCCCGACCTGCTTCCGCCATCAACGCGAGCAGAATGCCTTCGCGCACGCCGCGATCGGCGACGCGCACGGTGCCGACCGGCCAGCGCCTGCAGATCGCCTCCAGGATCGCGCAGCCCGCCAGCACGAGATCGGCGCGCTCGCGCCCGATGCAGGGATGCTTCTCGCGCTCGGCGACCGGCATCGCCGCGATGCGGCGCGTCACATCCTCGACCGCGGCGAAGGCGAGCCGATAGCCGTCGACGCGGTTGCGGTCGTAGCGCGGCAGATCGAGATGCACGCCTGCCAGCGTGGTGACGGTGCCCGACGAGCCCAGCATCTGCACGCCGCCCTCGCGCATGACGGCCGAGAGACCGTGCTCGGCATCGAAGGGGGCGAGCATCGCATCGACCTCGGCCACCATGTCCGGATAGGCGTCCGCGCCCGCGGCGCCATGCGGGAAGCGCTCGCCCAGCGTGACCACGCCGAGCGGCAGCGAGACGCAGCCGGCGACCTCGGGCCGGCCGTCGCGCACGCGCGCCCAGGAGAGCTCGGTCGAGCCGCCGCCGATGTCGAAGACCAGGGCCCAGGGCCGCGACGCCTCGAGCAGCGGCGCGCAGCCGGTGAGCGACAGCCGCGCTTCCTCGCCCGAGGAGATGATCTCGAGCGTCAGGCCTGTCGCGGCGCGGGCACGCTCGACGAAATCCTGGCAGTTGGCGGCGCGGCGGCAGGCCTCGGTCGCCACGGTGCGGGCGCGGGTGACGCCCTGGCGGCGGATCTTGGCGGCGCAGACCTTGAGCGCGTCGATGGTGCGCGCCATCGCCGCCTCGGAGAGCACGCCGCTCGTCCCCATCCCCTCGCCCAGGCGGACGATGCGCGAGAAGGCGTCGACGACGCGGAAGCCGCCGGGCGCCGGCGTGGCGACGAGGAGGCGGCAATTGTTGGTGCCGAGATCGAGCGCGGCATAGGTGGGCGCGCGGCGCTTGGCGGGCGCGCGGGCGGGCGCCGGCCTCAGGTCGGCCTCGATGGAGTTCATCGCCGGGGTCTCCCCCGGCTGCGCCCGACACTCACCAACATTTGTAAAGTCTAACCGGGGCGGCCGATTCCGGGAACCAATCTTGGCCGGCCCAAGGAAATTCTCGCGAATCCCCAATAGATTGTAGAAACAAGGCGTTGTGTGCCAAAAGCTGCAAAGAACCTTAAGAAGCCAGCCATCGACACCAGACGCTTCCCGACCCGAGCCGAGATGGGCCGGGTCGCCGCCTTCCACATGGACGAGTACCCCACGCTGCGGGCTATCGCGCCGCAGCGCTTCGGGCCGTAGCTGGAGCGCGTGCTGTTCGACCGCGTGCCGATCGGCCGGGTCCACCTGATGCTGCCGGGGCTTGGCGTCGAGAGCTGCATCCGCGACTACACGCGCCTGCTCGCCGCGGCGCCATTGGACATCGTCTGCCTGGGAATCGGCGTGAACGGGCATCTCGCCTTCAACGACCCGCCGGTCGCCGATTTCACCGATCCGGTCGACATTGAAGATGGCCCAGCTCGACCCGGTCTGCCGCCAGCAGCAGCACGCCGATGGCGGCTTCCCCGCCTTGAGGACGTGCCGCGCACCGCCCTGACGCTCACCATTCCTCGCCTGCTCCGCTCAGACCGCATGTTCTGCGTCATCCCCGGCCCGATGAAGCGGGACGCCGTGCGCCGCACGCTCAACGACCCGATCGGCGAAGCCTGCCCGGCGACCGCGCTCCGCACGCATCCCGCCTGCACGCTCTACGTCGACAAGGACTCGCTGCCGGAGGGGTGAACGATCGTGACGGCTCGGCGATTGCTAACTACCTACGCGGGTCTATATTCCAATCGACACCATAGAAGGGCGCAGACGTGACGATTATAGCGGGCGTTAGCCTGCTCAACGGGGTCATGCTACTGGCCGACAGTCGTGTGACCGTCACCCGCCAGGGTGAAGACGGGCACTTCGACGTTGCACAAAAGCTGTTGCCCATCGCCTCTTGGATGGCGATCGGTTTCTCGGGCGACGTGGCCGCCGCCGCCTTTATCATTCCCCAAATCCTGCACTCATCGAGAAAGCTCCGGCGCGCAGACCCGATCACGCTTCTGCGGTGGCTGCCTCGGGTTACCCGCAAGCTCTACTCGATCTTCGCTCGAATGCATGGTCATCGTCAGATCCACTTCATGATCGGCGCGACGATGCGTGATCGGCCGAACATTGTGGAGCGGTCGAAGGTGGCGGAGATCGTAACGTCGATCGCGACCAAGCAAGGAACATGGCATCGCGATTGCGTTCCAGACGTCTTCATGAGGGTGCTGATGACACCGCCAGAGGTCAAGACTGTGCGCATCGACGGCACAGCGCGCGGCATACTGGCGACTATGGCGGCACCTGACTTTGAGCTTCGCGAGTACCCGTCTCTCACCTTCTGCACCATCGGCTCAGGCGGCGGCGCAAGCCGGGAGATCGCGGCAGAAGCAGACTGGATCATTGCTGGCGATCCCTTCTCCGACTTCATGGCGATGATGGGCCTCACCGACGCCGTTGGCCGCTTCGTCGGATCGACTGACCTCGACAGCGTTGGCGGAATGTATCCTTGCATCAAGCTGGATCTCCGCGGCCTAGCCTGCCTGGGTCACGTCTACGGAACGGATTCCGTGAAGCTAGCGCTTACCTTTGATAGCCAGCAGAAACGCTGGATTCAGACGAACAGAACGACAGGAAAACGTATCGAGCTTCGGTGTCCGTGGGAGATCGATTCTGCTCAGCTGATCGGCAATCAGCGGTTCGACGACTGGCTTGAGGCGAGACATCGTTTTCTCGCCAAGCGCCCCGCGAACTCTTCAACAACGGGGGACGACGTTCTTAGCGAATGATCCGCTCCAGCGCCGCGAGACCGTCGGTGAGCGCCGCGGGGCCGGGCTGGAGGATCAGCGGGGACTTGATCTCGTGGAGGCGGCCCGATGCGACCGCCGGGATGCGGTCGAAGCCGGGGCGCGCCCTCACCTTCTCCGGCCGGAACTTCTTTCCGCACCAGGAGCCGATGATGATGTCGGGGGCGCGCTCGATGACCTCCTCGGGAGTGACGAAGCGCTGCTTCGCCGAGCGTCCGCCGGCGCGGTCGGCGAAGATGTCGGTGCCGCCGGCGGCTTCGATGAGCTCAGAGACCCAGCCGATGCCCGAGATCATCGGCTCGTCCCATTCCTCGAAGTAGACGCGCGGGCGCGACGGCGAGGCGCGGGCGCGGGCCGTTTCGACATTGCCGGCGAGGCGCGCGGCCAGCGCCTCGCCGCGTTCCGTCGCGCCGACCATCGCCGAAAGCATCCTGATCATGTCGAGGATCCCTGCGATTGTGCGCTGGTTGAAGGCGTGCACGGCGATGCCGCGGCGGATCAGCTCGGCGACGATGTCGGCCTGCAGATCGGAGAAGGCCAGCACGAGGTCGGGCTCGAGCTTGAGGATCTTTTCCGTGTCGGCGGAGGTGAAGGCAGAGACGCGCGGCTTCTCGCGACGCGCCTCCGGCGGGCGCACGACATAGCCCGAGATACCGACGATGCGATCCTGCTCGCCCAGGAGATAGAGCGTCTCGACCGTCTCCTCGGTCAGGCAGACGATACGATCAGGCGGATGCATCACACGGCCGGCGAGACCGAGGTGCAGTTGAAATCCTTCACCAGCAGCGGCGGCGCGCTGACCACTGCGCCCGACTCCGACAGGCGCACGCGCCGTGACGAGCCGATGGCGATCACCTTGTCGAGGATCGAGAGCGGGCTCTCGTTGATGCGGAAATTGGCGATCGGCCGCGCGATCCTGCCGTTCTCGATGAGGAAGGTGCCGTCGCGCGTCAGGCCGGTGAACAGCATCGTCCGCCAGTCCACGTCGCGGATGTACCAGAGCCGGGTGACCAGGATGCCGCGCTCGACCGAGCGGATCATGTCCGCCGTGGTATCCGGCCCGCTCTGCATCGCGTAGGCGCCCGGCAGCGGCAGAGGATAGCGACCGGTCTTCGTTGCCCAGGCGCGGTCGCGGGCGAGATTCCTGATGACGCCATCCTCGACCCAGGTCGTTGCACGGACAGGCACACCCTCGCCGTCGAAGGGAGCGCTGGGCGCGACCGGATGAGCCGGATCGGAGACGATGGTGATGCGGCGGTCGAAGAGCCGGTCGGTCAGCGTCTTGCCCGAGAACGGGCTCCGGCCTTCGGCGACGGGCCGGTCGTTGAACGCCCCCATCAGCCAGCTCACCGCCTCGCCGACCACCGTCGGCTCCAGCAGCGCCACGTATTTCCCGGGCTCGAGCGTGATCGGGTCGGGCGTGGCGAGCGCCTTCTCGATCGCGGTCTCCGCCAGCGCCGCGGCATCGATGCGCGCGACATCGACCTCGTCGGCGCCTGCCCATCCGGACCAGGTGCCGCGCCGGTTGCGTGCGGTCATGGTCCAGTTGATCCGCGTCGCGCGGTCATAGCCGATGGCGCCGCGGCTGGTCGCGAGCACGCGCCACGACTCCGTCGACTGGGTGAAGGCGGCATAGTCCACATCCGCCCGGCGCGCGCCCTCGACGACCGGCCGCAGAAGATCGGCGAGCCCCGCAGTGGTGAGCTTGGCCGTCGCTTCGGCGTGGTTGCTGCTGGTCGGATAGGCCTGCCGCCCGAGCGGCGGGCCGACTTCCGGATTCTCCGGGACCGAGGCCGCGGCAGCCTCGGCTTCCGCGACCACGCGGGCGAGCGTCGCCTCGTCGAAGGCGTTGGCCGAGGCCGAGCCGGCGCGCTTGCCGTCGATCGCGGTGACCGACAGCCAGGCGCCCCCGCCGGTGCCGTTGGTGGCGCCGCCGCGGGAGGCGATGCGGAGGTTGCGGCTGATGCTTCCGTCGATGCGGACGCGGCACGCCGGCGACTTCGCGAAGGAGAGCGCCTTGCGCGCGACGGCAATGGCCTCGTCTTCGCTCAGCAGCATCAGAGCCCGGCGCTGTTGGTATTGAGCACGGTGACCTTGCGGAATCGCGCCGCGACCGTGCCGGAGGAGACTGGCGCGGATTGCCCCGGCTCGCCCTTGCCGCAATTGAAGTGGCTCTCGAGCGAATAGGTCGAGCGGTCCCCGAGCCCGTCGAGCGAGCCCCAGAAGCTTGGCGTGCGGCCCTGCCAGACGACGTCGCGCAGCATCGGTCCCAGCTTGCCGTTCTTGATCTCGTAGAAGAGCTGGCCGCCGAACTGGAAGTTCTGGCGCTGCTGGTCGATCGAGAAGCTGCCGCGCCCGACGACGTAGATCCCATCCTCGACGCCGGCGATGAGGTCGGCGAGCGAGCTCGGCTCCGGGTTGGGGACCATCGAGATGTTGGGCATGCGCTGGATCGGGAACGAGGAAGGACTGCCGGCATAGGCGCAGGCATTGGAGCGGCTCTCGCCGATCAGATGCGCCTGGCCGATCGCCATCTGGAAGTTCTTGAGGATGCCGCGCTCGATGATGGTGAATTCGCGGCCGCTGCATTTCACGCCGTCATCGTCATAGGCGATGGTGCCGAAGGCGCCGTCGAGCGTCCGGTCGGCGACGATGTTCATCAGCGGGCTGCCGATACGAAGGCTGCCGCGCTGATCGGGCTTGATGAAGGAGGTGCCGGCATATCCGGCCTCCCATCCCAGCACGCGATCGAGCTCGGTCGAATGTCCGATGGTCTCGTGCACCGGCAGGAACATCGCCGTGGAGTCGACGACGAGATCGTAGATGCCTGGCACCACCGGCTTCGCCGAGAGCTTCTCGCGCGCCTGGCGGGCGGCCGTCTCCGCCTCCTCGGCGAGCGGCAGGCCCTCGACATATTCCCAACCGGCGGCACGGCCGGTGACCAGGCTGTCGCAGGAGGAGAAGCGGCCGCCCTCGACGATTGTGACGGAGAAGCCCGGTCCCAGCCGCACGCGCGCCTGCTCGATCCTCGAGCCGACGCTGCTGGCGAAGAACCGCTCCTCCTTCACCGCATCGGCCGAGGCCGTGGCGAAGCTCGCGCCGGCTTCCTTCGCCGCCTTGTCGATCGTCGAGAGAAGCCGGACCTTCTCCGCCGTCGGCACCTCGAACGGGTCGCGCTGCATCGGCATCGTCCAGCTGTCGCGATGCGCTTCCAGCCTCTCGAGGACCACCGGCTCGATGCCGAGCCCGCGAAGCGCCCCGGCGTTCGCCGCCGCCTCCGCCGCGACCGCGCGGATATGGGCTTCGTCGACGATATCGGCGCTGGCAAATCCCCAATAGCCGTCGACAAGCAGGCGCAGGCCGAAACCGACGCCCGTCGAGTCGTAGGGGTTCTCGACGCGCCCGTCGCGCACGCGCACCCCCTGCCAGCGGCTCCGCGAGATCCTTAAGTCGGCGTAGCTGGCGCCGGCCTTGGCGGCGAGATCCATCGCCATCTCGGCCAGCCGTTCGCGCGCGGCACCGTCGAGAGTCCCGAAGCTGGCGACCGCCGATGCCGACGAGGCCCGGCCGAGCCAGGACACACCGGCAGCGGCGCAGGCCGCGCAGCCCGCACCGTGAAGGAAACGCCGCCGCCCGAAGCCAGGGGCCATCATCCCGCCTTGGGCTCGAAGCTCAGCGACACGCCGTTCATGCAGTAGCGAAGACCGGTCGGCTCCGGTCCGTCAGGAAAGACATGGCCCAGATGCCCGCCGCAGCGCCGGCAATGAACCTCGACCCGGCGCATGCCGTAGGCGGTGTCTTCCTGGGTCGCGACCGCATCGTCGAGCGGCGCGAAGAAGCTCGGCCAGCCGGTGCCGCTGTTGAACTTCGCCTCCGAGGAGAAGAGGTCCAGCCCGCAGGCGGCGCAACGGAACGTGCCCTCGCGCTTCTCACGATCGAGCGGGCTCGTTCCGGCGCGCTCGGTGCCGCGCTCGCGGAGCACGCGGAACTGCTCGGGCGTCAGGCAGTGCCGCCACTCGGCCTCGCTCTTGGTCACGCTATCGTCGCTCATCGTCCTGTCCTCGCTTGCGCAGGTGCATCATAGCCCTAGTTGAGGTCTGATCTCACGCTCGGCAATACCCCCTCCTTTCGGCTCATTTGCCTCGTCTTTCGCCGCCATGCCATCATCGGACGATGAAGAACGGGGCGCGTCCGGCCGTCGAGGTCGAGGGGCTGACCAAGCGTTTCGGGCCGCTGGAAGTGCTCCGCGGCGTCACGCTGTCGGCGCATGACGGCGAGGTGATCGCGGTCCTCGGATCGTCCGGCTCCGGCAAGTCGACGCTGCTTCGCTGCATCAACATGCTGGAGGTGCCGGACGGCGGCACGGTCGCCATCGCCGGCGAGCCGATCCTGCTCAAGGACCGCCGCGGCGGCGGGCGCGAGGCGGCCGACCAGGCGCAGCTCGACCGGCTCCGCCAGAAGCTCGGCATGGTCTTCCAGAGCTTCAATCTCTGGTCCCATCTCACCGTGCTGGAGAACGTCACCGAGGCGCCTGTCCATGTTCAGGGACGGCCGAAGGCCGAGGTGACCCAGGAAGCGCTCTCGCTGCTCGAGAAGGTCGGCCTGGCGGACAAGCGCAACCACTACCCGTCCCAGATCTCCGGCGGCCAGGCGCAGCGCGCCGCGATCGCGCGCGCGCTCGCCATGCGCCCGCAGCTCATGCTGTTCGACGAGCCCACCTCCTCCCTCGATCCCGAGCTGGTCGGCGACGTGCTCCGCGTCATCCGAACGCTGGTCGAGGAAGGCCGCACGATGATGCTGGTCACGCATGAGATGGCCTTCGCCCGCGAGGTCGCGAGCCGCGTCATCTTCCTGCACCAGGGCCGGGTCGAGGAGGAAGGGCCGCCGGCCGAGGTCTTCGGCAACCCGCGCTCCGAGCGCTGCCGGCAGTTCATCTCGAGCCAGCTGCGTTCCTCCTGAAGGAGGGCTGGCGCGACCGAGGAATTGAGAGTTATCGTCCTAGCCAACAACCTTGAGGAGGCTTCGCATGAAGTTTGCAAAACTTGCTCTCGTCGCCAGCGCGGTGCTGGTTCTCGGCCTCGCCGCGACGGACGCTTCCGCGCAGATGCGCAAGGTCAAGATCGCGACCGAAGGCGCCTACGCCCCGTGGAACTTCGTCAACAGCCAGGGAAAGCTCGAAGGCTTCGAGCTCGAGCTCGGTGCCGAGCTCTGCAAGCGCGCCAAGTTCGACTGCGAGTTCGTCGCCCAGGACTGGGACGGCATCATCCCCTCGCTGCAGGCGAAGAAGTACGACGCGATCATGGCCGGCATGAACATCACGCCGCGCCGGCTCGAGACGATCAACTTCACCACCGCTTATGCCGCCGGCGCGCATGGCTTCATGGTGCTGAAATCTTCGCCGCTGGCGAAGATGCCGGGCGGCGAATACAACCTGACCAAGGATCTCGCCGCCGCCGAGAAGGCGATCAACGAGCTGAAGCCGATGCTCAAGGGCAAGATCCTCGGCGTGCAGGGCTCGACCACCAACCTCGCCTGGGCCGAGAAGTACTTCAAGGACGTCGCCGAGATCCGGGAGTACAAGACCACCGAGCAGCATGACCTCGACCTCGCCGCCGGCCGCCTCGACGCCACCGTCGGCGCGCATTCGGCCGCGAAGGCGACGATGGAGACCGCGACCGGCAAGGACATGATGATCGCCGGCCCGGGATTCTCCGGCGGCATGCTCGGGCTCGGCGTCGCCGTCGGCCTGCGCAAGGAAGACGCGGACCTCAAGACCGCCTTCGACGACGCGGTGAAGTCGGCCATCGACGACGGCACGATCAAGAAGCTGTCGGAGAAGTGGTTCAAGGTCGACATGACGCCGAAGTCGTAAGGCTCGTCAGACGATCACAACTCTGCCTCTTGCCCCCTCTCCCGGCGAAGCCGGGGGAGGGTTGGGGTGGGGGCCGAGCGAAGCGAGGTTCGTTCCTGCGTTGCCGAAACAGATCCTCGCTTCGCTCGGCCCCCACCCTGCCCTCCCCCGCGTAAGACGCGGGAAAGGGTTCCGAAAGATGCTCTGACCACATGCCCCCGAAGTCGTTCTTCGAGCTCATGCAATGGGGCCCGCAGGGCTGGCTCGACGAGATGACTTTCGCCACCGGGCTGACGCTCGCGGTGGCGATCTCGGGTTTCCTCTTCGGCCTCGTCTTCGGAACCATCGCGGCGATGGGAAAGCTCTCGCGCCGCGCCATCCCGAGGCGCCTCGCCGATGTCTATACGACCGTGTTCCGCGGCGTGCCCGACCTCCTGGTCATCTATCTCTTCTATTTCGGCGGCAGCGCCATGGTCACGGCGATCGCTCAGAAATTCGGTGCGCAGGGATTCATCGGCCTTCCCGGGTTCCTCACCGGCACGCTCGCCATCGGCATCGTCTCCGGCGCCTATCAGACCGAGGTCATCCGCGGCGCCTATCTCGCCGTGCCGCCGGGCGAGATCGATGCGGCGCGCGCCTTCGGCATGTCGGGATGGCGTCTGCTCCGGCGCATCATCGGCCCGCAGGTGCTGCGCTACGGCCTGCCCGGCATGGGCAATATCTGGCAGCTCGTGCTCAAGGAGAGCGCGCTCGTCGCCGTCGTCGGTCTCTCGGTCTATTTCTACGAGGTCAAGCTCGGCGACCTGGTGCTGATCTACGAGACGCGGTTCTCTGATCTGCTGCGCCAGGCGCATGTCGCTGCCGGCTCCACCCGGCAGCCCTTCGTCTTCTACATCACCGCCGTCGTCTTCTATCTCCTGCTCACCACGGCCTCGACCTGGGCCTTCCGCCGGGCCGAGACCTGGGCGACACGCGGGCTCAGGCAGGTCTGAGCGCGATGGACTTCACCTTCCTCTATACGAGCTTTCTCAGGCTGATCGTCGGCATCCCGCTGACGCTTCAGCTCGCGTTTTCCTCGATCGGGCTCGGCCTCGTCCTCGCCATCCTGCTCGCCGCGATGATGCGAAGCCGGCTCCTGCCTCTGGCATGGATCGCCGACGGCTTCGTCTTCGTCTTCCGCGGCACGCCGCTGCTGGTGCAGGTGTTCCTGATCTATTACGGGCTCGGCCAGTTCCGCCCCTATCTCGACGAGATGGGCGTGTGGTGGTTCTTCCGCTCGCCGTACTACTGCGCGCTGCTGGCACTGCTGCTCAACACCGCGGCCTATGGCGCCGAGATCGTACGCGGCGGCCTGCAGTCGGTGCCGCACGGGCAGATCGAGGCGGCGCGCGCCTTCGGCATGTCGGGCTTCACGCTCTATCGCCGCATCATCGCGCCGATCGCGCTCCGCCAGGCGCTGCCCGCCTATGGCAACGAGATCATCCTGATGATCAAGGCGACGTCGCTGGTCTCGACCATCACGCTGATGGAAGTGACGGGGCTCGCGCACAAGATCATCTCGGAGACCTTCCGGGCCTTCGAGGTGTTCTTCGTCGCCGGCGCGATCTACCTCGCCATCAACTTCACGGTGACGCGGCTGATCGCGCTCGCCGAGCATTGGATCGCGCCGGATCTCGACCAGGCGTCGCGCCCGATCGAGGTCGGCAAGCTATCGCACTAGGGGGTCCTACCATCCTCGATAGTGGCGGTGGCGGTGGCGGTGGCGGCGATGGCCGCGATCCTCGTAATAGATCGTGCCGCCGACATAGCCGGGTGAGCCATAGGCGCCGGGCGCACCGTAGTAGGGATCGCCGTACGGGTAGACGACGCACCCGCCGAGCAGCGTCGTCGCCAACAGAGCACCCGCCAGCACCAGCTTGGACATGTCACCTCCAGAGAGGCGCCCGGAATGGGGCGCAACTCGGGATGACACGCGGCACGGACACCAATCCTGCGCCCGTGCCGATACCGCGGTCAGTAATAGCGAGGCCCGTAATAATAGCGATCCCAGAACTCGCCATTGTATGGGCTGCGATCGGCATAGAAGGTGCCGTTGTGGACGTAGCCGTAGCTCGGGCCGCTGCGATAGGACGGGTCGGTCACGCAGCCGCCGAGGGCGGTCGCCGCGACCAGAATCGCGCCAAGTGCCAGTTTGCTCATCTTTACCTCCAGCGGGATCCGCATCGGATCCGGTCTTCTGTCGGTAAAAAAAGCGACGGGCGGCAAGCCGGTTCCGATCCGCGCTGTGGCAAGTCCATGCGCGCGGTATCTCGCTACTCAAAGTGACGCGACTCGCGGCATCTGCCGCAATTCGGAAACATCGCGATACATCGCTTTCAATTCTTCAGCAGAGATTTCTACGCCTCCCGCCGCTCCGATGAGACAACCGCTCCGGAAACGAACGACGGAGGCGGACGTGCCCAAGCGGAAAGGCTTCATTCTCTCTGCGGCGCTCGCCGTCCTGGTCGCTCTCTCGCAGCATGCATACGCCGTTACCGCGCCGCCGAAATTCATCGCCGAAGAGCGCTACGCCTCGCTGGTCGTCGATGCCGAAACCGGCCGCGTGCTCGCCGCGACCAATGCCGACCACACGCTGCACCCGGCATCCCTGACCAAGATCATGACGCTCTACATGACCTTCGACGCGCTGAAGCGCGGCGCGCTCGACCTCAAGCAGCATTTGCCCGTCTCCGCGCATGCGGCGTCGATGACGCCGACGGAGCTCGGCCTGCGCGCCGGCGACAGGATCACGACCGAGCAGGCGATCCTCGGCCTCGTCACTAAATCGGCGAACGATGCCGCGGCCGTGCTCGCCGAGGCGATCGGCGGTACCGAGCCCGAGTTCTCGAGGAGGATGACCGAGCGCGCCTTCGACCTCGGCATGAACCAGTCGAACTTCGCCAACGCCTCCGGCCTGCCGAACCCGCTCCAGGTCTCCTCGGCGCGCGACATGGCGCTGCTGGCTCTCGCCATGCTGCGCGACCATCCGGCCGAGTACCGCTACTTCTCGACGCTCAGCTTCGCCTACAAGGGCCGCGTCTATCCCAATCACAACCGTCTGCTCGCCGCCTACAAGGGCACCGACGGGATCAAGACCGGCTACGTCAACGCCTCGGGCTACAACCTCGTCGCCTCGGTGCAGCGCGACGGCAGGCGCCTCATCGGCGTGGTCTTCGGCGGCTCCTCGGGACGCGCACGCGACGCGCATATGGTGAGCCTGCTCGATGACGGCTTCCGCAGCCTCGCCAAGCCCGCGCCGAAGCCGGCCGAGGAGCAGATGCTGATGGCCGAGGCCGCGCAGGCACGCGCGAAGCTCGCCGCCACGGCGCATCTCGACTTCGCCTCGCCGGTTCATGCCGGCAAGCCGGCGACGGCGCCCTCAGCGGCCCCGCCACCACGCGAGCGCGTCACCAAGCTCGCCGCCCGGCGCGGGCCGGAGAATGTGAAGCGCGTCGCCTTCCGCTCCTCGGAGAAGAGGAAGACATCGTGAAGCGCCCCCGCCACTTCGTCGTGATCGACCTCCGCGACCGCACGGTCGCCGAGGCGCTCGCCGCCCTGCCGCTCTCCCAGCACTTCTCCGCGCTCATCTCCTCCACGGCGGAGCTCGGCAACGCCTCGGCACCGTCCTTCGACGGCATCGAAGAGACCGGCACCAAGCAACAGGGCTAGCCGCGCCCTCAATCTCCGTTGGCTTGCGGGCGAAAGCCGCCCGCGCGCGCGTCCGCATTCCCTGGCAGATAAGCCTTTTAAGTCCTTGCCTCTCCTTATTGTGAGCGACTTCCCCCCTGCCCGGAGGACTACTCTTGGGCATGAAAATCGAGCCGGCGAGGGCCGGCTGAAACGCAGGGAGCTCGACGCATGGTTGCGATCACCGTCAACGGCAAGATCTACAATACGAACGCCGATCCGCGCACGCCGCTGCTGTGGGTGCTGCGCGACGATCTCGGCCTGACCGGCACCAAGTATGGCTGCGGTGTCGCGCAATGCGGCTCCTGCACCGTCCATATCGACGGCGTCGCCAACCGCTCCTGCCAGGTTCCGCTCAACTCGGTGGGCCGGCGCAAGGTGACGACGGTCGAAGGCCTCGCCCAGGGCGATACGCTGACCAAGCTGCAGCAGGCCTGGCTCGACAACGACGTGCCGCAATGCGGCTACTGCCAGAGCGGCATGATCATGGCTGCGGCGGCGCTGCTGAAGACGACGCCGAAGCCGACCGACGAGGAGATCGACGCGGTGATGACCAACATCTGCCGCTGCGGCACCTACCAGCAGGTCCGCGCCGCCATCCACGACGCGGCGAAAGGCTGAGAGAGGGACAGGCCATGACCACCAACGCAGCCGTTCTCAATCGCCGCAGCTTCCTCGCCAGCTCGGCCGCCGTCGCCGGCGGCTTCTCGCTGGGATTCGGCGTCCCCTTCTCCCGCGCCGAGGCGCAGACCGGCGTCCAGGAGATCAACGCCTGGGTCGTCGTCCATCCCGACGACAAGGTCGTGATCCGCATCGCCCGCTCCGAGATGGGCCAGGGCACGCTGACCGGCCTCGCCCAGCTCGTCGCCGAAGAGCTGGAATGCGACTGGGCCAAGGTCACCACCGAGTACCCGACACCCGGCCAGAACCTGGCGCGCAACCGCGTCTGGGGGAACTTCTCCACCGGCGGCAGCCAGGGCATCCGCCAGTCGAACCTGTACGTCCGCCAGGGCGGTGCCACGGCGCGCGAGATGCTGATCCAGGCCGCCGCCAAGGAATGGAACGTGCCGGCCGCCGAATGCTCGGCCGCCAACAGCGTCATCACGCACAAGGGCACCGGCAAGACCACGACCTACGGCAAGGTCGCCGCCGCCGCGGCGAAGATCGAGCCGCCCAAGGACGTGAAGCTCAAGGACGCCAAGGACTGGAAGATCGCCGGCAAGGGCCTGAAGCGCCTGGATACGCGCGACAAGCTGACCGGCGCCCAGATCTACGGCATCGACCTCAAGCTGCCGGGCATGCTGACGGCGACGATCCGCGACACCCCGGTCAACGGCGGTACGCTCAAGAGCTTCGACGCCGCCAAGGTCGAGAAGATGCCTGGCGTGAAGAAGGTCGTGGCGATCGACAACCGCGCCGTCGCGGTGATCGCGAATTCCTACTGGCAGGCCCGCACCGCGCTCGCAGCCCTGCCGGTCGAGTGGGATCCGGGCCCCGGCGGCAAGGTCTCGAGCAGCGACATCGCGGCGATGCTGGCTGAAGGCCTGAACGCAACCCAGGCCTTCGTCGGCAACCAGGCGGGCGATGCCAAGGGCGCGATCGAGAAGGCGGCGAAGAAGATCGAAGCCGTCTACAGCTACCCCTACCAGAACCACGCCACCATGGAGCCGATGAACTGCACGGCGCTGTGGACCGCGGACAAGTGCGAGGCCTGGGGCCCGACGCAGAACGGCGAAGCGGCGCTGGCCGCGACCGCCGAGGCGGCCGGCCATCCGGTGAACAAGTGCGAATTCCACAAGACCCTGCTCGGCGGCGGCTTCGGCCGGCGCGGCCGCTCGGACTATGTCCGCCAGGCGGTGCTGATCGCCAAGGAGATGCCGGGCACGCCGATCAAGCTGATCTGGTCGCGCGAAGAGGACATGACGCACTGCACCTTCCATCCGATCATGGCGTGCAAGCTCACGGGCGGCCTCGATGCCTCGGGCAACATCGCCGGGCTGCATGTGCGGCTCTCCGGCCAGTCGATCCTGGCGGGGCTGCTGCCGCAGAACCTGCAGAACGGCATGGACCCGGTGGTGTTCCAGGGCTTCAACAATGGCGGTACCGAGAGCGCCTACGGCTACAACATCGACAACCTCCTGGTCGACCATGCGATGCGCAACTCGCATGTGCTTCCGGGCTTCTGGCGCGGCGTGAACACGAACCAGAACGCCATCTTCATGGAATGCTTCATGGACGAGCTGGCGGAAGCGGCGGGCCAGGACCCGCTCGAGTTCCGCCGCAAGATCCTGAAGCCGCGCCATCGCCGCGTGCTCGAGGCTGCGGTGGAGAAGGCCGGCTGGGGCAAGGCGCCTCCGGGCGTGTTCCAGGGCCTGGCGCAGATCATGGGCTATGGCAGCTACGTCGCCGGCGTCGCCGATGTCTCGGTCAGCGAGCAGGGACAGCTCAAGATCCACCGCATCGTCGCCGCCACCGATTGCGGCCATGCGGTCAACCCGGCGCAGATCGAGCGCCAGATCGCCGGCTCCTTCGTCTACGGGCTCTCGGCCGCGCTCTACGGCGAATGCACGGTGAAGGACGGCGCGATCGAGCAGACCAACTTCGACACCTACAACGTCATGCGCATGGACGAGATGCCGAAGGTGGAATGCGTGATCGTGCCCTCGGGCGATTTCTGGGGCGGCGTCGGCGAGCCGACGATCGCCGTCGCGGCGCCGGCCGTGCTCAACGCCATCTACCGCGCAACGGGCAAGCGCATCCGCACGCTGCCGGTGATGAACCACGATCTGAGGAAGGCCTAAAGAACGGGGGCGGCCCAAGGGTCGCCCCCTCTCCTTCTCCGGTTTCCGATGCGGACCAGGCTCCTCGCCGTACTCCTGGCAGCGATCGTCGTTCCGGCTCTTGCCCAGGATGCGCGCCGCGCCTATGTCGTCGAGGACGATGCGATCCGCGAATCGCTGACCGGGAGATCTGGCGACGCGGAACGCGGTCGCGCTATCGTCGGCAACAGGCAGGTCGGTCTGTGCCTGCTCTGCCATACCGGGCCGTTCCCGGAGGAGCGTTTCCAGGGGAATTTGGCGCCGGATCTTGCCGGGGCCGGGGGCCGCTGGTCGGAAGGGCAGCTTCGCCTGCGGATCGTCGATGCGGCGAGGCTCAACCCGGCGACGATCATGCCGCCCTACTATCGGACCGAGGGGCTCGCCCGCGTCGCCCGATCCTTCGCGGACAAGCCCATCCTCTCGGCCGAGCAGATCGAGGACGTGATCGCCTACCTGAAGACGTTGAAGGACTAGGACGATGGACCAAGCCCTGACCAGACGCCGCTTCCTAGCCCGTTCGGGCGCGGGCGCCGCTGGCGCTGCCCTGGTGAGCCTGATGCCGTTCGCTCCGGCCGAGGCTGCCCCCGACGATCTCGCGCGCGCGATCAAGGAGGTGGTCGGTTCGGCCAGGCTCAACACCGGCAAGGTGACGCTCGACATCGCACCGCTGGTCGAGAACGGCAACACGGTGCCGATGAAGGTCATGGTCGAAAGCCCGATGACGGCGAAGGACCACGTGAAGGCGATCCACGTCTTCAACGAGAAGAACCCGCAGCCCTATGTGCTGAACGCGACGCTCGGGCCCCGTGCCGGGCGCGCCGCCATCGCCACGCACATCAAGCTCCGCGAGTCCCAGAAGATCGTCGCCGTCGCCGAGTTCAGCGACGGCACCTTCTGGACCGCCGGCGCCGACGTGATCGTGACCATCGCCGCCTGCGTCGAGGATCTCCTCCAATGACGAACGCTCTCATCCGCCTGCCCCGATCGGTCAAGAAGGGCGAGGTCTTCGAGGTCAAGACGCTGATCCAGCACCCGATGGAGACCGGCTTCCGCGCCGGCACCAACGGCACGACGATCCCGCGCGACATCATCGAGGAGATGATCTGCACCTATAACGGGGTCGAGATCTTCAGGATGAAGCTCTCCTCGGCGATCGCCGCCAACCCTTACGTGTCGTTCCATACGGTGGCGACCGAGAGCGGCACGCTCTATTTCCGCTGGACCGGCGACAACGGCTTCAAGGTCGAAGAGACCGCGCGCATCACCGTCGCATGAAGCGGCTGCTCGGCGCCCTCCTCCTGCTGGCTGCGCAGGCGAGCGCCGAGATCCCCGAAGCCGAGCGCCGCTCCGGCTATCACGACATGAGCCCGTCGGTGCAGGCAATGCAGGACGACGACATGGCCAACCCGGCCATGCTCTGGGTCCTGGATGGCGAGAAGTTCTGGAATCAGCGCCAGGGAGCGGCGAACGAATCCTGCGCCGATTGCCATGGCGAGGCGGCGCGCATGGCCGGCGTCGCGGCACGCTACCCTGCCTTCGCGACCGACGCGAACGCGCCCGTGAACCTGGACCAGCGCATCAACCTTTGCCGCACCGAGCAGCAGAAGGCCCCCGCCTTCGAGTATGAGAGCCGCGAGCTGCTGTCGCTGAACGCGCTCGTCTCGATGCAGTCGCGCGAGCAGCAGATCGCGCCGCCCTCTGATCCGCGTCTACTCCCCTTCACGCAGGCAGGGGCCGAAGCGTTCAACCGGCGCCAGGGCCAGCTCAACCTCTCCTGCGCCCAATGCCACGAGGACAATCGCGGGAGGAAGCTCGCCGGTGCGACGATCCCGCAGGCGCACCCGACCGGCTATCCGATCTACCGCCTCGAATGGCAGTCCCTCGGCTCGCTGCAGCGCCGGCTCCGCAACTGCCTGATCGGCATGCGCGCCGAGCCCTATGCCTATGGCGCGCCCGAGTATGTCGCGCTCGAGCTCTACCTGATGAAGCGCGCCGCCGGCATGCCCTTCGAAGCGCCGGGTGTCCGGCCCTAGTTCTGGTCTATCCTGTCTCGCCCCTTGCCTTCCGCGAGACCGAGATGACCGAGCCCTGCGATCTTTCCGCCGTCGAAGCCCGCCGCCTGATCGGCGCCAAGAAGCTCTCGCCGGTCGAGCTGCTGAAAAGCTGCAAGGCCCGCATCGACGCGGTGAACCACGCGGTCAAGGCGGTGACCGACACGATCTGGCCGCGCGCGTTCAAGGAAGCGAAGGCGGCCGAGCAGGCCGTGGTGGCCGGCGACGACCTGCCGGTGCTGCACGGGCTGCCGCTGGGCGTGAAGGATCTCGACGATGCCGCCGGCCTCATCAACAGCTTCGGCTCGCCGATCTTCGCGAAGAACCGTTCGAAGCAGGACGACGCCATGGTCGCGCGCTGCCGCGCCGCCGGCGCCATCGTCGTGGCCAAGACCAACGTGCCGGAATTCGGTGCCGGCGCCAATTCCAACAACCCGGTCTACGGCCCTTCCGGCAACCCCTTCGATCCCGAGCGCACGCCGGGCGGCTCTTCCGGCGGCTCGGCAGTAGCGCTCGCCACGAACATGCTGCCGATCTGCACCGGCTCGGATGGCGGCGGCAGCTTGCGCATTCCGGCCGCTTTCTGCGGCGTCGTCGGCTTCCGTCCCTCGCCCGGCCTGGTGCCGACCGACAAGCGCGGCCAGGGCTGGAACATGATTCCGACGCACGGGCCGATGGGCCGCACCGTCGCCGATACCTGCCTGCTGCTTTCCGCGCAGGCCGCGTTCGATGCGCGCGATCCGCTGTCGCGGCCGATCGAGGGCCAGATGTTCCTCGACCCCGCGCCGATCGATCTCTCGCAGCTTCGCGTCGGCTATACGCTCGACTGGGGTACCTGCCCGGTCGATACGCGCATCGCCACCACCTTCCGGCGGCGCATGAGCAAGCTGAAATCGCTGTTCCGCTCCTGCGAGCACATCGACCCCGATATGGGCCGCGCGCATGAGGCTTTCGGCGTGCTGCGCGCCACCGGCATGCTGAACGCGCAGCGCGCCAACTACGCCAGGCACAAGAAGCTGCTCGGCCCCAACATGATCGCCAATTACGAGGAAGGGCTCCGCTACTCGGCCGACGACGTTTCCTGGGCCCAGGCCGAGCAGACGCGCATCTATCGCACAGTGCAGTCGGTCTTCGAGGAGTGCGACCTGATCCTGTCGCCGACCTTGGCGATCCCGCCATTCAAGTGGAGCCAGCTCTACATGAACGAGATCAACGGCAAGCGCCTGCCCACCTATTACCGCTGGTTCTCGCTCACCTACATGATCTCGCTGACCGGCAATCCGAGCCTGTCGCTGCCCATGGGCCTCGAGCCGACCGGCACGCCCTTCGGCATGATGATCACCGGCCCCGCCGCCGCCGACCTGTTCACGCTGCGCGCCGCGCATGCGATCGAGCAGGCGGTCGCGGACGATGCCGATCTCCGCCGCCCGCTGCCGGATCTGAAGAAGCTGGCCCGGGTGCCCCGGATCACCGACGAATACAAGGTGACGACGCCGCCTCTCGCCTCCGATCCCTGGCGGGGGATCTAGCCGGACTTCCCGAACGGCCCGGCGATCCGGCCGCCGCGCTCGGTGAAGACGTTCCGGCGCAGCAGGGAGACGTGGTCGTCGCCCCAGGGCTTCAGCATCGTGATCGCAGCCGACACGCCCGAGGCGCCGTCGCCAACGAAGCGCTCGCAGCGGGCGGCGAGATGGGCATCGACCAGGACCTCGAGACCGAGCCGATAGCCGTCGAGCGATTTGTCGAAGCCGAGGTCGCTGACCTCGGGCAGATGCTCATCAGGCTGGATCAGGCGCAGGCGCTCCAGCGTCACGATCCTGTCGCCGTAGCGCTGACGGAAGGCCTCGACCGCGTGATCCAGATCGGTGAGCAGGAACACGCCGGCACCGGGCAGGCCCGCCAGCACGCGATCGACGTGGCGGAAGTAGCCTGGCAGCGATACGCCGCCGCCTTCGAGCGCTTCCTCGTTCTTGCCCTTGCTCTGCGCGCGGACATGCACCGCGACATGCGGACGCGATCCGAAGAGCTGCGAGGCCTGCCTATCGAGTTCGGCGCGGAGAGACGCCTGCGGGCGGATCAGCCGCGCGAAGATCTCGCGAAAGACATCCAGCGCCCTGGCGGAGGCCCAGCGATGGCCGGGAGCCGCCCAGGGCAGCACGTCGTTCATATCGGCATAGCCGTCCGAGACGACGATAGTCTCCGGTCTGTTGACCGCGACCAGGCCGGTGACGCCGCTGACATGACCGATCTGCTGCGCGAAGGTGCCGAGATGCTCCATCGTCGTGAGCGCCGACGGCTTCCAGTACGACGGAAACGAAGTCGTCTCGAGCGGCGCGAGATCGTCAACCGTGGTCGGCGACACCGGCTCGAAGTAGAGATCCCAGGCGTTCGGTTGCTGAAGATGGCGGTAGCGCACCTCGCCGCCCCAATAGACCACGGGCGTTCGTCCCATGATGTCGGCAAGCGCGAGGTTGATCGCCGTGTTCAGCACCTCGCCCCAGAAGCCGCAGCCATATCCGCGGATCACGAGGTAGCTCGGCTGCGGCCGCTGCGCATCCCGCGGATGGAGCCGGCCGGCAGAGCGCCAATCGCGCCGGATCTCGTTCATGTCCTCCGGCGCCTGCGACGCGGCGATGCGAGCATGCTTGAGCACCAGCGCCGCCTCGGCCGCTTCGGGACGGCGATCGAGGATGCCCTCGAGAAGGATGGCGGCGGCAGCGACCCTGTTCTTGGAGAGCGCGATCACGCCGGCATCGATCGCCGCTTGCAACTGCGAGGAGTCGCGTGCCAGCACGTCCGTCGCCAGGCGGCGCGCGTTCTGCGCCGAGCCTGCCAGCGCCTCCAGGATCCCCAGCTGCATCTGCATCGCCGGATCGGGGCCGCGCAGGATCACGCCGCGGCGGTTGAACGGCAGGGCTTCGCGATAAGCCTCGCTGCGCCAGCCGAGTGTCGCCATGCTCATCCACACTGACCAAAGCGCCGGGGTCATCGCCGCGGCCCGGCGCAGCACACGGCGGCCCGCATCGCTGCGTCCCGCCTGGACCAGCAGGCTCGCCAGCAAGACCGGTGCCTCCGGCTGGCCCGGATCGCAGGCGAGCGTGCGCGTGAGCCAGAGCTCGGAAGCCGCGCTCCCTTGCGCCAGATGCGCCTTGGCATGCGCGAGCGCGGCCGTCGCCGAACCCGGCCAGGTCGCCCATTGCTGTTTCAGCGAGAGGCGACCCGGTGCCGGACGGACGGGGCCGGTGCTAGCCAACCGGCCGGTTTTCCTTCCACCAGGCGATGGTGCGGTCGATGCCGTCCTCGAGCCCGACCTTCGCGCGCCAGCCGAGCTCGGCCTCGGCCCGCCGGCAATCGAGCGAGACGTTGGTCTTCACCGTCGGCTTGGTCTCGTCATAGACGATGTCCAGATCGCGGCCGGAGGCGCGGACGACCATCGCCACCAGGTCGCGCACCGAGACCGCCCGGCCGTAGCCGATATTGTAGAGGCCGAAGGACGCGTCCTGCCGCTCGACGGCCGCGGCGAAGGCGTCGACGAGGTCGTCGACATGAAGGAGATCGCGCTTCTCCTCGCCCGTGCCCCAGACCAGGACGCGCCCGTCCGTCGCGCCCAGGACCTTGGTGATCGTGGCGCCGAAGACGTGGCTGCGCTGCAGGTCGTATTTGTCGTGCGGTCCGTAGACGTTGGAGTGCCGGAAAACAGTGAACTTCACCTGTCCGCGGCGCGCGTAGAAGGCGCACATGTTCTCGATATAGAGCTTCGTGTGCGCGGCGCCCTCGTAGACCGGATGCGGCGGCACGCGAGGATCGTAGTCTTCCTCGCGCTGCGCCTCGTCGCGCGACGCCAGCATGATCGTGCAGGATGGGAAGAGGACGTGGCTCACCTGGTTGTCGAGCGCCGCCGCGAAGATGTAGGAGTTCATGACCGCGTTGTGGACGATCTGCTCCGAGGGCCGCGAGACCGTGGTGCGGACGCCCGAGGTCGCCGCCGCCGCCTGCAGGACGATGTCCTGGCCGCGCAGCACGCGGTTCACATCCTCCTCGTTGGCGAGGTCGGCCTGGACCCAGGCCAGGTTGGCGCAGTCGAAAGGCGGCCGCCGGTGATGGACCGCGGTGACGGCGTAACGCGGATCGGCCGCGAACCGCTCTGCCAGGTTCCGGCCGACGAACCCGGTCGCCCCGCAGATCAGAACTCGACGCAATCAGCACTCATCCGGTTGATGCCGCATGAATAACATATGGCGTCCCGGCAACAACAGATACCCCGCGCCTTCTGCCGAGAATCGGCGCGATTCGGATACCGGTCCTCGGCAACTTCCGAGGCAGGCCGGGTTTTTCTTGATGCAGGGAAGGAAGGCCCGAGCGATCCGCACAATCCCGCTTAAGACGATGCCGAACGACATCTGGCCGCTGACGAAGGAGACGGTCACCTCCTTCATCGCCGACGAAGCGCTCAGCCGGGGCGCCTCGATGGCTTTCTATGCCGTGACCGCCCTCGCCCCCCTCATGCTGATCATCCTGGCGATCGTGGGCTTCGTCTTCGGCGAGGAAGCCGCGCTCACGGCCCTGACGCTCCAATTCCAGACCCTGATGGGAAAGGCGAGCACGGATCTGCTGCAGACCGCGATCCAGAGCGCGAGCAAGGAAACCTCGGGCGCCATCGCCACCCTGATCGGCCTCGGCGCCCTGATGGTGACGGCGTCGGGCGTGTTCGGCGAGATGCAGTCGGCGCTGAACGCGATCTGGAAGGCCAAGTCCGAGGGAACGACACTCTCGCGGCTGATCCGCGCGCGCGGCCAGCCTCGGTCTCGTCGCGTCGCTGGGATTCCTGATGATCGTCTCCCTGGTGATCAGCGCCGGTCTCACCGCCGTTGGCAACTACGTGAACGTGATCATCCCGTTCGGGAAGCTGATCCTCTCCTTGTTGAGCGCGGTGATCTCCTTCGCGCTGATCGCCGTGCTGTTCGCCGCGATCTACAAGATCCTGCCGGACCGGCGCCTCGAATGGCGCGACGTGATCGTCGGCGCGATCTTCACCTCGCTCCTGTTCACGATCGGCAAGTCGCTGATCGGCTGGTATCTCGGCAGCAGCACCGTCGCCTCCGCCTATGGAGCCGCCGGAGCCCTGCTCATCATCCTCCTCTGGGTCTACTATTCCTCCCAGATCTTCCTGCTCGGCGCGGAGTTCACCAAGGCCTACGCGAACCGGCACGGCAGCAGGCGGGATGCGCCGATCCCGCCCGGCGCGAGCGATGCTCGCGCGCCCCGCGCGATCGCCGATTGAGGAGTTCTTCGTGAAGCGTCGACTCTTCGAGATGCTCCGCAAGGGCATCGAGCGTGGCGAGAAAGTCCCGCGGGGTCTGCGTACGCTGCTCGGCGTCCTGCTGATGGCCGGCGGCGTCTTCGGCATCCTGCCTATCCTCGGATTCTGGATGCTGCCGCTCGGCGCCGCCTTCATCGCCCTCGACATCCCGCCGCTCCGGCAACGCCTGCTGCGATGGCTCGAGGAGAGGTCCCCGACGGTTCAAAGCAAGACATAGCCCGGCGGCACCCATTGCGCGCCCGCCCCGATGCGCTACCTTTACGTGCAAGCGACCCGGGGGGATGGCATGAAGCGCGTGGTGGTCTGCTGCGACGGCACCTGGAACACGCCTGACCAGACCGATGGCGGCGTTCCCGCGCCGACCAATGTCACAAGGCTCTACAACGCCCTGTTGAAAGGCATGGTCGGAGCCGACCAGCAGCTTTGCTACTACCACCCCGGCGTCGGCACCGACCCCGGCTGGTTCAGCAAGCTGACCGGCGGCGGGCTCGGCGACGGCCTCGACCGGAACATCATGAGCGGCTACCGCTACCTCTGCGAACACTACGAGGCCGGCGCCGAGATCTTCCTTTTCGGCTTCAGCCGGGGCGCCTACACCGCGCGCAGCCTCGGCGGCATGATCGGATGCTGCGACATCCTCGATATACGCGGCGTGAAGGAGTCCGATGCCTGGGCTAGGATCGAGACGGTCTTTCGCGAGGGCTATCGCGAAGGCGACCCCGACGCCAGGACGGCGGCCAGGAAGGAATGGGCGAAGCGAGGGTGGACGTTCCACCCGACCAAGGACGGCATCACGCCTATCCGCTTCGTCGGCGTCTGGGACACCGTCGGCAGCCTGGGCGTCCCGGATTACTTCTCGGTCCTGAATCTGCTCGACGATCCCAAGGACCACTCCTTCCACGACACGCGCCTCGGCAAGGCGGTCGAGACCGCGCGCCACGCGATCGCCATCGACGAGATGCGCGGCAGCTTCCAGCCGACGCTATGGACCGAGGTCGGCGACCGCGACGTCAGGCAGGTGTGGTTCCCAGGCGTCCATTGCGATGTCGGCGGCGGCTACAAGGAGACGGGGCTTTCGGACGCGGCCCTGAAGTGGATGCTGGACGAGGCCCAGCGATGCGGGCTCGCCTTCGCCGAGCAGTTCACGAACCAGATACGCCCCAACCACCACGACGTCCTTCATGACTCGCTGACAGGCGTCTACACCGTGCTGCCGACGCAGCCGCGAAGCTGCCCTCGCTTCTCGGTCGACGAACCGACGCTGCACGGTTCCGCGAAGCAGCGGCACGGCGATCCGCCAATCGCGCAAGGCCCCTATCGCGTCACCAGCATCCTTGCGGCGCCCGGAGACTCGACGGAGCTGGACGTGTTCGCGATCCAGCCATGGAACGCCACCGGGCTCTATCTCGAGGCCGGATGCGCGTATCGGCTCGCCGCGGACGGCGAGTGGCTCGACAGCGGCATCAGCTGTGGCCCCGGCGGAACCAATGACGGCAAGTTCCACCCGGGTGAGGCGGCCCAGATGCTGGGCAGCGCGCTCGGCGCCTTCGAGACGCTCTGGAAGAAGGTCACAGGCAACAGGGGCGCGGAATTCCTGATGACCAAGCGCCATGAGGAGATGCCGTGGTTCTGCCTGGTGGGCGCGATCGCCAACAGCCTGGGCGTCGACGAGACGCAGGCGACCTTGCAGCACGAAACGAAGGAAGTCGGAAAGGGCTGCGAGTGGACGCCGACGAAGTCGGGCTATCTCTACGCCTATGCCAACGACGCCTGGGGCTTCTACAAGAACAACCGTGGCAAGATACGGCTTACCGTCGCGCGGCTGACTTGAGCAGGCGGATCGAGGCACGGCGCGGAATGGCATAGACTGCCGGGGACGCGACGGAAACGAGAGCGCGGCAGGCTGACGCGGCTCGCCATCGACGCCGCCTAGGACCGCGATCCGGTGATGCCGCTTTCAGGCGAGGCTCTGGACAAGGTCCGCCGCACGCTCGACAAACTCGGCATCGCCACGGTACGCGCGGCGGCCTGATCGGATCCGGTGAGAGGATGAGATTGCCCTGACGGCGCCGAAGCGCCGATCAGGGAACGCGGGTGTGATAGGCGAAGTAGGCTTCGATCTGCGCCATGTTCTCGGGTGGCAGAAAGACGAAGCGCCCGGCGAGGTCGCCCGACTCCTTGCGCACGATGACGACCTCGGCCGCGAAGGCGATGGCGAAGGGGTCCTGCTTGACGCTGATGTTGACGAGACACTTGTCGCCGACTTCGCGGTTGCCGCTGTAGGAGCCGGCGAGGAAACCCCAGGCGCTCCAGTTCTTGAGCGGATAGGGCGCGCCATCCACGGAGAGGATCGCAGTGTTCTGCGGGACCTCGACGCGCGGGTCGCGACGTCGGTTGTCGGTCGTCGTCTTCGGCCCGAAAAGTTTGCTGAGGACGCTGCTCATCCACCCAAGCCTAACCGTAAATTTCGGAATGATCAAAGTTGATCTAAAAGCAAACTTATCCTGTCACCAGATCAAGCGGTTAGAGAGTAAACGCCGCACCTAGGTCGAGGGGCGCCGCGCCTTCACCGAGAAGCGTCCGCCTAGTTTCCGTGGAAGGTAACGGATACGAATGGGCGCCTTCGCCTCAGGAGCCGCCCCCCATGACCAGACGCTCGATCTACTCGGGCTCGACCTTCGAGACCCTGGCGGGTTACGCCCGCGCCGTCGTCGACGGCGACTGGGTTTTCGTCTCGGGCACGGCCGGCTTCGATCCGAAGACGATGGCCTTCGCCGATACCGCCGCCGGCCAGGCGCGCCAGAGCCTGAAGACGATCGCCGCCGCGCTCGCGGAAGCCGGTGCGTCGCTGCGCGACATCGTGCAGGTCCGCGTCTACCTGTCCGACCGTGCGCACGTTACGGAGGTGTCCAAGATCCTCGGCGAGACCTTCTCCGATCCCCGGCCCACGAACACGACGATCATCTGCAGCTTCGCCGTCGACGAGATCATGGTCGAGATCGAGGTCGTGGCGCTGCGCCGCAAGGACTGAACGCCGGGCGTCAGATCGCGAAAGCGCCGCCGTTGACGTCGATCGTCGTGCCGGTCAGGTACGACGCCGCGTCACCGGCGAGGAAGGTGACGGCAGCGGCCATGTCCGATGGGATGCCGACGCGGCGGACCGGGATCGCCGCCGCCGCCTCTTCCGCGCGAGACGAGCCAACAGGCGCCGTCATGTTCGAAGCGATCCACCCCGGCGCCAGGCAATTCACGGTGATCCCGTGCGGGCCGAGATCGAAAGCCAGCGAACGCGTCAATCCGCCCAACCCGGCCTTCGCCGCCGCATAGTGTGGACCTGCGATCTTCGGCGTCGTGCGGCCGGCGATCGAGCCGATATTGATGATCCGCCCCCAGCGGCGCGCGATCATGCCGGGGATGACCTCCTGGCTGCAAAGCCAGGCGCCGGTCAGGTTCACGTCGAGCACGCGCCGCCATTCCTCCAGCGTCACCTGGGTCGCCCAGGGGTCGGGTGAACGGCGCTTCGGCGACACGCCGGCATTATTGACGAGGATGTCCACGTCGCCGAGGCGTTGACGGACCGTCGCGAAGAAGGCCGAGACAGAAACGGGATCGGCGACATCGGCGATCTCGGCCATCACGCGATCGCCGGCCGCGAGCTCAGTCATAGACGCCGAGATGCGTTCGTTGCTGGTGCCGCAGAAGGCAACCAGCGCGCCGGCATCGAGCAGGCCGCGGACGATACCGAGGCCGATCCCGGAGGATCCGCCGGTGACGACGGCAACCCGGCCGGTCGGCATCGTCAGTTGACGACCAGCTCGCGCGGCGCCCGGGTCAGGCGCTCGGCCTCGCCCTCGGTCACCAGCGCCGTCTCGCCCAAGGACATCGCCAGCCCCGCCTCCATGTCCTGCAGGATCATATAGAGGAACACGACCATGCCGGGACGGAGCACGAGAGGATGGTCGCGGCAGATGATCGGCTGCTCGACCCAGGTCGGCGGGTATGTGGCGGCGAGCGGATAGCCGCATGCGTTGAGGATCTTCGGATAACCCGCCGCGATAAAGGTCTCGGCATGAGCGGCATAGACGTCGCCGAGCGTCCTTCCTGGCCGCAATCGATCCTCGCACGCATCGAGCGCCGCCCGGCAGGCGGCGAACATGGCGCGATGACGTGGATCGGCCTTGCCGGTGACGATCGTATGCATGATTACAAAATAATAATGCCTGAAAGGTACGCCGATCTCATGCGTCACCTGGTCGTCGACGCCGACCTCGCCATCGCCGCTGCCCGTGTAGTAGCGGACGACCATCGCACCGCGGCCGCAGGCAATCGGCCAGCGCACGCCGGGCGGGTCCCCTCCCCCCTCGACCGCCGTCGCCAGCATGCCGCCGCGCAGCTTCGCCAATGACACGCCTGGCACGGTGAGACGGTTCGCCGTCTCATGCGCTGCCTGGGTGAGCGCGGATGCCTTGCGCACATAGACGAGTTCGGCCGCGCTCTTCACCTGCCTTAGGCCATCGACCAGGGTAGAAGCATCGACCGTCGTGCAGAATCCCGCGAGCGCCGCATCGACCAGCTTGCCGCGCGCCGCGGTCAGGCCGAAGGCGTGGTACTCGATGCCGATGCGCTTCCCATGAAGCCCAGGCTCGCCAGCATGTCGCGGATGTCGTTGCCCGGATTGGCATCGGCGCGGTCGACCCAGATGCGGATGTCCTCGACGACCGAGGTCTCCCTGGCGGAGGCGAGATCGCCCGAGCGCGTCAGCAGCGCCACCGCGCCGTCGGCGCCGATCAGCATCGACTGGAAGTAGAGGTAGCCGCTGGTGTCGTATCCGGTCAGGTAATACATGCTCTCCTGCTTGAACAGGAGGATGCCGTCGAGGCCCTGCGCCGCGATCTCGCGGCAGCAGCGCGCCTGGCGCTCGGCATATTCCTCGCGGGCGAAATGCAGTCCCATGGCCTCTACCTCTTGACCGAACGCCGGGCGAGCTCGATGGCCGCCATCACCGCGATCGACACGACCACGAGCAGCGTCGAGGCGGAGGCGATGACCGGCGACAGGCTGTAGTCGATATCCTCGAAGAGCTTTCGCGTCAGCGTCTTGACGTGGACGCCGGAGAGGAAGAACGAGACCACCGCCTCGTCGAGCGAAATGATGAAGGCGAAGGCCGCCGCGGTCGCAATGCCCGGCAGCGACAGCGGCAGCGTCACCTGGAAGAAAGCCTGCAGCCGCGAGGCGCCGAGGTTGAGCGCCGCCATCTCCAAGGCCGGGTCGAGCCGATAGAGCGTCGCTGATACCGTCAGCACGACATAGGGCAAAGCCAGGATCGTGTGCGCGATGACGAATCCCAACACCGTACCGGTCAGGCCAAGGCGGGCGAAGGTCAGGTACATCGCGACGGCGACGACGATGTGCGGCACGATCATCGGCGCCAGCGTGAAGGCGTTGATCCAGCCGAGGCCCTTCACGTCGCCGCGCACGATGGCGAGCGCCGCGCAGGTGCCGAGGATCGTCGCGACGACCGTCGTCAGCGCCGCGATCTCCAGGCTGAACAACGTCGCACGGATCCACTCGGCGTCGCTGAAGTAGGCCGTATACCATTTGAGCGACCAGCTGCGCGGCGGGAAGCCCAGATACTGGTCGCCGGTCAGCGACATCGGCACCACGATCAGCGTCGGCAGCACCAGCACCGCCAGAATTGTGCCGACCAGCGCCCAGAGCGCGACGCTGCCGAGGCTGGGTGCCCTAGCCCGCATGGCCGGCCATCTGATCGATGCGGAGCACGCGGCGGAAGGCCGCGACCAGCAGCAGGGTCACGGCCAGCAATGCCGCGGCGATGGCGCTGGCGAAGGACCAGTTCAGGAGCTCCGTCATCTGCTGGCCGATCAGCGTCGCGATCATCAGCGTACGCGGGCCACCGACCAGCGCCGGGGTGATGTAGAAGCCGAGCGAGAGGATGAACACCATCAGCGTGCCGGCGAAGACACCCGGCAGGCTGAGCGGCAGGGTCACGTGACGGAAGATCGACCAGGTGCCGGCGCCGAGATTAGCGGCGGCGCGCGGCAGATCCGTGGAGATCGCCCGCAGGACGCTGTAGATCGGCAGCACCATGAAGGGCAGCAACACATGCGTCATCGCCACCAGCAGTGCACCTTCGGTGTGGATCAGCCGGAGTGGCTGCTCGGTCAGGCCGAGGCCGCGCAGCGTGTCGTTGACGATGCCGTTCCGCTGCAGCAAAACGACCCAGGCGTAGCTGCGCACCAGCGCGCTGGTCCAGAGCGGCACCAGCACGCAGGCCGCGACCAGCGCCGCCTTCCAGCCGCCGAGCCGCGCCATGACCAGCGCGACCGGATAGCCCAGAAGCAGCGTGAAGACGCTGACGACCCCGGCGATCCACAGCGTCCGCATCAGGATCAGGAGGTAGAGCGGCTCGCCGAGCAGGCGTTCGTAGTGGACGAGGCTGAACTCGGGTGTCCACAGGCTCCGCCCCAGCAGATTGACCAGCGGATAGAAGAATCCCGCGATCAGCAACAACGCCATCGGCGAAAGCAGGAGCATCGCCGCGAGCGGCGACCACCGCCCTCCCCGTACCTGCCGCCAGCGCGTCATCTCTCCGCCGCGGCGGGATAGACGCGCGCGTCCTCGGGCTTCCACGAGACCCGCACGCGATCGCCGACGGATCGATCGGCGTCGGGACCGTTGCTCGGTCCGCGCGCCATGATCGTGGTCGTCTCGCCGATCCGGACCGCCAGCATCAGCATCGCCCCCGAATAGATGCGCTCGGCGATCGTGCCTTCGATCCCCTCGGCATTGCCGAGCCTTACCCGGTCGGGGCGCACCGCCAGCCGCGCGCCGGTGCCGGCGGCCAGGCCGTCGGCGGCTACGCGCCCGGTGACGAGTCCGTCGCCGTCCAGAAGAACGCGGCATTCGCGCGCGTCGAGGCCGACGACATCGCCACTGAGAAAATTGGTCTCGCCGATGAAGTCGGCGACGAAGGCGCTCGCCGGCATCTCATAGAGCTCTTCCGGCCGTCCAATTTGCTCGATCCGGCCGTCATTGAGGACGGCGATGCGGTCCGACATCGTCAGCGCCTCCTCCTGGTCATGCGTGACATAGAGGACAGTGAGACCGAGCTCGCGCTGCAGGTGGCGGACCTCGAGTTGCATCGCCTGGCGCAGCTTCTTGTCGAGCGCGGCCAGCGGTTCGTCCATCAAGAGCACCGGCGGCCGGAAGACCACCGCCCGCGCCAGCGCCACCCGTTGCTGCTGGCCGCCGGAAAGCTGAGACGGCAGTCGGGTGCCGTAACCGTCGAGGCGCACCAGCTTCAGCGCATCCTCGACCCGGGACGACATCTCGCTCCGCGCCAGGCCGCGCATGCGCAGCGGAAAGCCGATGTTCTCGGCGACCGTCATGTGCGGGAACAGCGCATAGCGCTGGAACACCATGCCGACATTGCGCTGGTTCGCCGGCAGCTCGGTGACGTCGCGTCCACCGATCGCGATCGTGCCGCGGTCGGGGATCTCGAAGCCCGCGATCATCATCAGCAGCGTCGTCTTGCCGGAGCCGGAAGGCCCCAGGAGGGAGAGGAACTCCCCGGCCCCGGCGTCGAGACTGACGCCCTGCAGTGCTGCGACGCTGCCGAAGCGCTTTTCCACGGCGGCGATCGAAACGGGCGCGCCGCCGGCACCCTTCAGCTCAGCCATTGATGGCGATCCCGCATCGGTCATCCCTTCGCCCAATGCAGGATCGTCATCGAGCACCCTTTACTGCGCCAGCCACTTGTTCCAGCGCTCGATCACCTTGTCGCGGTTGGCCGAGACCCAGTCGCGGTCGATGGCAACCAGCGTGCGCAGATTGTCCGGGTGCGTCGCGCGTCCCCGCTGATCGGCCGGGCTCAGCTGCGCCAGCGCGTCCTTGTTCGAGGTGTCGTAGAAGTTGGCGTTGGCATAGGCCGCATGCGCCTCCGGCCGGGTCATCAGGAAGTCGATGAAGGCGAGTGCCGCATGCGGATGCGGGGCATCCTTGGCGGCGCCGACGAAGACGGCATCGATGGGCGCGCCCGGCCAGATCACGTCGATCGGCGTGCCGTCGCTCCGGAGCTTGAGCGCGCGCCCGGAATACATCATCGACATCACGACCTCGCCGTCGCGCACGACCTGCTGGCTCTGGTCGCCGTTGCGCCACCACACGGTGACGTTCGGCTTGATCGTATCGAGCTTCTTGAAGGCGCGGTCGAGGTCGAGCGGGAACAGCTTGTCATGAGGTACGCCATCGGCCTGCAACGCCGCGATGATCGGCCACCATGGCACGCCCGCATTCGGTAGCGAGCGCGGACCGGGATAGGTCTTCACGTCGAAGAAGTCTGCCCATGTCTTCGGCTGCGGCTTGCCGGCCGGAAAGGCCTTGGTGCTGAATGCATAGGGTACGCCGCCGATCTCGAAGAGCACGCCGTGGCGGAGACAGGCGCCAGCGACGCCATTGCGCGCAACGCCGGGCACATCGGCGCAATTGCCGAGGTCGCGAAGGAAAGGCGTCACCGCCGGGTTGAGGAAGTCGAGCGAGAGCGTGACCAAATCCCATTCGACCTTGCCGACCTCATGCATGGCCTTCAGCCGCGTCGCCTTCTCGCCATAAGGCGCGCTGACGGTCGTCACCTTGATACCGGTCGCGGCGGTGAACGGATCGTAGAAATGCTTCTTCACCGCCTCGAGATAGCCGCCGGCGCCGCCGGCGATCACCACCTCGGTCTGACCCGCCTGCTTCGCCTTTTCGAGGTTCGTCTGCGCCTCGGCGCTCCCCGCGGTAAGCGCCGCGACGAGTGCCACAGCCGTTGAAAGCAATGTCCTCCGGTGCATGAGCTTCTCCCTCTCCTCGCGTTTGGCGGAGCACCCGCTCCGCATTTGTGATCACATTTTTTTCTGACGATAGCTTGACGACTTGGAGGATCGCAAGGATATTTGTGATCACAAATTGGCGCGGCGACGAGGATTCCTCTCATGCGGATCGAGCGGTCACGGCAGTTGCATGAGCGCGCCCGCGCCGTGATGCCGGGGGGAAATACGCGAAGCTCGGTGTTCGAAAGCCCCTTCCCGCTCTATGCCGCCTCGGGCTCCGGCGCCTGGCTCACGGACGTCGACGGCAACCGCTTCCTCGACTTCACCAACAACTTCACCACGCTGATCCACGGCCATGCCTTCGAGCCGGTGAACGCCGCGATCCTTCGCCAGCTTCCCTTCGGCGCCAGCTTCGGCAGCCCGACGGAGCTCGAGATCGAGCTGGCCGAGCTGCTGTGCGAGCGTGTCTCGTGGTTCGACCACGTGCGCTTCACCAACACAGGCAGCGAAGCGGTGATGATGGCGATCCGCGCGGCCCGCGCCTTCACCGGCCGGCCGAAGATCGTGAAGTGCGAGGGCGCCTATCACGGAAACTACGATCCGGTCGAAGTCAGCTTCGACCCAACGCCAGAGAACTGGGGCAGCAACCGCCCCTCTCCCGTTCCCTACAACAGCGGCACGCCCGCCTCGGTGCTCGAGCAGACCGTCGTCGTCCCGTTCAACGACATCGCCGCGACAAAGGAGCTTTTGCACGAGCACGCTGCCGAGATCGCCTGCGTGCTAGTCGATCCGATGCCGGCCCGCGCCGGCCTAGTCCCGGCGGAGCGGGCCTACCTCGCCTTCCTGCGCGAGTTCACGCGCGCCAACGGCATGGTTCTGATCTCGGACGAGGTGCTGAACTTCCGACTGAGCCATGGCGGGGCGATCGGCCGCTTCGGCATCGCGGCCGACCTCTGCGCCTTCGGCAAGATCATCGGAGGCGGATTGCCGATCGGTGCGGTCGCAGGCAAGACTGAGTTCATGGCCGTCTTCGATCCGAGCCGAGGCAAGCCGCCGGTGCCCCAGGCCGGCACCTTCACCGCCAACCCGCTGTCGATGACCGCCGGCATCGCCGCCATGCGAGCAATGACGCCTGAAACCTTCGACCGGCTCAACGCTCTTGGCGAAGCCGCGCGCCAAGGCTTGCGCGAGGCGATCCGCGGTGCCGGCGTGCCGGGGCAGGTCACCGGCCTCGGCTCGCTATTCCAGATCAAGCTAAACGACCGGACGCTCAGGAGTTATCGCGACCAGTATCCGGATGCGGCCGAGCGCGCGCGGCTGGCGAAGCTCGTCCGCATGGTACGCGACAAGGGCGTGCTGATCTCCTCGACCGGACTCGGCGCGCTCTCGACACCGATGGTGCAGGCCGATATCGACCGACTGGTTGCAATCATCGGCGACGCATGCAAGGAAGCCCGCGCATGAGCAACGCTCCGACCGCGGCCCAGCGTCTCGCCGCGGCGCTCAAGCGCCACGAGGTCCACACGATCTTCGGCCAGAGCCTGCCCTCGGCGGCGATCCTCGCTGCCGAAGACCTCGGCCTCCGCCAGTTCGTCTATCGAACCGAGAATGCCGGCGCGGCGATGGCGGACGCCTTCGCCCGCATCTCGGGCCAAGTCGGAATCGTCTGCGCCCAGAACGGGCCGGCCGCGACTCTGCTCGTCCCCGGCCTCGCCGAAGCATTGAAGTCGTCGGTGCCGATCGTGGCGCTCGTGCAGGATGTCGTCCGCAACACCGCCGACAGGAACGCCTTCCAGGAGCTCGACCATTTCGGCCTGTTCCAGGCCTGCGCCAAGTGGGTCCGCCGCATCAACGAGCCGGCGCGCGTCGACGATTATGTCGACATGGCCTTCGCCGCGGCGACGAGCGGCCGACCTGGCCCGGCCGTTCTGCTGTTGCCGGCCGACATGCTGAGCGAAGCCGCGACCGACGATCCGAAACGCACGGCCGCCCTCGGCCGCTACCCACTCGATCGCGTCTGCGCCGATCTCGACCGGATCGAGGAAGCGGCTGCACTGCTCAACAAGGCGGACCGGCCGCTGATCGTCGCCGGCGGCGGCGTCCATCTCTCCGGCGCGGCGACCGAGCTCGCCACGCTTCAGGAAGCGGCCGGCATCCCGGTCATGACCACGGTCATGGGCAAGGGCGCGGTCGACGAGCGCCATCCGCTGTCGATAGGCGTCACCGGCAACGTGATGGGCAAGCTGGCGCCGGCGCGTCATCTCAAGGCGATGATCGAGGAGTCCGACGCGGTGCTGCTCGTCGGCACGCGCACGGCTCAGAACGGCACCGATTCCTGGACGCTCTACCCGCGCGAGGCCCGGTACATCCATATCGACATCGATGGCCAGGAGGTCGGGCGCAACTACGAGGCGCTGCGGCTGGTCGGCGACGCCAAGCTGACACTGCAGGCGTTGACGAGCCGTATCCGCGCCAGCCGGCAGCGACGCGCCCCGATCGAAACCGTGATCGACGCGAGCCGCCGCCGTCACGATGCCGACATTGCCGGCCATCTCGCCTCGTCAGCGTCTCCTATCCGGCCGGAACGGCTCATGGCCGACCTGCAGACGGTGCTGACCGAGGACACGATCGTCGTCGGCGACGCCAGCTATGCGACCGTCTGGATCGCAGCCTATCTGCGCGCGCTGAAGGCCGGCATGCGTTTCCTCACGCCGCGCGGGCTTGCCGGACTCGGCTGGGGCGTGCCGATGGGCCTGGGCGCGAAGACCGCACGGCCGGAAAGCCCCGTCGTCTGCATCGTCGGCGATGGCGGCTTCGGCCATGTCTGGTCGGAGCTGGAGACGGCACGCCGCATGCGCGCCAACATCGTCGTGATCGTGCTGAACAACAGCGTACTGGGCTATCAGAAGGACGCCGAAGACGTGAAGTTCGGTCGCCATACCAGCGCCGTCCGCTTCACCGGCGTGAACCATGCCCAGGTGGCGACGGCCTGCGGCTGCCGCGGCGCCGTTATCGACAGACCCGACGCATTCCTTCCGGCCCTGCGCGAGGCGCTCTCCGCCGACGCGACGACGGTGCTAGACGTGATCACCGATCCGGATGCCTATCCGCCAATCACGCTGTTCGACGACCGCCTCGAAACCGTCAGGATTGCCGCGCGAAACGCCACATGACCGTTCCCCTCGCCTCCGTTGCTTCCGACACCGCGGCGACGCTGCGCGAGCAGGTCTACGAATCGCTGCGCGAGGCGCTGACCCAGGGCAAGTTCGCGCCCGGCCAGAAGCTGACGATCCGCTCGATCGGCAACGCGCTCGGCGTCAGCGTCATGCCGGTACGCGAGGCGCTGCGTCGACTGACCGCCGAAGGCGCCTTCGAGATGCAGCCCAATCGTTCGGTGCGCGTGCCGCTGATGACAAGAGCGAAGATCGTCGAGCTCCGCGACATCCGCGTTGCGCTCGAGGGTCTTGCGGCCGAACGCGCGGCCGAGCATGTGACGCCTGAGAAGATCGCCGAGCTGCAGCAGCTCGCGCTCGAGATCGTCGCGGCGCGCGAGCGCGGCGATTCCGCGATCGACCGGATCAAGATCCGCGAATTCCACTTCACCCTCTACCGCACCAGCGGCCAGACGACGCTGGTACGGATGATCGAGGCCCTGTGGCTGCAGACCGGCCCGTACATGAACCTGCTGTTCCCCGCCTATGTGCGCGGCCGCCGCGGCGAAGGCCGCCGCCGCCTGATCCAGGCGCTCCAGGCGCGCGAAGGGGCTTCGGCCCGCCGCGAGATCGCGGACGATATCCGCGAAGCGCTGACCTATGTCGCCGATCTCGCCGACGATGAGGGCGTGATCGGCGTCAAGGCCGCCCGCTGATGCGGGTGCTGGTCGGACGGATCTTCCACGAATCGCACAGCTTCAACCCGATCCTGACGCGACACGAGGACTTCGCCGTCACGCGCGGTCCGAAACTGCTCGACGAGGCGTCGGGATCGACGCTGAGCGGGATCGTTGGCGCGCTTCGGTCTGCGGGCGCCGAGCCGGTCGCGACGCTGTCGGCGATGGCCCGCCCTGGCGGCCCGATCGAGCACAGCGTCTACGCAGACCTCAAGGCGGAGATCCTCGACACCGCGCGCCTAGAGAAGGTCGACGCGGTCGCCTTCGAGCTGCATGGCGCGATGACCACCGACCGGCTGCACGATGCCGAAGGGGATTTCCTGTCGTCGCTGCGTGACCTCGTCGGCCCGGGCATACCCATCGGCGCCGGACTGGACCTCCATGCGCATGTGACCGAGGCAATGCTGCGCGCTGCCGATATCGTCACCGCCTGCAAGCACAACCCGCATAGCGATGTCGTCGAGGCCGGCGAGCGCACGGCGCGCCTCGTGCTCGCAGCCCTCGCGGGCGAGATCCACCCGGTGACGGCCTTGGTCAAGCTGCCCATGCTTCTGCGTGGCCGGCTCGAGACCGATCTGCCACCGCTCTCCGATCTGCACGCCCGAGCCCGTGCCTGGCACGCCCGCGAGCCTCGCCTCCTCGACGTCTCGATCTGCAACGTCCACTCCTATCTCGACGTGCCCGACCTGGGTCAGGCAGTCCTGGCCATCGCCGATCGAGACGACGATCTTGCCGCTCGTGCCGCAACCGACATCGCCGCCGAGATGTGGCGCCGGCGCGAAGACTTCGTCGATGCGCTGCCGGGTGTCGACGAAGCGATCGACATGGTCGACGCGCAACCCGAACGGCGGCCCTGGGTGCTCGCCGATCGCGGCGACCGCGTGCTCGCCGGCGCTCCCGGCGACAGTCCTGAGATCCTTCGCCGGCTGATCGAGTGCGGCTCGACGCTGCGCTCGGTCACGCCGGTCACCGATCCCGCTTCCGTGGCCATCGCGAGGCAAGAAGGCGTCGGCGCGACGATCCGGCTCGATATCGGCGGCAAGCTCACGCGAGGCCTGTCGCCGCTCACGCTGGATGTCCGCGTCGAAGCGCTGACCGACGGCCGCTTCGTCATGCGTGGTCCCTATCAGGCGGGACAGCCGAGCTCGCTCGGGAACACCGCGATCGTCACCGCCGGCAGTCATACGGTGATGCTGACCTCGCTCTCCGGCCTCACCCAGGACCCGGCCGCCTTCACCAGCCAGGGGATCGACCTGGCGGCGCACGACCTTGTGGTCGCCAAATCCGGCTATCACTTCAAGCTGAGCTTCGAGGGGATCGCGACACCGCTCGTCGTCGATACGCCCGGCCTCACCAACTGGCGACCCGGCTTCTTCCCCTACCGCCACGCCCGCCCCTTCTATCCGGAGGACGAGATCGTCCCGGACGGAATGAGTGCGGCGCTGTTCCGGCGCCAATAACGCGCAATCTTCGGCGGGAGGTGGCTGGCCTTCCTGAATACTGTTCGAACCGAGCGGTTCGAGCAGGTTATGGCAATGAAAGCCCCGGTAAAAGCCTACCAGTGGCGGTCTGACACATGAACCCGATGGAGATTTCCAAAATTCGGCCGGAGATCCTTTAGCTTGTTGCCCCGACGTTTGTCGAAGGTCGTGAGATGATTCATGTTGCGGGCGTCGACGGCACCCCTGGCGGTTGGGCCGTCCTCATCAAGAAAGCCGACCGATTGATCATTCGGAAGGTGGCCATCCTGTCTGATGTCCTCGACGGTGCCACGGACCTCGACATGATTGCGGTTGATGTCCCGATCGGCCTGCTCGACGTCTACGAGGTTGGCGGCCGCGCATGCGACCGAGCGGCGAGGAAGTTTCTCGGCAGGCCGCGCGGCAGCAGCGTATTCCCAGCGCCGGTTCGTCCCGTCCTTGCAGCCAACTCGTGGCATGAGGCGTGCGCCCTCTCGCGAGCCGCCGGGCCGCACGGCAAGGCGGTCACTAAGCAGACATTCGCCATTCTGCCAAAGATCAAGGAAGTTGATGAGCTTCTCGGCGAGCGCCCTGAATTGCGCAAGGTGGTGCGCGAGGTCCACCCCGAGGTGTGCTTTCGTGAGCTAGCAGGCAAGCCCATGATTCACCACAAGGCCTCGGTCAAGGGACGCGATGAGCGGCGGTGCGTTCTCACATCGTCTTTTGCCGATTGGCACCTAGTCGAGAAATCCGGCCGGAACCAAGGGATACCGATCGAAGACATACTGGATGCCGGTGTCGCCTGTTGGTCGGCGCTTCGCCTAGCTGACAACAAAGGTCGCAGCTTGCCTGATACCGTCCCGCACGACGGTACCGGGCTCCCGATGGCGATCTGGGTCTAAGGCCGAGTTGCGTCCGATTTCCAGCCAGCGCAATTTGATCGGCCGCCAGCATCGCCGGTCGAGGTACTCAGATTTCGTCCACTAGCCGCATAGCCTCCGGACAGTCTCGTCGTCATTCGGCCGCCTGACGATGATACTTGGAGTTCAAGCTCATCAGCGCGCTCGCTTCGTTCGTGCCGCGATCAGCTTGTCGAACCTCTTCACCATCGTATCGCGCATTTCCTCCACCAGATCATGGATCTCCGCGGAAGACACAGCGTCGGCCATGCTGTGTCTCACTTGCCTGTAACGGGCGATGCCACGGAACCTCGCGCCCTGCTTGTTAAATGCAGGTTCCATAGCCGCGATCAGAACTCCCTCAATCTCATTGAGAGTACTTCTGAGGGTGCCTCGCACACGCTTCGTCGGCTCGTCCTGGTCCTCCCCCTGAAAAGTGGTCCACCCTGAACTATGTCTTTTGACAAGAAGGAGGACTGCAATGCCGAAGAAGAGGCACAAGCCTGAAGAGATCGTTTCGAAACTCCGACAAGCCGATGTCTTAA
>VGEH01000013.1 GCA_016869375.1 Alphaproteobacteria bacterium | reverse complement strand
CACAACGCGGCGGCGATCTTGAACCCGTCGATTGCGCTGATCGACAGAAACCGTAGCCCGACGTCTGGCAGCGGCTTCAATTCGTCCGGCAGCCCTTTCGGCCGCGGCGTCTCCTCGTAGGTAATGCTGGCCGCGACATGTGCCTGGCTCATCGCAGGAGCCGGGAAGACCGCCGCGACGAGAGCCGCGGCGATAAGGATGATTCGCGGTGTCGCCATGGCGATTTCCCCGTTTCAATCAACCGCGCGGTCTTCATCGCCCGGCCGGCGACGATCTTACCCCATGACGTGGCATAAGAGCGGCGGGGTGATCGCGCTCTCGGGCGGGCTGGCCGGGTTCTGTCAGGCGGCCACGGCGGGCAGCCCGACGAGCGGATCCACACTCAAGGGCGCGATGGTTTCCAGCGTCATGTAGCGCGCTCGCAGCGCCGCCCATTCATCGACGACGTCGGTGCGCCGCCTGGTCTCGCCGTTGAGCCCGAGACCCGCGGCGCCTCGAAAGCGGCTCAGCCCGCCTTCTGGTCCTCGGCGAGCTTGCGGTAGCGCTTGAGGCTGTTGGTCAGGTGCTTGCGCATGGCGCCGCGCGCACCTTCGGGCGAGCGGTCGCGGATCGCCTCGAAGATCGCGCGATGCTCCTTCTGGAAGAGATCGAGGAAGGGCTTGGCGCCTTCGCGACGCCAGGGCGCATCGACGACCGCGCGCCTCGGGATCACGAAGTGGCCGAGGAATTCGAGGAAGCGCGTGAATTGCGGGTTGCCGGTCGCCTCCGCGATCGCGCGATGGAAGAGGCGATCCTCGTCGATCGCCGAGTCGACGCTCGCGATCACCCGATCCATCGCCTCCAGCGCCTCGCCAATCGCGGCGATCTGGGCTTCGGTGCCGCGTTCGGCGGCCAGACCCGCCGCGTCGATCTCGACGGCGCGGCGGAGCTCCATCACGTTGATCGCCTCGCTCAGCGACTCGATGCCGTCCGGATCGAGACGGAAAGGCCGGCGCTTGCCGTCGCTGGCGACGAAGGCACCGACGCCCTGGCGCGTCACGACCAGGCCTTCGGCGCGGAGCGCGGCGACGGCCTCCCGCACGACGGTGCGGCTGACGCCGAGCGAGGACATCATCGCCTGCTCGGTCGGAAGCCGGGCGCCGGGCTGCAATCCGCCGCGCGTGATCTCCTCGGCGAGCCTGCCGACCACTTCCTCGGTCAGGTTGCGCGGCGGCGCCAGCGGGCGGAAGGGCGTGAGCTTGTCAGTCATCGAGGCGGGTGATAGAAATCGTCCTGTACGGTCATCCTATGACCATATGACTAATTGAGAAGCGTGACGGCGTCAAACGCAACGCCATCCGAAATCCTTGGGAGGATGAAACATGAAATCTTGGACAAGGCGCGGTCTTGCCGTTCTGCCGGCGGCGCTGGCGCTCAGCCTGGCGCTTCCCGTGGCGGCGCAGCAGAAGCAGGTGCTGAAGGCCGCCGACGTGCATGTCGTCGGCTATCCGACGGTCGCCGCGGTCGAGGCGATGGGCAAGAAGCTCGAGGCCGCGACCAGCGGTCGTCTCTCGATCCAGATGTTCCCCGCCATGCAGCTCGGCGGCGAGAAGGAGATGATCGAGCAGGCCCAGGTCGGCGCGCTGCAGTTCGCCCGCATCTCGGTCGGTCCGGTCGGCACCATCGTCGACGAGCTCAACGTCTTCAACATGCCCTTCGTGTTCCGTGACGTGGCGCATATGCGCAAGGTCATCGACGGCCCGATCGGCCAGGACATGATGGATAAGATCAGCTCGAACCCACAGACGCGCCTGATCGGGCTTGCGTGGATGGATGCCGGTGCGCGCAGCGTCTACAACGTCAAGCGTCCGGTACGTTCCGTCGACGACCTCAAGGGCCTCAAGGTCCGCATGATGGGCAACCCCATCTTCGTCGACACCATGAACGCTCTCGGCGGCAACGGCATCGCCATGGGCATGGACCAGGTCTACAACGCGCTCCAGACCGGCGTCGTCGACGGCGCCGAGAACAACCCGCCGAGCTATGACTCCTTCGGCCACTTCCAGCTGGCGAAGTTCTACTCGCTGACCGAGCACCTGATCATCCCCGAGATCCTGGTGTTCTCGCGGCGGAGCTGGGAAGCGCTCTCGAAGGCCGATCAGGACCTGATCAAGAAGTTCTCGCGCGAGGCCCAGATGGAGCAGCGCAAGCTGTGGGACGAGCGCGAAGCCGCGTCGATGAAGAAGATCAAGGATGCCGGCATCGAGGTCATTACCTTCAAGGACAAGAAGCAGTTCCAGGATGCGGTGAAGCCGGTGTGGGACAAGTACGGCGGCAAGTACGCCGACCTCGTGAAGAAGATCCAGGCCGTCAACTAGCGTCGTCGGGCGGTCCGGTCACGAGCCGGGCCGCCCCTCTCTCTGTCTCCCTTTCCTAGACCTTCATCGGGTTGCGACGATGAAAGCCGCGTATGCGCGAGCCATGGACTGGCTCTACCTCGCCTGCATCGTTGTCGCCGGCATCGGCGTCGTCGTCATGACGCTGGTGATCCCCTACGGCGTGTTCATGCGCTACGTGCTCAACAGCGCCGTGCCGTGGCCCGAGCCTGCGTCGGTGCTGATGATGATCCTCTTCACCTTCCTCGGCGCCGCCGCGTGCTATCGCGCCGGCGTGCATATCGCCGTCGGCCTCCTGACCGAGCAGCTTGCTCCGGCGCCGAAGCGCGCCATGTCGTTCCTCGTCGACGTGCTGATGGCGGCGCTCAGCCTGTTCATGGTCGTCTACGGCACGGAGCTGGTGGCCCTGACGATGAACCAGGTGATCGCCGAGTTCCCGTTCCTTCCGGTCGGGATCACCTATCTGCCGATCCCGGTGGGTGGCGCGATCACCTTGCTGTTCATCCTCGAGCACGCCTGGATCGGGCCGCCGCCGCGCGAGTCGATCGTTCATCGCGAACCGACTCCGGTCAATTGAGCTGCGGGGCGACGGGACCATGGACATCTTCGTTCTGATCGGCAGCTTCTTCGTGTTGATCGCCGTCGGCATGCCCGTCGCCTACTCGATGGGGCTCGCCACGATCGTCGCGGCGCTGTGGGTCGGTATTCCGCTCGAAGCGGTGATGATCAAGATCTCCGACGGCGTCGCCAAGTTCTCCCTCCTGGCGATCCCGTTCTTCGTGCTCGCGGGCGCGATCATGGCTGAAGGCGGCATGGCGCGGCGACTCGTCGCCTTCGCCCAGGTGCTCGTCGGCTTCATCCGCGGCGGCCTGTCGCTCGTGAACATCCTCGCCTCGAGCCTCTTCGGCTGCATCTCGGGCTCTTCGGTCGCCGATACCTCCTCGATCGGCACGGTGATGATCCCGCAGATGGAAAAGGCGGGCTATCCGCGCGTCTTCGCCGTCAATGTCACGATCACCGGCTCGGTTCAGGCGATCCTGATCCCGCCGTCGCACAACGCGGTCATCTACTCGCTCGCGGCGGGAGGCTCGATCTCGATCGCCAGCCTGTTCCTCGCCGGCGTGCTGCCGGGCCTTCTGCTCGGATTGTCCCTGATCGTGCTCTGCCTCGTCATCGCGCACCGCGAGGGCTATCCAAGAGGCGAGGCGGTTCCGCTGCGGCAGGCGCTGAGGGCGGCAGGCGAGGCGCTGTGGGGTCTGTTCACCGTCGTCATCATTCTCGGCGGCATCCTTTCAGGCGTCTTCACCGCGACGGAGTCCGCCGCGGTCGCCTGCGTCTGGGCCTTCCTGGTGACGATGCTGGTCTACAGGGACTATCGCTGGCGCGACCTGCCGCATCTCGTGCATCGCGTCGTCAAGACCGTCGCGATGGTCATGATCCTGATCGCTTTCGCCTCGGGCTTCGGCTACATCATGGCGCTGACGCAGCTGCCGGCGCAGGTGACGCAGTTCTTCCTGACACTGTCCGACAACAAATACGTCATCCTGCTGCTCATAAACGTCATGCTTCTGGTGCTGGGCTGCCTGATGGACATGGCGCCGCTGATCCTGATCAGCACGCCGATCCTGCTGCCGGTGGTCCTGAAATTCGGCGTTGACCCCGTGCATTTCGGCATGATCATGCTGATCAATCTGGGCATCGGGCTCGTAACACCGCCGGTCGGAGCGACCCTGTTCGTCGGCTGCGCCGTCGGCAAGGTCACGATGGAGCAGGTCACGCGGACAATCTGGCCGTTCTACCTCGCCATGATCACCGTGCTGATGCTGGTGACTTTCGTTCCTGCGATCTCGCTGGCTCTTCCGAACCTGTTCCGCTAGCGCGCAATCGACCTGCCGGAGGCCGGGAACTGGTAAGATCGCCCGTTCCCGACGACGGATGATCATGAACCGCAAGGAGCGACGGGCGCAGGCCGCCCGTCCGACCGCTTCATACGAAGAAAGCTTCGGTCGCGCCGTCGCGCTGATGGTGGCGCAGCGCCATGCCGAGGCTGAGACCGAGCTCAGGGCGGCGCTCGCGGCCAGGCGCACCCTCGAGGCCCATCACAATCTCGGCGCGGTCCTGATGGAGCTCGGGCGCCCGAACGAAGCGGTCGCCTCCTATCGCGCCGCGCTCAAGCTGTCGGCCGACAGCCAGCGCACGCACAACTCCCTGGTCAAGCCGCTGGTCGATCTGGGCCGCCTCGATGAAGCGGCGAAGCACGGGACACGCGCGCTCGAGCTCAAGGATCGCGAGGCGACCGTCGCATTCGAACGCTACCGGTCGCTACTGCCGCCGAAGCCGGTGCCGGTGCGGCCGCCGACGAAGGACCTGATCGCCTACAGCCTGTGGGGGACGCAGCCGATCTATCTCGACGGCGCGCTGCGAAATGTAGAGCGCGCGGCGCAGCTCTATCCGGGCTGGAGGGTGCGCGTCCATCTCGACGACAGCGTTCCGGCCGCGACCGTCTCGGCGCTCTCGGACGCTGGAGCGGAAGTGGTGACGATGCCGCGACCGGTCGCGGATCGTCCCTATGACGGGCTGTTCTGGCGGTTCCTCGCTGCGGACGATGCGGATGCGCGCCACGTGCTGTTCCGGGATTGCGATTCGCTTCTCAGTGCGCGCGACGCGGCGGCGGTCCACGCCTGGCTCGACTCAGGCCGGCTCGCCCATGTGATGCGCGATCACGTGCTCCACTGCGACCTGATCCTGGCTGGGCTCTGGGGCGTGGATGCCGCGCGGCTCCCGCGCCTCGGCGATGCGATAGCGGCGTGGATCGCAGCCAACCCGCATCCGCTCAATGCGCGTGTGCAGGACCAGACCTTCCTCAGGCATGTGGTCTGGCCGCTGATCCGGGGCAATCATATTGGGCACGATTCGATCTACCGGATCTTCGGTGCCGAGGACTATCCGCGCGAGGGTCCGCCCTTGGGCATGCGTGACGTGATGCCGCGCTAATGCGTGAAGATGTCGTCCTCGTCGCCCCAGCCGAGGAGGTCGAGCTCGGCGCGGACCGGTAGGAAACGGAAGCAGGCTTCGGCGATCTCCACCCGCCCTTCGCGCTTCAGCGCCGTGTCCAGCTTCTCCTTGAGCTTGTGGAGGTGGAGCACGTCGGAAGCGGCGTAGCGGAGCTGTTCCTCGGAGAGCGTGGCCGCACCCCAGTCCGAGGATTGCTGCTGCTTGGAGAGCTCGATGCCGAGCAGCTCCTTACAGAGATCCTTGAGCCCGTGCTTGTCGGTGAAGGTGCGGGTGAGCTTGGAGGCGATCTTGGTGCAGTAGAGCGGCTGCGTGACGACGCCGAGATACTGCTTGAACATCGCGATGTCGAAGCGCGCGAAGTGGAACAGCTTCGTCGTCCTCGGATCGGCGAGCATCCGGCCGAGGTTCGGCGCGCCGGTCTGTCCTTGAGCGATCTGTACCATGTGACAGGTGCCGTCGCCGGCCGAGAGCTGGACCAGGCAGAGCCGGTCGCGACTCGGATTGAGGCCCATCGTCTCGGAGTCGATGGCGACGACCGGCCCCAGGTTGAGGCCGTCCGGCAGGTCGCCTTTGTGGAGAGTGATGCTCATCGGAAGGATGGTGCCCAGGAGAAGACTCGAACTTCCAAAGCCTTGCGGCCACAGGTACCTGAAACCTGCGCGTCTACCAATTCCGCCACCTGGGCAGGAGGAAGGCGCCCCTTATGCCGCCCCTCGGCAGCCGATGTCAATGGCGGTGCGTGGCCCGAGACACTCCTCACCCCGTTCGTGCGCGGGCGATGTCGTCCAGGGCGACCGCAGTGCGAGAATGGGTGAGGCGGTGGAGCATCAGTGCCACGACACCCAGGGTCGCCGCGATCATGAGAAGCGGGCTCACCACCCAGGTGACGGCGGCCAGCGCGAAGTAATAGGAGCGGATGCCGCTGTCGTAGGAATCGCCGACGCTGGAGACGATCGTCGCCATGCTGTCGGCGATCCGCCGCCGCCGTCCCTCGTCGAGCTCCTCCAGGGGCGGCGCGGCCCCCATGGCGATCGCGGCGAAGTTCGCCTGTCGGATCGCCCAGGTGAAGCTCTGGAAGGCGTAGGCCGCGACCACCACGACCAGCGCAAGTTTGATCTCGATCGGCGAGGGCTCGCCGATGGCGAGCCAGGAGCCTGGCGCGGGCGGGTCCGCATGGGCGAGCGTCGCGATCACGCCGATCAGCGCACCGATCAGGATCACCGTCGTCGAGGCGAAGAACGAGGCTGTGCTCATGATCTGGCCGATGATCGTCGCGTCCGCGATCTTCACCTCGCGCCCGAGCAGCTCGAACATCCAGGCGCGGCGATGGTCGCCGCGGGCGCTGGCGATGACCTTGTGGCGCCGGCTGCTCCAGCCGACGAGCGGTGCGTAGCCGAGCCACGCGGCGAGAAACAGGACGAGCGCGGCGAGGTCGAGCGCCGTGAGGCTCCAGATCACCATATGACCTCCATGGGGAATGGCTGCAGCCGCAGCTTGACGGGCGGGAGGCTGCCACGCCAAGTGTTCCGCCGAAAAGGTAGGGTCGAGGATGCACGAAGCAAGCAAGGCAATCATGCGCCGGTCGATGGACCAGCGCTTCGCCACGAAATACCTGGTCGGCGACGGCATCGACATCGGCGCCGGGCCCGACTCGATCGGCGCCTATGCCTCGCTCTTCCCGCTGGTGAAGTCGGTCCGTGCCTGGGACATGCCGGACGGCGATGCCATGCTCATGGCGAGCGTCGCCGATGCCAGCCTGGACTTCGTGCATTCGAGCCATTGCCTCGAGCATCTGGAGGATCCCTATGTCGCGCTCGGGCACTGGCTTCGGATCTGCCGTCCCGGCGGCTACCTGGTCGTGATCATCCCCGACGAGGACCTCTACGAGCAGGGTGTGTTCCCCTCGACCTTCAACCCGACGCATCGCTGGAGCTTCACGATCAGCAAGCGCGAGAGTTGGAGCCCGCGCTCGGTCAACCTTCTCGACCTTCTCGGCCGCTTCAATGATGTCGCCGACGTGATCAAGGTCGAGCTTCTCGACCATGCCTACCTGTATGGCATGGATCGTTTCGACCAGACCCTGATGCCGGTGACCGAGGCTGCGATCGAGTTCGTGCTGCGCAAGCGCACGCCCGAGGACATCCAGTGCAGAGGGATATATCCGGCGCGCTGAGCCAGCCTTGCGATCCAGGAGCTTCGCTCCGATCGCGCGCGCCGATGCGCGCGTGCTGGTCCTGGGCTCGCTGCCTGGCGCCAGGTCGCTTGCCGACCGCGAATACTATGCGCAGCCGCAGAACGCCTTCTGGCGGATCATGGCCGCGATCGCCGGCGCCGATCGCGCGCTTCCCTATGCGGAGCGCCTCGAACGGCTGCGGGAGAAGCGCATCGCGGTCTGGGATGTCTGCGCCGCGGCGGAGCGCGTCGGCAGCCTCGATACCTCGATCGTGCTCGCCACCGTGACGCCGAACAGGTTCGAGCCGTTTCTGCGTGCTCATCCGGAGATCGGCGCGATCTTCCTCAACGGCGGCACCGCGACGCGGCTGTTCGATAAGCTCGTCGTGCCCAAGCTGTCGCCGAAGCATCAGGCGCTGCCGCGCACGCGGCTTCCCTCGACCAGCCCGGCGCATGCGGGCATGCCCTTCGCCAGGAAGCTGGCGCTCTGGGAAGAGGCGATCGCGCCGCTGATCGGCCGTTAGGTCCTGGCTAGCGAGCTCGCTAAGCGCCTCAGGGGGATGAGAAAGCGGTTCGGAAGGGGCGCTCGGCGTTTGAATTCGTGTCCCCTCTCCCTGCGCAGCAGGGGGAGGGCTAGGGAGGGGGCTTCGTAGGGCTGAAGAGGCCCCCTCCCTAACCCCCCGCCTTCGGCAGGAGAGGGGACACGATCATCAGACCGGCAAGATCTCCACGCTCGCCGTCCCGTCCTCGAGGGTCAGTACGCCGACGGTGCGCGCCTTCGCCAGCGTGGGACTGCCGGGATTGACGAAGAGCGTGCCGGCGGCGGCGGACACGCGCCGCATGGGTGCCGCCCCAGACGCAGACATCGACCTTGCCCCCGAACAGATCCTGCAGCGCGGTCTCGGGCGGAAGCCCGGTGAAGCGCAGCACCGGATCGGTCTCGGCCTTGACCGGCTCGCCGCTCAGCGAGAACAGCACGCCGACGCCGCTCGACCCGACCTCGAGCACGCGCGGGCCATCTATCAGCATCGGCGGGTTCGCCGGCGGATCGGTCTGCGGATTCCGCGTCGCCCAGACCGGCGCGAGCGCGCTCAAGGTGGCGATCGCGTTCGCCGTACAGAGATCGCCGCAATGGATGATCGCGTCGACCTCGCCCCAGGCAGCGCGGATCTTCTCGACCGCCTTGGGCCAGTCGACGGCATCGTCATGGGTATCGGCCAGGAGCCCGAAGCGTCGGCCCTGCACGCGATGGCGCGGCACGCTCACGAGGTGATGCCCTTGCGTTGTTTGTACTCGGCGATCGCCTTCTTCAGGTCCGTGTACTCGCTGCAGCCGAAGAAGCAGAGCTTGTCGAGGCGCGCGAGATTTCCTTCCGCCGCCTTGAGGTCATCCAGCATCAGGAACATCTCGCCCTGGTATTCGAGCGCGCCTTTGTGGTCGGGCTTGATCTCGAGCGCCTTGGCGTAGTGCGTGCGCGCCTCCGGCAGCTTGTTGAGCTTCCGATGCGCATAGCCCAGCCAGTTGAAGGCATCGGCGTTCCTGGTATCCGTCTGGACGACCTTTTCGAGGCGGGTGATCGCCTCGGCGTACTTCCATTCCTTGATCAGCTTCTCGGCGGCGATGAGCTCAGGATTGCCGAGGCGCGGGTCGGCCGTACTGCCTGCTTCACCGCCGCCGGCGGCATGGACGGCAAGCGGGAAGGCGAGCGCGACGACGACTGCGAACAAGCGGAGCATGAATGACCTCCCTGCCGGACGGCGCCGGCGCTGAGCGACTCAAGCCCCCTTGAGACGACTTACGACGGACGATTTACGACGTGATCCCTTTGCGCTGCTTGTACTCGGTGATGGCCTTCTTCAGTTCCGAGAACTCGGTGCAGCCGAAGAAGCAGAGCTTGTCGAGCTTGGCAAGATTGCCCTCGGCCGCCTTCAGGTCGTCGAGCATCAGGAACATCTCCCCCTGATACTCGAGCGCGCCCTTGTGCTCGGGATTGATCTCTAGTGCCTTGGCGTAGTGCGCGCGTGCTTCCGGCAGTTTGTTTAGCTTGCGGTTGGCATAGCCGAGCTGGTTGAAGGCATCGGCGTTCTTGGCATCCGCCTTCACCACCTTTTCGAGGAGCGGAATCGCTTCCGCGTATTTCCACTCCTTGATCAGCTTCTCGGCGGCGACATAGTCCGGGTTGACCATGTTGGCGGGTGCGGTGGTGCCGCTGCCCATGGCATGCGCGGAGGGGCCGTATGCGGCGAGCGGCAGCGCCAGGGCCAGCGCGAAAGCGAGCGAGCGGAGCATGGCAATCCTCACCGTTTGAGAAGCTTGTCGATTTCCTTGGTGATCGAGGCCGAAGTCGGGGACACCGTCGACGGCCAGGCGCCGGCGATCGAGCCATCGGGGCCGATCAGGTACTTGTAGAAATTCCAGCGCGGCGCGGCACCTTCGCCGAGCTCGGCGGCGATCCATTTGTAGAAGGGATGCGCCTTGCCGCCGATCACCGCCTGCTTCTCGGTCATCGGGAAGTCGACACCGTAGGTCACTTCGCAGAAGCCCTTGATCTCGGCTTCGGTGCCTGGCTCCTGCCCGCCGAAATCGTTCGAGGGCACGCCGAGCACGACGAGGCCCTTCTCGCGATAGCTCTCCCAGAGCTTCACCAGATCGGCATACTGCGGGGTATAGCCGCATTGCGACGCGGTGTTCACCACCAGCACCGGCTTGCCGGCGAACTTCGACATCGGCAGGTCGTCGCCCTCGATCGATTTGAAGGAAAAGCCGAAGCCCGCATTCGATCCGGCCGCGACCGGTGGCGAGATCGTCATGCCGATGGCGGCGACCAGCATCGAGGCGTAGCGCCACATATCGCCGAACTCAGCCATAGCGCTGCTCCTTCCACGGATCGCCGAGATTGTGATAGCCGCGCACTTCCCAGAAGCCCGGCGCGTCCTTGTCGGTGAACCAGATGTGGCGAACCCACTTCGCCGACTTCCAGAAATAGAGTTTCGGGATCACGACGCGTACCGGACCGCCATGGTCGCGCGACAGCGGCTGACCCTCCCAGCTATGCGCGAGCAGCACGTCGTCATCGTCGAAATGCTCGAGCGGCACGTTGGTCGAGTAGCCGTCATAGCTCTTGAAGACGATGAACCTGGCTTCGCGCTTCGGCCGGACGACGGAAAGGAGCTGTCTACCCGAGACGCCGTCCCACCGATTGTCGTAGCGCGACCAGGCGGTGACGCAGTGGATGTCGGAAACGTGACTGAACTGCGGCTGCGCCTTGAGGTCGTCCCAGCGCCAGGTCACCGGGCGCTCGACCAGGCCGCCGACCTTCATCTCCCATTCCTTTGCGGGAACGTTCGGATGCACACCCAGGTCCAGGACCGGCCAGTTCTTGACCTCGCGCTGGCCGGGCGGCAGGCGGCGGCGCTGGCGCCACTCGGTGCCGCCGGTCAGGAGCCGGCCTTCCCTGGCCCATTTCTCCTTGGTGTCGATCAGCTTCTGCTTGAGCTGGCCGGTCGTGTCCGGGTCATCCGCCATCATGCTGCTCATACGTGGCCGCGCGCCCTTTAGATTAGGCCCGGGGCGGCGGCGAGGGTAGGGCCCTCGCCGGCCTGTGAAGAGACCAACGGGCGGGGGCGCGGGTCTATTCCCTCAGCGCCAGGACAGCAGGCGCCGCTCGGCAAGCGAGACCAGGAATCCCACGGCCAGCCCGAGGATCGAGAGCAGGCAGACCCCGGCAAGCAGGTCCTCGGTGCGCATCAGGTTACCGGCGGTCAGGATGAAGGCGCCGATGCCGAACTCGGCGCCGATCATCTCGGCCGCGACGACGAGGATCAGCGCGATCGAGGCGGAGATGCGCACGCCGGCGAGGATGCCGGGAAGGGCACCGGGCAGGATCACCTTGGCGACGATCGCATGGGTCGGCACGTCGAAGCTCTGCGCCATGCGGATCAGGGTGCGCGGCACCTGGTCGACGCCGGAATATGTCGCGATCGCCATCGGAAAGAAGACGCCGAGCGCGATGGTCGCGACCTTGGACGGCTCGCCGATGCCGAACCAGAGGATGAACAGCGGCAAGAGCGCGATCTTCGGGATCGGGAAAAGTGCGGAGACGATCGGCAATCCCGCGGCGCGCGCATGGCTGAGAAGCCCGAGCGCGAGGCCAAGCGCCAAACCGGCGGCGGATCCCAGCGCGAAGCCCAGCAGGATGCGCTGAAGCGAGGCGCCGAGATGGCGCCAGAGCTGGCCCGAGAGCGCCATCTCGCCGAGCGCGCGGGCGATGCCGGCGGGGCTCGGCAGGAAGATCGGCGAGACCCAGCCGGCGCTGGAGACGGCCTGCCAGATCGCGATCACGGCGAGGCCGCCAAGACAGCTCGAGATCGGCTTCGGACCGATGACGAAACCACCGCCGCGGAAGCGAAGGGGCTCAGACATGTTCGCGATCGGCGGCGCGCGCCTCTTCCTGGATAAGCCGCCACAGCCGCTCGCGCAACGGCGCCAGCGCCGCCATGCCGCGTTCGCTCCGGGCCGCATCGACGGCGACGATCTCGCGGATGCGGCCGGGCCGGCGCGAGAGCACGCAGATGCGGTCGGCGAGGCGTAGTGCCTCGTCGAGGTTGTGCGTGACATAGACCGCGGTGGTGCGGTGCGCGAGCCAGAGCGCGAGGAACTCCTCGATCAGCAGCTCGCGCGTCTGCGCATCGAGCGCGGAAAGCGGCTCGTCCAGCAGCAGGATCGCCGGCTTGACCGCGAGCGCACGCGCGATGCCGACGCGCTGGCGCATGCCGCCGGAAAGCTGCTTCGGCAGCGCAGTCGCGAAATCCAGGAGGCCCGTCATCGCCAGCACCTCGTCGACACGCCCCTTGCGCTCGTATGCGTCGAGACGATGGTGCTCGAGCGCGAAGCCGACATTGGCCGCGACGCTGTGCCAGGGGAGCAGCGCAAAATCCTGGAAGATGTAGGTGATCGGGTTAAGCGAGCCCGATGGCACCGCACCGTCGGTAAGGATGCGGCCCCGGCTCGCCTCGAGCAGCCCGCCGAGAATGCCGAGCAGCGTCGACTTCCCGCACCCCGACGGTCCGATCACCGCCAGGATCTCGCCTTCCTCGACGGTAAGCGAAATATCGTCGAGCACCTCGAGCGAGCCGTAGCCATGCGAGACGTGCTCGACGATCAGGCGCATTCGGTCGAACTCAATCCAGCGATGGCACGAAGGATGTCACCACGATCTCCTTCGCATCCACCGAGGCATCGGCCTGCTTCTGCGACTGCCAATAGGCGACCTGCTTGGCGATGTCCTTTGCGCTGAAGCGCGCTTCCGGCTCGATATAGGGCAGGCCGGCGGCGATCGCACCCTTCTGCTGCTCGGTGTACTTGGCGAGGATATCGAGCGCCTTGTCGGTCGCGGCCTGGTCGGTCCTCTTCTGGAAGGCGAGATCGTAGGCGGCGACGCCTTTCTTGTAGGCGCGGACGAAGCGCTCGACCGTGGCGCGCTTGCCGTCGATCATCTTCGGCGAGGTGAACAGCGCGCCCAGCTGCCAGGGCGTCTCGTCGCCGGCCCAGCCGACGATCTTGGCGTCGTTGCGATCGGCCATCGGCACGGCGACGGTCGAGGGCAGGATCGCTGTGTCGACCTGACCGCCCTGCAGGGCCGAGACCATGTTCGGGATGCTCTGCAGCGGCACGAGCCGCATCTTGGCGGCGTCGAAGCCCTTCTTCTCCGCCAGCAATCCGATCATGTAGTAGAAGGTCGAGCCTACCTGGGTCATGGCGAAGGACTTGCCGGCGAAATCAGCGGGCGAGCGCACGCCGGCTTCCCAGGCCTTGTTCGAGACCATGTAGGCCGAGAGGCGGTAGCCCGGCTGCTCGCGCGACTGGCCGGCGATGATCTTGAGCGCGCCCTTGCCGGCGAGGTTGTAGAAGCCGGCGGTCAAGCCCGTGACGCCGAACTCGGCATCGCCCGAGACCACGGCGACCGCGACCGGCTGCGCCGCGGTGAAGAACTTGAGCTCGACCTCGAGGCCTTCGGCGGCGAAGTACCCGAGATCCTGGGCCAGGAACACCGGGCCGGAGGAGGCGAGCTTGAGGACCGAGAGCGAGGTCTTCTCGGCCTGGGCTGGGACGGCCAGCAGCGTCAGGGCCGCAACGGCGGCGATCCACTTGAGTCTCATATTCATCTCCATGCGTGATCGCGTCGCTTTAGGACGCGTGCGCCCGCGCGTCAATCGCCCCCGGGGCCAGGCAGACGAGCGGAATCGGCTCGGCCTTGCCGCGCAGCTGCACAGGCCCAAGCGGATGCGAGACGAGGCTGGCGGGAAGCGTCATGCCCTCGATCACCTCGGCCGAGGCGATGACCAGCGCTTCATGGTGCCGCGCCTGCTGGGCGATGCGGGCGGCGGTGTTCAGCGTGTCGCCGAGAAAGGTGATCTCGCGCTTCACGTCGCCGATTTCGCCGGCGACGACCGGGCCGCCGTGCAGCGCAAGCCGCATCCTGGGCACGATGCCGAAGTCGCGCTGCCAGGAGGCGGCCGCGTCGGCGACTGCCTTGTCGGCTTCGATGGCGAAGGCGAGCGCGCGCGAGGGGGCGTCCGCCGTCCACTCCCAGGTCAGGATCACCTCGTCGCCGACATAACGGTAGATCTGCCCGTCATATGCGAGCAGCGGCTCGGTCAGCGCATGGATCCAGCGATCCAGGAATGCCAGGAAGCGGTCCGGGCCGAGGCGCTCGGCCATGCCTGTCGAGCCGACGAGGTCGAGCATCAGGAAGATGCGCCGTTCGGCGCGCGGATGACGGTAGCTGCCGGCGAGCACGGCGCCGAAGACGCCCGGCCCTATGAGGCGGCGAAGCTCGACCGCGACGCTGATCGCGGTGACGAGCGAGACCGAGAAGAACATCGACGCCGGCAGGTCGGGATCGTCGAGGAAAGTGCGGTTGTGCTCGTTGGGCCAGATCAGGTGATAGGCGGCGAAGTGCCCGGTCATCAGGATCACCGTCATGACCACGGCGTTGAGAACGAGGTACAGGATCAGCGGCAGGCGCTTGAGACGACGTCCGAGCGGCGTGTCGACGCCGAGCAGGAGCCAGAGCACGAGCGGCGTGCCGATCAGCACGCCGCTGGCGCTGCCGATCGAAACTGACAGCCACCACGGCCGGTCGGGGTAAAGCGTCAGCGTGAAGATCGACGCGGCGGCGCAGACCGCGAGCATGGTCACGGCGATGATCGTCAGGCGGTTCCGGTTGCAGCGGCCGAGAAGCATGGAGAGCATATTGCCACGAGGGAGGGCGCGCGGGACCGTCCTGCGCGGACTCGGGCTTGCTCGGTACCGCGGCGCCCGATAGACGAAGCCCCATGTACACGCCCCGCCATTTCGCCGCCGAGGAGGCGGCCGGGCTCGACCTGATCGAGCAGAACGGTTTCGGTGCCCTGATCATGCGGGGCGCCGATGGCAAGCCGGAGATCTCGCATTTCCCCTTCGTGCTCGACCGCGACGGCCATCGCCTGCTGGCGCATGCCGCCCGTGCCAATCCGATCTGGAAGCTCATGGACGAGACCGCCGAGGCGACCGCGGTGTTCCAGGGGCCCAACGCCTATGTCTCGCCCGACTGGTACGAGAAGCCCGCGGCATCGGTTCCGACCTGGAACTACGCGGTCGTCCACATCCATGGCCGGCCGACGGCGCTCGACGATGACGGCCTGATCGACATCCTGGTCCGGCTCACCGCCGTGCATGAGGCAAAGCTGGCGCCGAAGAAGCCCTGGACCATCGACAAGCTCGAGCCGGCTTTCTTCGGCGGGTTGCGCAAGGGCATCGTCGGCTTCGCGCTGCCGATCGAGCGGATCGAAGCCAAGCTCAAGCTGAGCCAGAACAAGATCGGCGGTCCCGATTTCGCCCGTACCCGTGACGCCCTGGCGGCATTGGACGATGCCGATGCCAAGGCGGTCGCGGCGATGATGGCGGCGCTTCAGCCGCGATAGACGATCCAGCCTTCCTCGATTGCGATCTCCGCCGCCTGCAGGGACTCGCCTTCGCAGGGCCCTACGACGCAGAGCCCGTTCTCCGGCAGGAACAGCGCGCCGTGGGTGGCGCAGATCAGGTGCCGGTCGTCGGGGTGGAAGAACTTGTCGGGGATCCAGTCGAGCGGCGTGCCGACATGCGGGCAGACGTTGAGATAGGCTTTCAGCACGCCTTCCCAGCGGACGACGAAGATGCGCGTCTCCCTGGCTCCTTCGCCTAGGCGGAAACCGCGCGCGTCCCCCTCCTCGATCTCGTCCTCGCGCCAGAGCCGGGTCAAGGCGTGACGCCGCCCATCTTGCAGAGCGCGGCCCAATGCGCGTCGGAGACCGGGCTCACCGAAAGCCGCGAATGGGTGACGAGCTTCATGTCGGCGAACTTCTTGTCGGCCTTGATCTCGGCCAGCGTCACCGGCTTCTTCAGCGGCTTCACCGGCACCACGTCGACGACGACGAACTTGGCCGTCTCATCGGTGGGGTCGGGATAGTGCTCCTTCTCGACCCGCATGATGCCGACGATCTCCTTGCCGATGTTCGAGTGATAGAAGAAGACGAGGTCGCCCTTCTTCATCGCCTTCATGTGGCCGGCGGCCATGTGGTTGCGCACGCCGTCCCACATCGAACGCTTCTTCTCGACCAGATTGTCCCAGGAGAAGGCGTCAGGCTCGGATTTCATCAGCCAGTAGCTCATCGCCGATCTCCCGCTCAGCCCGGAGGGCCGCCGACTCCCGGGTCCGAGAACACCTTGCGCCAGGGCTGGATCGTCAGCGTGTCGAAGAGCCCGACCTTGTCATAGGGATCGCCGGCGAGGAACTCCTTCAGCTCCGCCTCGTCCTTGGCCTCGACCAGCAGCAGGCTGCCGCAGGGCGCCTTGCCGTCCGGCGTCAGCACCGGTCCGGCCGCGAACAGCCGATGCGCATTGGCCTTGAGGTATTCGAGATGAACCGGCCGCGTCTTGAGCCTGAGCTCGAGGCCGCCCTGCTTGTCGAGGCGATGCACGTAATAAATCATCGAAGCTCCGTTGGAAGGATGCGGCGACGCTAGCGGAGGTGCCGCAGCGACGCCAGGGCTAACGCCATCCCTCGGTGCGTGGCGGGCGCCCGAGCAGGCGGTGCATGGCGTCGTCGATGGAGAGGCCGGCATTGACGACGTCGTCGACCGCCTCGACCAGCGGCATCTCCACGCCGAGGCGCTTGGCTCGGGCGCGGATCGGATGCGCGCTGGCGACGCCTTCGACCACCGCCACCTTGCCGGTGGTCGCCTGGGCCACTGTGTGTCCCTGTCCGAGCGAGAAGCCGAGCGCATGGTTGCGCGAGCTGGCACCTGTGCAGGTCAGAACGAGGTCGCCGAGACCCGAGAGCCCGGTCAGCGTCTCCGGCCTTGCGCCGAGCGCGCGGCCGAGGCGGATCAGCTCGGCGAGGCCGCGCGTGACGATCGCGGCGCGTGCATTGTCGCCGAGCCCCGCGCCCTCGACGATGCCGCAGGCGATCGCCAGCACGTTCTTCACCGCGCCGCCTATCTCGGCGCCGATCGGGTCGTCGGAGACATAGAGGCGGAAGGTCGGGCGCGCCAGCCGTACCGACAGGCGCTCGGCAAGGCCCTCGGTCGTGCTCGCCAGCACCAGCGCCGTCGGCAATCCGCGCGCGACCTCATGCGCGAAGCTGGGTCCGGAAAGCACGGCGAAGTCGCGCCCGGGCAGCATCTCGGCGGCGACCTCGGTCATCAGCGCGCCGGTGCGCGCCTCGATGCCCTTGGCGCAGAGGACGAGCGGCACGCCCGGCTCGAGCACGCGGGCAAGATCGCGCGCGACCAGGCGCATGAACTGCGCCGGCACCACCATCAGCACTGCCTCGGCACCCGCCGCCGCTTCGGCGAGGTCGGATGTCGCGAGGATCTTTTGGTCCAGCTTGAAGCCCGGCAGGAAGACCGAGTTCTCGCGCTCGGCCGTGATGCTCGCGGCGACCTCGCTCTCGCGCGACCAGAGTGAGACGTCGTTGGCGCGGCTGGCGACCTGGGCGAGCGCAGTGCCCCAGGCGCCGGCGCCGATGACCGCGATCCTCATGCTTTCGCTCCGGCGTAGGGGGCGGGCGGCGCCTCGGCATCCAGCGGCCAGCGCGGCCGCGGCGCGACGTCGAGCCCGTCCTCCTCGCCGAGAATACGACGCTCGATCCCGGCCCATGCGATCATCGCCGCATTGTCGGTGCAGAGCGCGAGCGGCGGGGCGACGAAGCCCGTATGGTGAGTGCGTGCGAGCTCCGCCAGCACCTCGCGCAGTCGCGTGTTGGCGGCGACGCCGCCGGCGACGACGAGCGCATGGCCGGAGCCATGCTCGTCGGTGAAGCGGCGCAGCGCGTTCTTCGTACGGTCGGCAAGCGAGGCGGCGACCGATTCCTGGAAGCTCGCGGCGAGATCGGCCTGCTCCGGCTCGGTCGGCGCGTGGCCGAGCGCGTCGACCGCATGCGCGACAGCGGTCTTCAGGCCGGAAAAGGAGAAGTCGCAGCCCGGCCGGCCGAGCATCGGTCGCGGCAGCGGGAAGCGCGTTGCATCGCCGGTCTTCGCCGCGCGCTCGATCGCGGGACCGCCGGGGAAACCGAGGCCGAGCTTCTTCGCCGCCTTGTCGAAGGCTTCGCCGGCGGCATCGTCGACGGTGGTGCCGTAGCGCCGGTAGCGGCCGACGCCCTCGACGGCGAGCAGCTGGCAATGGCCGCCGGAGACCAGCAGCAGCAGATAGGGAAAGGACACGTTGTCGGACAGACGGGGGCTTAGCGCATGGCCTTCGAGATGATTGATCGCGAGGAAGGGAAGGCTGCGCGCCAGCGAAAGCGCCTTGCCGAAGGTCGATCCGACGATGACGCCGCCGATCAGGCCCGGTCCCGCGGTCGCGGCGACGAGATCGAGGCCGTCGAAATCGAGCCTCGCTTCGTCGAGCGCCTGGCGCACGAGACCCTGCAGCAATTCGAGATGCGCGCGCGCCGCGACTTCCGGCACGACGCCGCCATAGAGGCGATGTCGGTCGAGCTGCGAGGCGACGACGCTCGACAGGATCCGACGGTCGCCATCGACGATGGCGGCCGCAGTCTCGTCGCAGCTGGTCTCGATGCCGAGGGCGATCATGGTTCGCGCGTCATAGCACGCTAGCCGAGGAACCGCTCGATCACGTTGCGGGTGATTTTCGAGACATTGTCGTCGATGAAAATCGAGGCGTTCCACGCGATCGATCCGGCGGAGAAGACGCGGCCGCCCGACGCCGTCTCGTAATAGACCATGTCGGCGCCGCCATTGTCGGGGTTCTCGCCCTTGGCGAGATGCACGGTGCCTTTCGGCGTCCAGGGCGTGACCTTGTCGGTTTCGTGGCCAGAGGCGCCGCCGGGGCAGCGCATATGCAGGCTCTTCTCGCCGAAGAGGTCGCCGTTCTTCAGGCCGGTGCCGGTATAGATCCAGTGGCTCGCATCCTTCACGCGATAGGGCGCGCCGGTCATGGCGCCGTCATAGTCGAAGACGACGCCGAGCAGGTTGGACGGGCACTCGACGCGGTCGCGGAAGCGCGGCGTGTACTTGCCGGGCTGGCGGAGCCGACGCGCATCGCCGTTGTGGCAGACCACGGCGTCGCCATGGAAGGTGACCTCGCAATCGATGCCGTTGCCGCCGAGATAGAGGAGTCGCCCGCCCTTCTCCTGCACCCAGGCCTTCACCTTGAAGTACATCTCCTTCGACCAGTACTCCGGATGGGTCGAGAGGATCAGGATCTTGTACTCCTCGAGCGGCAGCGTGCCTTCGTGCAGCTGGCTCTCGGCCCAGAAATCGTAGCCGAAGCCTTCGCGCTCCAGCCACGCGAGGAAGCGCCACTCCGCCGGCGCGATATGGCAGGCAGAGCGCCCTTCGATGATGTTCGCGGGCTCCTCGTTCTCCGGCACGAAGTTGATCGGCTCCGGCCGGTCGAAGGAAAGCGGCGCGTATTCCTCGGATTGGTAGGTGAGGAAGTTCTTCGCCGTGTAGCGCTGCAGATCCTGGCGCGAATTCACCGTCGGCGTGTCGGGCAGCTTGTCTGTGTTGATGTAATTCGAGCGGCCGCCGAAGGCGTTGTAGACGTTCCAGGTGATGTTGGAGGCCAGCACGGCGATCTTCGCCGTCGGCTTCTTCGGCGCGACGATCCACGGAAACGAGAAGAACAGGCCGGACTTGGTCGAGGCGTGGAAGTAGTAGAGGCCGCTCTTCTCGGGCGCCTTGGCCTTGGGGCGGAAGCCGGGGCTGGCATAGCCGGTCTTGCTCCACTGCACGCCGGTCTGGGTGTAGTCACCGTCCGGGGTGATCTGCACCATGGCGCGCGGGCCGTGCTCGTCCCACCAGCCGAGACCGGCGACGCGCTCCTTCTTCAGCCCATAGCGCCAGAGCTCCATGTGGAAGGCTTCCGGCGAGTGCACGCGGAACTCGGCCTCCTCGCCGGACTGCACGTATTTCGGCCAGGGATAACCGAGCAGCTGGTCGGCCAGCAGGCGGAAGTGATGCGGCCGGTCGCGCGCCACCTCCATGGTCGTGCGCTTGGCGCCGAAGCCTGCCTTCTGCAGCACCACCTCGTACTCGCCCGGGGCGATATTCGCGTAGACGGCGCCCGAGGCGCGCGAGGCCACGGCGACCGACACGCCGTTCCGGATGAACTCGAGCGCGACGCCTTCGATCGCGACATAGCGTTCGTCGCTGACATAGCCGATCAGCATGATCACTCCTTGGGGACGGGCTTGCGATAGAGGACGAGCACGAGCGAGGCGAGAACGAGCAGCAGCGAGACGATCTCGCGCCATCCGACCGGCTCGTTCAAGAGTAGCGCGCCAGAAAGCACGCCGAGCACCGGCGTCGCCAGGGTGGCGATCGAGGCGATGGTCACCGGCAGCACCTCAACCAGGCGGAACCACGCCCAGTAGCCGAAGCAGACCGGGATCGTGCTGGCATAGAGCGCACCGAGGATGACGGGCCAGGTCAGCGTCGACCAGTCCGGCGGTGTCTCGAACATTGCTCCGGCGAGCTGCACCGGGAAAGCGAAGACGAAGAACCAGGCGGTCGCCACCATCGTCGGCATCGGCAGCTTTATGTATTTGAGCTGGATCGTGCCGAGGGCCCAGGAAAACGCCGCGCACAGCATCAGGCCGATGCCGAGAAGCTGCCGGTCGCCGCGGTGGAGGAAGTCGTCGGGAAGCAGCAGCGCCATGCCGCCGGTGCCAAGCAGGAGCGCCGCAATCACCCGCGGGCTGATCTTCTCGCCGAGCACCGGGATCGAGAGCAGCGCGGTCATCAGCGGCATGGTGTAGGCGACGATCGCGCCGCGGCCGGACTCGATGTACTGCAGGCTCATCGCCGAGAACACCTGCCAGCCGGCGACGTTGAGGATTCCGGCAAGCGCCAGCTTCCACCAGAGCCCCGGCGGCGGGCGCACATCGCGCCCGTTCAGATGCGCGATCGTGAACAGCGCGACGGTGCCGAACGCCGCGCAGAAGGCGCGGAACTGCCAGGGCGGGAAGCCCTCGACGGCAAGCTTCATCGCCGGCCAGTTGAGGCCCCAGACGATGGTCAGGAACACCAGCACCACCAGCGCGTGCCGCGTGGAGGCGCCTTGAGGCGGGAGAGACGGGGAAGTCATGAAACCAGGGGACCGGGAGGATCTTCGGTACGACGCGCTCTCGAGGCCCAGGCGTCAACCGAATTGCACCCGAAGCGAGGTTTGATCACGATTTGTGCTATGGCTCCCGGCGATGACGTCGCCGCCCGCCCATGCACCGCTTCAGCGCCGCGTTCTTCTGCCGGAGGCGCCGGCGGTTGTGCTGCGTGCGGCGGGCGTGGTGTGGCTGAACCCCGAAGGCGATGTCGAGACGCTGGCGAAAAGCGAGGCGGTTCGGCGCTTCGAAGCGGGCGCGCGGCCGTTCCTTTGTCATGGCAAGGCGATCGGGCGCCGCCTCGGGCATGCGGTTGCCGGACACGACGTGGTCGAGCTCTTCGCCTTCGTGCGCCCGGCGCGATTCGCTCCGCCGACGCCGCGCGGTCTCGCCGAGGCGGCCGGGCTCGACGTGCCGGAGAGCGCGGAGGGCGAGGCGGCGGCGCTCTATGCCGTCGCCCGGGCGCTGCTCACCGAGCTCGCCCTCGATCGCGAGATCGAAACCGAGGCGATCGCCAAGGTCATGGCCGCGGCCGGCTGGTCCTGGGGACCGGCGGTGCTGGCCGCGCTCGGCATCGATCCTTCCGACCGCGCACATACGGCGGCGCTCGAGGTCTGGCGGCGTCTGCCGGAATGGCAGGAGCATGCGCCGCCGGCGCCGCCCGGCAGCCAGCCGGTCGATCCGTCGGAAGCGCGTGCGCGCCTGACGCGCCTGCTTGGCGACCGGTCCGAGCCGCGTCCGTCGCAGGCCGATTATGCGTCGGCCGTTTCCGCCGCCTTCCTTCCGCGCGAGCGCGAGGAGGAGCCGCGCATGGTGCTGGCCGAGGCCGGCACCGGCGTCGGCAAGACGCTGGGCTATGTCGCGCCGGCCAGCGTCTGGGCGGAGAAGAACGAAGGCTCGGTCTGGTTCTCCACATACACTCGGAATCTCCAGCACCAGATCGACGGCGAGCTTGACCGCCTCTATCCGATCCCGTCCGACAAGACGCTGAACGTCGTCATAAGGAAGGGTCGCGAGAACTATCTCTGCCTGCTCAACTTCGAGGAGGCGGTGCGCAACGTCCGCAGCAATCCGGACAACGCTATTCCCTTGGGCCTGCTGGCGCGCTGGGCGGGCGCGACGCACGACGGCGACATGGTCGGCGGCGACTTTCCCGGCTGGCTTGCCGATCTCGTCGGCCGCGGCCGTGCGCTGGGTCTCACCGACCGGCGCGGCGAATGCGTCTACTCCGCCTGCACGCACTACACGAAGTGCTTCATCGAGCGCGCGATACGACGCTCCCGGCGGGCGCGGCTGGTCGTCGCCAACCATGCGCTGGTGATGAATATCGCCGCCACGGGGGGCATGGCGGATGGCTCGCTCTCGCATCGCCTGGTCTTCGACGAAGGCCATCACGTCTTCGACGCCGCGGATTCCGCCTTCTCGCTGGCGCTGTCCGGGCTGGAAGCGGTCGAGCTCAAGCGCTGGATCCGGGGGCCGGAAGGGAGCCGGCGCGCCCGCGGCCGCGGGCTGCAGCGCCGCGTCGAAGATCTCGTCGTCGATGACGAGGAAGGCAAGAAGGCGCTCGACGAGGCGCTCGAGGCGGCCCGCGTGCTGCCGTCCGAAGGTTGGCTCACGCGCATCGCGGAAGGCCGGCCGATGGGCGTCACCGAAGGCTTTCTCGCGCTCTGCCGCCAGCAGGTCTTCGCGCGCGCCACCGAGACCGAGAATGCTTATGGCATCGAGGCCGATGCGCAGCCGCCGATCGAGGGCTTGGTCGCTGCCGCCGCACGTTTGCGTGCTGCGTTGCAGGAGATCCGCCGTCCACTGGCGCGGCTCCGCGATCGGCTGAAGGCCCGGCTCGACGACGATGCGGAAGAGCTCGACACCGCGATGCGCCTCAGGCTTGAAGCGATGGCGCGCACGATCAACAGGCGCATCGAGGGCGTGCTCGACGGCTGGATCTCTATGCTGGAATCGCTCGCCGCGCCGACGCCGCCGGAATTCGTCGACTGGCTGCAGGTCTACCGCATCGAGGCGCGCGACCTCGATGTCGGGCTGCATCGCCACTGGGTCGATCCGACCGTGCCCTTCACGGAGACCGTGCTGAAGCCGGCGCATGGCGTCGTTGTCACCTCGGCGACGCTCAGGGATGCGACCGGCCTGGTCGAACTCGACTGGGCCGCGGCGGAGTCGTCGTCGGGCGCGCGCCATCTCGCGGTGCCGGCGATGCGGGCGGCGGTGGCCTCGCCCTTCGACTATCCGAAGCAGACGCGCATCTATGTCGTGACCGACGTCGACAAGCGCGACTTCGCCCAGGTGGCCTCCGCCTATCGCGCGCTGTTCCTCGCATCCGGCGGCGGCGGGCTGGGCCTCTTCACCGCGATCCGGCGCTTGCGCGAGGTACATGCGCGTATCGCCGAGCCGCTCGAGCAGGCCGGGCTTTCGCTTTATGCCCAGCATGTCGACGGGCTCGACACGGCGACCCTGATCGACATCTTCCGCGCCGAGCCGGAGAGCTGCCTGCTCGGCACCGATGCCGTGCGCGACGGCGTCGACGTGCCCGGCCGCTCGCTTCGCCTCATCGTCTTCGACCGCGTGCCCTGGCCGCGCCCCGACATCCTGCACCGCGCCCGGCGGAAGGCTTTCGGAGAGAAGGCCTATGACGAGCGGGTCACGCGCTTTCGCCTGAAGCAGGCCTTCGGCCGGCTGATCCGCCGCGCCGACGACATCGGCGTCTTCGTCATGCTCGACAAGGCGCTGCCCTCGCGGCTGGCTGCCGCCTTCCCCGAGGGGGTCGAGGTCCAGCGGGTGGGGCTTGCCGAGGCGATCCGGGGGACGCAGGAGTTTCTTTCTATATCAAGAATTAGGCCCACTCGTTAACCGCTCACGGCGATTTTTTTGACAGGGTCGGGTGCCGCCGCTACGCTTGTTTACGGTGGGGTAGAAGACCTTCCCGGCTGCAAGGGCGGCCCGGGGCCGAAGAGGGTGCCTGAATGGCGCTGGAGATCGGCCAAGTCGTCGGTGGGCTCGGACTCGTTTCGACCCAGAGGGGCAGAGCCCTTCAAGACGGCGCGGCCTTCGAAGAAACCGGACTGCCGGCTCGTACGGAGCAGGCTCCGCCGCTGACTGGCGTGGGCGGCAAGCCGTTTTCCGGCGATTCCCTGCAGGCGCTCCAGGGTGTCGAAGACACCAAGGAGAGCGAAGATTCGCCAGGCGGCGAGCTCACCCCGGAAGAGAAAGAAGTCGTCGCCAAGTTGCAGGCGCGCGACCGCGAGGTCCGCGCGCATGAATCAGCTCATGCCGCTGCTGGCGGACAATATGCCGGATCGCCGACCTTCACCTATCAGCAGGGACCGGACGGCCGACGCTATGCCGTAGGCGGCGAGGTCTCGATCGATCTGAGCCCGGGCAGTACGCCCGAGGAGACGGCCCGCAAGGCCGACCAGATCCGCGCCGCCGCGCTCGCTCCCGCCGACCCCTCCGGACAAGACCGCGCCGTCGCCGCCGCCGCGGCGCAGATGAAGGCGCAGGCCCTGGCCGAAGGTGCCGCGCAGGATCGCGAGGAGGCCGCGGCGGCGAAGTCGGAATCCGACGCCAAGGCCGCCGAAGCCGCGGCGCAACAGGGTCAGACGCAGTCGCAGCCGGAGATCGTCGGGCCGAAGCCGCCGGGCAGTGAGCCTGCCAATGATGCCGCCGCGGGTGCCACGGCCGCTGCCGAAGGCGCCGACCGCCGCGCCGCTGCCGCCGCCGCGTCCGCCTACAGCCGCACCGACGAAGCCGTCAGCCGCGCCTCGCGCGCCGCCGCCAACGCACTATCGCTGGTCGCCTAAGAGCGCGTTAGCGCCGTCCTTCGAGCATCCTGCCGATCGCGGCTGTCATCTTTTCGATGCGCTCGATACGCTCGTTCATCTGCCGCAAGCCGCCGATGATTCCTTCGAGCGTATGGCCGACATGCTTCTCCTCGAAGATGCCGACGGGCACACCGCACCCGGCGCACTGGATGAATGCGAACTCGTACTTGCTGTCGTTGATCGACTGGAGCTTAACGCCGAATTCGGTTCCGCCGCACGTTGCGCAGGTTGAAGCCTTCATCTCTTCCCTCCCTTGGCCTTGTCTGCGGAACTGCTTTCCTACTTCACCACTTCGTCCGGATACGCGCCCCAGAACTCGGAGCGCTTGAGCCAGCCCTTGTAGCCGCCGATCTCGGCGCGGCACCAGGTCTCGCGGCACTCGAGCAGGCGGCCGACGACGCCGGGTTCGGCCATCGCCACCGTCGATGCATCGTCCTTGCGGTCCGAGCGGAGCTTTCGCGTCTCGCCGGTGACGAGCAGCGTGCGCCGGCCCGTCAAAAAACTCGACTGGACCCAGCCGACCGAGCCCTGATGGTCGCGGATCTGCCGCCAGGTATCGAATTCCTGGATCACCTCGACCGGGAGCGAGCGCTTGGTCAGCACCCATTCGATCGGATAGCGCGTGCCGGGGCCGGTCCTGAGATTCACCTCGCCCGAGCGCAGCGAGACGAACCGCGGGACGGGCAGGCCGCTCTCGCTCGCGGCGACCGCCGGACGCAGGTCGAGGGCTGGGAGACCAAGGAGAAGCAGGGTTAAGAGGACGGCCAGTCGACGCGTCATGCCGGTCCTGAAGGACACCCGTTCACTTACCCTGTTTAGGTGCGGAGAGCCTTCCGGGTCAAGGATTTGCACCCGGAAGTTCCGGGTTTTCCGGCTGGAAACCGACAGATGCGGGGATATAGTCTCGGGCCAACCGGGTGAGCTGGAGATTTATGGGCGTCTGGGAGGATCTGGGGCGGGAGCTGGATGCCTGGGGGAAGGCGGAACGGCTGGCGACGCTGTGGTGGCGCGACGACGACGCCATCGCGCCGAGCGATGCCCTCGATCGCTTGAACGCCCTCGGCCGCGCCCATGGCGTGGTCCCGGCGCTGGCGGTCGTGCCGAAGACCGCGGAGGCCTCCCTGCCGGGCCTGGCGCTTCTCCAGCACGGCTATGCCCATACCAATCACGGCGTGAAGAAGAAGGCCGAGCTCGGCCCCGATCGGCCCGCGGCAAGCGTGGCAGGCGAGCTCGCGACCGGCCGCCGCCGGCTTCTCGATCTCTTCGCCGGGCGCGTGCTGCCGGTGCTGGCACCGCCCTGGAACCGGATCGCGCCGGAGGTGGTCGCGCTGCTGCCCGGAATCGGCTTTCGCGGCCTCTCGACCTTCAAGCCGCGCGAGCGCGCCGAAGCCGCGCCGGGCCTCGTCCAGGTCAACACCCATGCCGACATCATCGACTGGTGCGAGCGCCGTTTCGCCGGTGACGATCTCGCGGTCGGCGCCATCCTCGGTCACCTCGCCGATCGCCGGCAGGGCCGTGCCGATGCGGCCGAGCCGACCGGCGTGCTCACCCATCACCTCGTCCATGACGCGCCGGCCTGGGGCTTCCTCGAAAAGCTCTTCAAGGTGACGCGCGCGCATCCCGCCATTCGCTGGCTGACGCCGGCCCAAGCTTTCGGACTCGCGCCCGCATGACCGAGCATCGCTACCCGACCAAGGCTATGACCGGCGACTATGCGCGCGCCGCCTTCGGTCTCGCGCTCACCGGCCTGCCGATCCTGATGGCGCCGGCGGGCTCGGCCGTCCTCTACGTGCTCGGCCCCTTCGCGCTGCTCTTCGCGGTCTTCGGCGTCCGCACCTGGCTCCGCCATCGCACCCTGGTCGAGATGGACGAGCAGAAGGTCGTGGTCCACGGCCTGTCGAAGGGCGAGCTCGCCTGGTCGGAGCTGCAGGAAGTGAAGCTCAACTACTACTCGACCAAGCGCGACCGCAGCCAAGGCTGGATGCAGCTCGTGCTGCGTGGACCTTCGGGCAAGCTCCGCTTCGACTCGACGCTCGATGGCTTCCCCGAAGTCGCGCGCCGCGCCTACACGACGGCGCGCGCCAAGGGCTTCGAGCTTTCGGAAGCGTCGGTCTCCAACTTCGCCGCGCTCGGCTTCGAGCCGCCGAAGACGCAGAATTGATCCCACCCCGATGATGAGCCCGCTTCTCCGCGTCAACGATCTCAAGATCGTCTTCGACCTGCCGGAGGGGCAGCTCGCCGCCGTCGACGGTGTCAGCTTCCGCGTGCGCTACGGCCAGACCACGGCGCTGGTCGGCGAATCCGGCTCGGGCAAGACCGTCGTCAGCCAGGCGATCATGAACATCCTGCCGAAGGCGGCGCGCGTCGCCTCCGGCCAGATCCTATTCGCCGATCCCGAGAAGGGCGGCACCATCAACGACATCGCGCATATGCCGGCCGACAGCAAAGGCATGCGCGCGATCCGCGGCGGCCGCATCTCGATCATCTTCCAGGAGCCGATGACCTCGCTCTCGGCGCTGCACACGATCGGCGACCAGATCGCCGAGACCATGGAGCTGCACAAGCCGGTCAGCCGCGCCGAGGCGCTGGACGCGACGCGCGAGACCTTGCGGCTGGTGGGATTCCCGGATCCCAAGCGCGCGATCAAGACCTATCCCTTCGAGCTTTCCGGCGGGCTCCGCCAGCGCGCGATGATCGCGATGGCGCTGATCTGCCGGCCGGCGCTGCTGATCGCCGACGAGCCGACGACCGCGCTCGACGTCACTATCCAGGCGCAGATCCTGAAGCTGATCGCCGATCTCCAGAAGGAGCTCGGCATGGCGGTGCTGGTGATCACGCACGATCTCGGCGTCGTCGCCAACGTCGCCCAGGAAGTCGTGGTGATGTATCGCGGCCGCGTCATGGAGGCCGGCACCGTCGAGGACATCTTCCGCGCGCCCGAGCATCCCTATCTCAAGGCGCTCATGCGCGCCGTGCCGCGCTTCGGCATGGAGCCGGGGGAGCGCCTGATCCCCTTGCGCGAGATCAAGAGCGAGCAGAGCCGGTTGATGGAGGCCAAGGCCGATGCCTGGCCGGAAGGCGCGGACGCAGCGGGGCCGCTGCTGATCGTGCGCGGCATCGGCAAGCGCTTCCGCATCCGCAAGACTGCCTGGTTCGGCAACAAGGAAGCGGGCGAGGTGCTCGCCGTCGACGACGTCTCCTTCGAGGTCAAGCGCGGCGAATGCCTCGGCCTCGTCGGCGAGAGCGGCTGCGGCAAGACCACGCTGTCGAAGATCCTGCTGCGTGCGCTCAAGCCCGATACCGGCGAGGTCGTGTTCAACGACCGCGGCAAGCCGGTCGACATGCTGGCGCTCCAGGGCGACGAGCTCGTGAAGTTCCGCAAGAAGATGCAGTACGTGTTCCAGGATCCGTTCGGATCGCTGAACCCGCGCATGACCGTCTACGATATCATCGCCGAGCCGCTGCTGATCCACGGCATGACCGACGAGAACGAGCGGGCCGAGCGCGTGAAGGAACTGATGCGGCTGGTCGGCCTCGATGTGCGCTATCTCAAGCGCTATCCGCACAGCTTCTCCGGCGGTCAGCGCCAGCGTATCTGCATCGCGCGCGCGCTCGCGCTCCGGCCCGACCTCCTGATCTGCGACGAGCCGGTCTCGGCCCTCGACGTCTCGATCCAGGCGCAGATCCTGAACCTGCTCAAGGATCTGCAGCAGCAGCTCGGCCTGACCTATCTCTTCATCAGCCACAACCTCGCGGTCGTCGACTATGTCGCGCACCGCATCGCGGTGATGTGCGCCGGCCGCCTGGTCGAGGTGGCGCCGCGCGAGATGCTGTTCCGCAACCCGATCCATCCCTACACCCAGGCGCTGCTCTCGGCGGTGCCGGAGCCCGACATCGAGCGCAAGCTCGACTTCGCGCATGTCGTCGACAGCAAGGCCTCGATCCCGTCCGCCTGGGCGGAGCCGTTCAGGATCTCGGGCGATCTCCGCCCGCAGCTGATCGATGTCGGCGGCGGGCACTACGTCCGCGCCAGCACCGTTCCCGATCTAAAGGAGGTGGCGTGATGCGCTTCGTCATTGCGGCGCTTCTCGTCTTCTCCGCCTTCGCGGCCTCGGCGCAGCCCTATCGCGAGACGCCGATCTTCCTCGATGCCGTCAGCCACAATCAGCTGCCGCCGGTGAAGGATCGCCTGCCCGAGCGTCCCGATGTCGCGCGGCTCTATCCGTTCCAGACCCTCGGCAAGCATGGCGGCAGCTGGCGGATGATCGCCGGCGGCGCCTCCGACACGCGCTTCGCCGTGGTCTACGGCTATGCCCGGTTGATCGGGCACGACATGAACTTCAAGCTGCAGCCAGACATCGCCGAGAAGATCGAGGTCGAGGGCGAGCGCCGCTTCACCATCCATCTTCGTCCCGGGCACAAGTGGTCGGACGGGCACCCGTTCACCACCGAGGATTTCCGCTACTCCTGGGAAGACGTGTTCGGCAATCCGAGACTGCGTCCGTCCGGCCTGCCGATCGAGCTTCTGGTCGATGGCGAACGGCCGATCTTCGACATCCTGTCGCCGACGATCGTCCGCTACACCTGGTCGAAGCCGAACCCGTCCTTCCTCGCCGCGCTCGCCAACCCGCGTCCGCTCGAGATCTTCGCGCCGGCGCATTACCTCAAGCAGTTCCACGAGAAATACGCGCCGGCGGCCGAGCTTGAGAAGAAGGTCCGCGACGAGCGGTTGCGCAACTGGGCGGTTCTGCACAATCGCCGCGACAACCAGTACCGGCTCGACAATCCGGACATGCCGACGCTCCAGCCCTGGACGCTGGCGACGGCGCCGCCGGCCGACCGTTTCGTCTTCAAGCGCAACCCCTACTACCACCGCGTCGACAGCCAGGGGCGCCAGCTCCCTTATCTCGACGAGCTGGTGATGTCGGTCGCCGACGGGAAGATCGTGCCGCTGAAGACCGGATCCGGCGAGACCGACCTGCAGGCCCGATATCTCCGCTTCGACAACTACACCTTCCTCAAGGAGGCGGAGCAGCGGAACGGCTACAAGGTCAGGCTCTGGCGCACGGCGCGCGGCGCCGACCAGGCGATCATGCCCAACCTCAACGTCAGCGATCCGATGTGGCGGGCGCTGCTGCGCGACGTGCGCTTCCGCCGCGCGCTCTCGCTCGGCATCAACCGGCACGAGATCAACCAGGTCATCTATTACGGGCTCGGCGTCGAGGGGAACAACACGGTGCTGCCGGGCGCGCCGCTCTACGACGCCGATCTCCGCAAGCGCTGGGCGAAGTTCGACTTGAAGGCCGCCAACGCGCTGCTCGACGAGATCGGCCTGACCAAGCGCGATCACCGCGGCATCAGGCTGCTGCCCGACGGGCGGCCGATGAAGGTCGTGGTCGAGAGCGCCGGCGAGTCGACGGAGCAGACCGACATCCTCGAGCTGATCCACGATTCCTGGCTCGAGCTCGGCATCAAGATCTATCCGAAAGGGCTGCAGCGCGACGTCATGCGGAACCGCATCTTCGCCGGCGAGACGGTGATGTGCATCTGGTTCGGAACAGAGTTCGCGCTCGTCGACGCCGACAGCAATCCCCGAGAATACGTCGTCTCCGACCAGCAACAGCTACAATGGTCCAAATGGGGCCAGCACCGCGAGACCAAGGGCAAGTCGGGCGAGCCCGTCGACATCGCGGAAGCGAAGGAACTGCAGGATCTCGAGCATGCCTGGGCCTCGACCGCCGACAAGGCGGAGCGCACGCGCATCTGGAAGCGCATCCTCGAGATCCACGCCGACCAGCAGTTCACCATCGGCATCGTCGCCGGCGCGCTGCAGCCTGTGGTTATCGCCAAGGCGTTCAAGAACGTGCCGACCGAGGGCATCTTCAACTGGGAGCCCGGCGCGCATTTCGGCATGTACCGCCCCGACACCTTCTACATCGGCGATCCCAACGTGGCGGAAGCGAAGTGAACGCCTGAATGTTCGGCTACGTCATCCATCGCATCCTGGTGATGATCCCGACGCTGATCGCGATCAGCGCCATCACCTTCCTGATCATGCAGCTGCCGCCGGGAGACTTCCTGTCGACGCATATCGCCGAGCTGCAGAGCCAGGGCGAATCCGTCGACATGGCGAAGATCGAGTTCCTGCGCCAGCAATACGGCCTCGACCGCTCGCCGGTGGAGCAGTATTTCCACTGGATCCTCGGCATGCTGCGGGGGACTTCGGCTACTCCTTCGAGTTCCAGCTGCCGGTGACCAAGGTCGTCGGCGACAAGCTCTGGCTCACCGTCATCGTCTCGGTCGCCACCATCCTCTTCACCTGGATCGTCAGCTTCCCGATCGCGATCTACTCGGCGACGCACCAGTACTCCTGGACCGATCACGGCCTCACGCTGCTGGGCTTCCTCGGCCTCGCGACGCCGAACTTCCTGCTGGCGCTGGTACTGCTCTACTTCGCCAACGTCGTCTTCGGCACCTCGATCGGCGGCCTCATGGACGACCGTTTCCTCGACGCGCCGTGGAGCTGGGACAAGTTCATGTCGGTCCTGGCGCATCTGTGGGTCCCGACCCTGGTGATAGGTGCCTCGGGCACCGCCGGCATGATCCGGCGGCTTCGTGCCAACCTGCTGGATGAGCTGCAGAAGCAGTACTACGTGACGGCACGCGCCAAGGGCATGCCGCCCTTCCGGGCGCTGGTGAAGTATCCACTCCGCATGTCGCTGAACCCGTTCATCAGCGATATCGGCGGCATCCTGCCCTCGATCATCTCGGGCGCAGCGGTGGTCTCCATCGTCATGAACCTGCCGACGACCGGGCCGATGCTGCTGCGCGCGCTGCAGGCGCAGGACACCTATCTCGCCGGCTCCTTCCTCATGTTCCTCGCGGTCCTGACCGTGATCGGCGTCTTCCTCTCGGATCTGGCGCTGGCCGCGCTCGATCCGCGCATCCGTCTCCAGGGCGGAGCGACGCGATGACCGCGCAGCCGCCGCTTGAGCATTTCGTCAGCCGGACGCCGTTCAACCCGGCGACCGACGAGACGCTGACGCCGGAGCAGGAACGCTACTACATGGCGTCGCAATGGCAGATGGTGTGGCGGAAGCTCCGCCGGCATCACCTCGCCGTCGTCTCCGGCATCATCCTGATCGCGGCATACGCCTCGATCCTGATCACCGAGATGCTGGCGCCCTATGCGCTGGCGACGCGTCACACCGACCATCTCTTCGCGCCGCCGCAGGAGGTGCGCTTCTTCCATGAAGGCAAGTTCGTCGGGCCGTTCGTCTACGGCTACAGCTACCGCCTCAACATGGAGAATCTGAAGCGTGAGTACACCGACGATCACAGCAAGGTGCAGAAGCTCCGCTTCTTCTGCTCGGGCGACGACTACAATTTCTGGGGCATGATCCCGATGTCGTTTCATGTCGTCTGCCCGGCGGAGGGCGGCGAGTTCTTCTGGCTCGGCACCGACCGGCTCGGCCGCGACATGCTCTCGCGCATCCTCTACGGCACGCGCATATCCCTGACCGTCGGCCTGATCGGCATCACCATCTCCTTCGTGCTCGGCATCGTCGTCGGCGGGCTTGCCGGCTACTACGGCGGCTGGACCGACGCGATCGTCCAGCGCATCATCGAATGCATCCGGTCGTTCCCTGAGCTGCCGCTGTGGATGGCGCTGTCGGCAGCACTCCCGGTCGATTGGAGCCCCGTGCTGATCTATTTCGGCATCACGATCATCTTGGGCTTGCTCGACTGGACCGGCCTCGCACGCTCGGTTCGTTCCAAGCTGCTGGCCTTGCGCGAGGAGGATTTCTGCACCGCCGCCGTGCTGATGGGCGCCAAGCCGAGCCGCGTGATCTTCCGCCACCTGATGCCGAGCTTCACCAGCCACCTGATCGCGTCGGCCACGCTCTCGATCCCCGGCATGATCCTCGGTGAGACTGCGCTGTCGTTCCTGGGACTCGGACTCCGTCCGCCGATCACCAGCTGGGGCGTGCTGCTCAACGAGGCGCAGAACATCAACGTGGTCGCGCTTTATCCCTGGCTGATGATCCCGGTGATCCCGGTCATCGTCACCGTGCTCGCCTTCAATTTTTTGGGCGACGGGTTACGAGATGCGGCGGACCCGTACAAGTAGCTAGTCGGGCCGGCCAGCGTCCCTGAGCGGCCTGGTCAGCAACCCGGCGATGCCGCCGGCCATCGCCGCGGCGCCTACCAGCATGACGGTGCCGGCGACGCCGAGCGCCGGCAGCACCAAGCCTGCGAGCGCGCCGCCGATCGGGCGGCCGGACTGCATCAGCATGCGGAGCAGCGCGAAGGCGCGGCCTCGCATTTCCTCGGGGATGATCGCCATGCGCAGCGTCTGCGCCCAGGGCGTCAGCGGCGCCACGACAATGCCGAAGAGAAAGAGGATGATGCCGGCCGCGATCGCGCTCGAGCCGAAGACGACGAGGATCATCAGGGCGCCTGAGAGCGTCTGGGCGATGGCGATGCCGAGCCCCAGAGGCACGCGCGCGCCGAGCTGTCCGACGAGCAGCGTCGTCGCGACCTGCCCGGCGAAGGCGATGCTGAGGAGCGCACCGTAGAGCTCGGGCCCGCCGCCCAGCGAGGTCTCGACATGGATAGGCAGCCATACCGGGATGCTGCCGGTCAGGATGTTGAAGGCCAGGAACATGAAGGTGGTGGACGTCAGAACAGGATTTCCGAACAGCAGGCGCACGGCGGCGCCGATCGGCGCGGCGGTCCTCTTCGCCGGCGCCGGCAAGGCGAGCCTGAGGCGCAGCAGGACCAGCGCGAAAAGCAGGTAGGAGACGACATCGAGCAGCACCGTCGCCGGCGCGCCGATGGTGGCGACCAGGATGCCGGCGAGCGCCGGACCGAGCACGCCGGCAACCGAATATCCCAGGGTCTCGAGCGCATTCGCCGTCGCCAGATGCTCCTTCGGCACAAGCGCCAGGATCATCGTCGGCGTGCCGGCGAGCGAAATCATCAAGAGGAGGCCGTGGACGGCTGCGGCGACATAGACGTGCCAGACCTCGAGCGCGCCCAGGAAATGCAGGACCGGGATCAGCGCGAGGAAGAGGCCGCGCACCAGGTTGTCGATCATCATCACCTGCCGGCGGTCGAAGCGGTCGAGCAGCCAGCCGGCGACGAAGCCGCCGACCACGATCGGCCCGGTGAAGCAGAGCATCAGCAGGCCGAGCGCCTCGGCCGAGCCGGTCTTTTCGTAGACGAACCAGACGAAGGCGACCCGGGTCAGCTCGTCGCCGATGACCGAGACCAGGAACCCGAGCCCGAAGCGTCGGAAGGCGGGGTCGCGGAAGAGGACGCCATAGGGATTGGCCATCGGGCGCCGAGGATAGCGGCTGTCCCTGCCACCGTCCTGTCAGGTATCGGCTGGCACGAGTGCGGGTGAGCCGGCTATTAAGAGGCCCCTCCCTAGACCTCTCCCTGCTCCGCAGGGAGAGAGGACTCGACTTCGTGTTCCCTCTCCCTGCGGAGCAGGGAGGGCTAGGGAGGGGGCCTCTTCCACTCCCTCGCTCTCTCCGGAAAGACCCATGCCCCGCTTCAAGACACTCGACGATCTCCAGGTGAAGGGACAGCGCGTACTGGTTCGCGCGGATCTCAACGTGCCGATGAAGGATGGCAAGGTCACCGACACGACTCGCATCGACCGCCTGGCGCCGACCCTGACCGAGCTCGCCGGCAAGGGTGCCCGCGTCGTCGTGCTCTCGCATTTCGGCCGGCCCAAGGGCGGGCCGGACGAGGCGAATTCGCTGAAGCATCTGGTGGCGCCGTTGTCGAAGGCGCTGGGCAAGCCCGTCGCCTTCGCTGCCGACTGCATCGGGCCTGAGGCCGAGAAGGTCGTCGCGTCGCTGACGGATGGCGACATCGCGCTGCTGGAAAATCTCCGCTTCCACAAACAGGAGGAAGCCAACGACGCGGGCTTCGCCGATGCGCTGGCAAAACTCGGCGATCTTTATGTCGACGATGCCTTCTCGGCGGCGCATCGCGCACATGCCTCGATCGACGCGCTGGCGCGGCGCCGCCCGGCTGCGGCCGGCCGCCTGATGCAGGCTGAGCTGGAGGCGCTGTCGAAGGGCCTCGAGAATCCGCAGCGCCCGCTCGCCGCGATCGTCGGCGGCGCCAAGATCTCGACCAAGCTCGACCTGCTCGGCAACCTCGTCGGCAAGGTCGATGTGCTGGCGATCGGCGGCGGCATGGCCAACACCTTCCTCGCCGCCAAGGGCGTCGCCATCGGCAAGTCGCTTGCCGAGCGCGACATGGCGGACACCGCGCGCGAGATCATGAAGAAGGCCGAAGCGCGCAACTGCCGTATCCTGCTTCCGGTCGACGCCGTGGTCGCAGCCGAGCTCAAGGAGGGCGTGGCGACGAAGACCGTCGCGATCGATGCGGTGCCGGCCGACCAGATGATCCTCGATGTGGGGCCGAAGAGCGCCGACGCGCTCGCCAAGGCCCTCGCCGAGTGCAGGACGCTGGTGTGGAACGGCCCGCTCGGCGCCTTCGAGACAAAGCCCTTCGATGCCGCGACGATGAAGGTCGCGCGCGAAGCGGCCGATCTCACCACGGCCGGCAAGCTCAGCTCGGTCGGCGGCGGCGGCGACACGGTGGCGGCGCTGGCCGCCGCCGGCGTCGAGGAGAAGTTCAGCTATATCTCGACCGCGGGCGGCGCCTTCCTCGAATGGCTTGAAGGCAAGACGCTGCCCGGCGTTGCCGCGCTCATGCAGGGTTGATGCGTGTCTTAGCGCTGAAGGGACGATACTCGGGCATCCGATCTTCGGGAGGCCGGCCATGACGTCGATCCGGATCGCTGCCTGCCTGCTGCTCGTTGCCTCGGCCGCTTCGGCCGAGGTCGGCGACAAGATCCGCCTGACGCCCTCCGACATGCCGCAGCCTTATGCGACGCGCTCGGTCAGCAATGCGCCGCGTGTCGTCACGCGCCAGCCGGATGCGATGCCGAAGGCGCCGCCCGGGTTCAAGGTCACGCTGTTCCGCGCCGGGCTCGAACATCCGCGGCACCTGATCGCCGCGGCGAATGGCGACGTGCTGCTGGCCGAGCCGTCGGAGGACCAGATCACGCTGCTGCGCGACACCGACGGCGATGGCCGCGCCGACTTCGTGCAGCCCTTCATCGAGGATCTCGACCGTCCGCACGGCCTCGCCATTCATGGCGGCTATCTCTACTTCGCCGACACCGTGCGCGTCTGGCGTGTGCCCTATCAGCCGGGCGATCTCAAGCCGCGCGGGCCGATCGAGAAGGTGACGGCGGACGGCGCCATCGGCCCGGGCAATGGTCACTGGACGCGCAATGTCGCGATCTCGGCGGATGGCAGCCAGCTTTTCGTCTCGATCGGCTCGGCCGGCAATATCGGCGAGGAGCCGTCGCCGCGCGCGACGATCCAGTCCTTCCGCATCGACGGGCCCTCGGGGGCAGCGCGCGCGCAGGCGACCTATGCCTCCGGCCTGCGCAACGCCGTCGGCATCGCCTTCCTGCCGGGCAGCAATCGCCTCTTCGCCGCGATCAACGAGCGCGACGGGCTCGGCGACGGGCTCGTGCCCGACTACTTCACCGAGGTGAAGTTGGGCGCCTTCTATGGCTGGCCCTATTCCTATATCGGCCAAAACCCGCAGCCGAACTATGCCGAGCGCCGCCCCGATCTCGTGCGGCAGGCGGTGGTCCCGGACACGCTGTTCCAGTCTCACTCGGCGCCGATCGGCTTGATCTTCTATCAGGGCGCTCAGTTCCCGGCCGAGTATCGTGGCGATGCCTTCGTCACGCTGCGCGGCTCGTGGAACTCGGGCAAGCCGGTGGGCTACCAGGTCGCGCGCGTGAAGATCCGCGACGGCAAGCCGGAGGATGGCTACGAGATCTTCCTGGACGGCTTCCGCGTCGGCGGCAGCGACCGCGCCGAAGTCTGGGGCCGCCCCGCCGGCATCGCCGAGATGCCCGATGGCAGCCTTCTCGTCACCGACGATACCGGCAAGACGATCTGGCGCGTCAGCTATGGCGGCTAGTCTTCGACGCGCCGTCGCGATCGCGGCGGTCCTGCTCTTCTGTGTCTCGACGCGACCAGCCTTGGCGGAGGAGGAGCCGCTCTCGGTCTGGACCTATTCGCTCTACAAGACCATCACCTACGAGACGATGGCCAACCTTGCCGACATACCGCTCTATGCATGGGTGGTCGGCGGCGCGGGCGTGGCGGCGACCGGGGTCTTCACTGCCGTCAACGTGACCACCGCGGCAGCCGCCTACTTCGCGCATGAGACGATCTGGAACGTCTATTTTCCGCCCGAAAGCGCCGATGAGGTGCTCGAGGTCGGCGTCGGGAAGGTGCTGATATACCGGGTCGTGAGCACCGTACGAAACCTGGCGCTGGCCTATGCCTTCGGCGCTACGGCGTCGGCCAACCTCGCCTTCGCGATGGCGAGCAACGTCGTCGACGCGACCCTTCATGCCGCCAACGAATATGGCTGGTACGCCTACGGACCGCCGGTGGCGAGCCTGGGGTTCGTTTCATCGACGACAGCGCCTGCGCGCCCGTAGGCCGGATCGCCTAGTCGAGCGGCCAGGCAGAGGCTTTCGCGTTCGGCGGCATCTCGGTTTCCGGCAGGCTCGCCTGTGTTTCCACGCCGCGCCACCAGGGATCTGCGCGCTCCGCATGCGCCGGTTCGATCGCTTCGCCGAGGCGCGGCATCACCAGATGCGCGCCGGCCTTCGGCGCGAGCGCGATCAACTCCTCGGCCGGCTCGTCCCAGGCATGCATCGACAGGCTGAAGGTGCCCCAGTGCACCGGAAGGAAGACGCCGCCGCCGAGAAGCTTCAGCGCTTCCAGCGCGTATTTCGGGCCGAGATGGATGTCGCCCCAAGCCGGCAGCCAGCCGCCGACTTCCAGCATGACGAGATCGAAGGGGCCGAGGCGGTCGCGGATCGTCTCGTACTCGGTGGTGAGCCCGGTGTCGCCGCTGAAGAACACGCGGTGACGATCGGAGCGGATGACGAAGGAAGACCAGAGCGTCGAGTTGCGGTTCTTGAGGCCGCGCCCGGAAAAATGCTGCGACGGCGCGGCTGTCACGGCGACGCTTCCGATCTCGTGCGACTCCCACCAGTCGAGCTCGACGATGCGCTCGGGCGGGACACCCCAGGCTTCGAGATGCGCGCCGACGCCGAGCGAGGTGACGAAGGGCACGTCGCGCTTGGCCAGCTCGCGAATGGTCGGATAGTCGAGATGGTCGTAGTGGTCGTGACTGATGACGACGAGATCGATCGGCGGCATCTGACGCAGCGGCACGGGAATCGGCTGGAAGCGCTTGGGCCCGATCAGCCGCGAGGGCGAGGCGCGATTGCCCCAGACCGGATCGGTGAGCACGCGCAGCCCGCCGATCTCGATCAGCACGGTGGAATGCCCGAGCCAGGTCGCGCGCAGCCCGCTCTCCGCGCGCCGCGTCCAGGTGTCGAGCGGAGAGACCGACGGCAGAGGCCCGGCCGGTACGCGCCGCTCGCCGCCGCAGATGAAGTCCTTCAGCGTCGGCATCTGCGCGGTCGGATCGCGAAGGCCGGGGATGATCGGATGCAGGTTGCTGAACCGCTCGCCGGTCCAGCGCGGAGAGGCCTTCATGCGCTCGAGGCGCGCGCCCTCCGCCTTTCCGCCGAAAGAGCGCATGGGGATTCGGGACTAGGCCGCGCGCAGGATCGCGCGCACGCGCGCATCGGCGCGGGCGCGGGTCGCCTTGGCGAAGCCGTCGAACAGCACCTTGGAGACGGGATCGGCGAGGCTCGGATACTCGGCATGCCACTGCACGCCAATGGCGAAGGGATGCCCCTCGACCCTGACCGCCTCGACCAGCCCGTCCGGCGCCGTCGCCTCGACAAGCAGGCCCGGCGCCAGCCGGTCGATGCCCTGTCCGTGCAGCGAGTTCACCTTGGCCTCGGTGGCGCCGAGCGCGCGGGCGAGGTAGCCGCCCGGCGTCAGCGTCACCGGATGCGCATGGCCGTAGCGCTCATGCGAAGGCCTGGTCTTGTCGGAGCGGTGGTCGTGCTTGCCGTCGACCTCGTGCACATGCTGGTGCAACGTGCCGCCGAGGGCGACGTTGAGTTCCTGGATACCGCGGCAGATGGCGAAGACCGGAACGCCTTCGTCGAGACAGGCGCGGATCAGCGGCAGCACGGTCGCGTCGCGCGCCCGGTCATGCGGCGTGTCGGACCGGCTCGGCCCACCGCCATAGCGGTGCGGCTCGACATTGGACAGGCCGCCGGTCAGCAGCAGACCGTCCAGCCTGCGGGAGAGATCGGCCATGTCCATGCGCTCGGCACCGAGCGCCGGCACGATCACCGGAAGCCCGCCTGCCCCTTCGACGACGGCGGTCAGGTACTTCTCGGAGACGGTGTGAACGGCAAAGCTGTCCTGGGTCTTCACGCCGGCGGGAATGCCGATCAGCGGCGTCATCGATGGCCTCGGGGGAGGTTGGAATGCGTCGAAACGTGGCATGACCGGGTCTCGGCGGCAAGTCGCGGTCGCGCGAGCGATCTGTTAAAAACCAATCGTTTACCTGGACTGAAAAGCCCGCGATGACGCATCAGATCATGACGCTGTTTCCGACGCTGATCTCGCTCGTGACCTACGAGCAGGCGGCGTCGTTCAATCCTCGGGCGCGCGAGCGCATCGTCGAGCTTAATCGGTCGGGCGTCGGGCACAACAGCGCCGACGGCCAGTGGCAATACGGGCCCAGGCTCCACGAGGACCCCGTCTTCCACGATTTCACCCAGTTCATCCTGAGATCGGTCGGCGACCGCTTCGGTGCGCTTCGCTACCAGCCCTCGCCGCTGGCGATCACCGGCGTCTGGGCCAACATCAATCAGCCCGGCTACGCGCACCGGCTCCATACGCATTCGAACAACTTCATCTCCGGGGTCTATTACGTGACCTCGCCGGAGAAGGCTGGCGGCATCGTCTTCCACGACCCGCGCAAGCAGAACCAGGTGCTGCTGCCGACGGTGACTCAGTCGAACGAGATGAACTCGACCGTGGCGCGGCTGCCGGCGCTCGAAGGCCAGATGCTGCTGTTCCCGTCCTGGCTCGAGCACTACACCGAGCGGAACGACGCGGCCGAGCCGCGCATCAGCATCGCCTTCAACCTGATGCTGGTCGGCGGCTTCGGATCGCCCGAGACCTTCGCCGCGGGCTACGTCGAGCAGCCCTAGGAGCTATTGGCGATTGCCGCCGCCGCGCTCGGGCGGCGTGAAGGTGAACAGCCTCGCATCGAGGGTGACGCCGAGCTTGGGATCGAGCAGCGATACGCGCGTCTCGGTGCCCTGCGGGTCGATCACCACCCATTGGCGAAGCTGCAGCGGGCGGTCGTCGAAGGTGAGGGTGACGCGCCCGGCATCCCCGTCCTTGGTGCTGGCGAGCGTGATGCGCAGCACGTTCGAGCCGCGCTCGAAGCGGGTCACGGTGATGTCGCCGGAAAGCCGGATCTGCTCGGCGACCAGCACACCCAAGGGCGTCTGGTCGGCGGTCACGTAGTTCACCTGCTTCAGGTCCTTGTCGTAGACGGCGATCGGGCCGCCGGAACCGACCACCAGCAGGGCGCTGGGCGGCTCGTACTCGATGCGGATCTTGCCCGGCCGCGACAGCGAGACGGTACCCTTGGACTGGCCGCCATCGGGCGCCACCTGCAGGAAGGGCGAGGTCATCGTCCGGATGTCGTTGAGATAACGCTCGATGCGCTGGACATCGGCGCGGTCCTGGTCGGAAAGCTTGGCCGCGACGGCGGGCCTTGCCTCGACCGGGGAGGGAAGGGCTGCGAGCCCCAATGCCAGGGCGAAGACCGCGCGGAGAAGGAGCTGGGGTATCATCATGCCTCGATAGATCGCCGAAAAAGTGGCGAAATCAAGAGCGTGGCCTTCCGCAGGGTTGCCCGTGTCACAGATTTCGTCCGGAGGGCCGGGCCCGGCTCCCGGTTGAACCGCCGCCAGGGCCGGTGCATAATCATGTCTCGGGCGGCGCCTTCGACCAAGAATGGGCGTTCGAAGCCCCGGCGCCAGAGCCCGGACCCTGCGTGGGAGGAGCTCATGCACAAAAGCATCGTTCCCGACATCATCGCCACCAAGCAGACGCTGACCACTTTTGGTGCCGATGTCACGGTCCGCCAGGCAGCGCGCGTCATGGCCGAGCGGCATATCGGCGCGGTCCTGATCATGGGCAACGGCAAGCTGGAGGGCATCTTCACCGAGCGCGACGTGCTGAACCGCGTCGTCGCGCCGGGGAAGGACCCCGACACGGTCAAGATCGGCGAGGTGATGACCCGCGACCCGGACACCGTCCCGCCGGACGCCACCGCCCTCGACACGCTGATCCGCATGCAGAGCAAGGGCTACCGCCACCTGCCGGTGGTCGATGACGGCCAGCTGGTCGGCATCGTCTCGGTCCGCGACCTGTTCAATGCGGTCAAGCGCGAGCTCGAGGAGGACATCCAGGAGCGCGAGGCCTTCATCTTCGGCGCCACCGCCGCGGGCTAAGCCCTCGAGGCTCGGTTGTTGACGGGCTCCCGGGAGGGGCTATTTTCCTTCGCAATTGCGAAATCCTCCCTCGAGGCCGTCATGCCGTTGTCCCAGCCGGCTCCCCGCGAGCCGCTCCATGTGCGTCGTATCGAATGTCGCGGGTTCCGTCGCGAGGACGGCCTCTGGGACATCGAGGGGCACCTTGTCGACACCAAGACCTACGCCTTCTCCAACCAGGACCGCGGCGAGATCAAGCCGGGCATGGCGTTGCACGAGATGTGGATTCGCGTCACGCTCGACGACCGCATGACGGTCAAGGCGGTGGAAGCGGTGACCGATGCCGGTCCTTTCCACATCTGCGGCGACGTCGTGCCGGCCTTCAAGAAGCTCGAGGGGCTCACTATCGGGCCTGGCTGGAAGAAGCATGTGAAGGAGCGGCTCGGCGGCACCCAGGGCTGTACGCACATCGTCGAGCTGCTGGGGCCGGTCGCGACCACGGCGTTCCAGACGATGTTCTCGCGCCGCGAGCGCGAGCGGCGCGCCGAGAAGGACGAGGGCAAGCGGAAGACGCGGCCCCGCATCATCGACTCCTGTCATGCGCTCAGCGCCGACGGTCCGGTGGTGAAGCGCGAATGGCCGGAGTTCTACACCGGACGTTAGGCCGCAAACGAGATCGGGCGGCGCCTTGTGGTGCCGCCCGATCGGCTGCGCCGGCGAAGCTGGGTCGACTAGAAGCCGTACCGGGTGATCGGCACCTGGCGGCCGTTGTGCAGGGTCAGCATCGCCGCATTGTTCGAAGTGAACTGGACGGTGATCTGGCCCTCGTTGAAGTTCTGCGTCGGCTGCTGGAACTGCTCCGACATCATCGACTGGCCGCCATGCGGCTCGTTCAGCGTGCCCTGGAAGAAGGTCGGCGTGGTCATCGAGCCGCGAGCGTAATACCAGGTCGACTGGCCGAGGTCGTTGTACATCAGGGCAGCGAAGTAGAGGTTGTCGCCCTGGGCCTCGAGGAAGTAGCCGCGGCCGTTCTCGCCCTCGGCCCACCACCAGCTGCCGGCCGGCGCACCCGCCGCGGGGCCGCTCTGCGCGCCGCCCGCGATGACGTCATAGCGCGTGATCGGCATGACGCCGCCGGGCCAGGTCATCTCGCCGGCGGTCGGCGAGTCGAAGCGGAAGTAGACGACGCCCTGGAAGTCGAGGAACGCACCCTGGCGATACTCGCCGTCGAGATGCTGGCCGCCGACGAACTTCTGCAGCAGGCCGGCCTGACGTCCGTCGGCGGCGGCAGTGGTCTCGAAGATGTACCATTCGGAACGGCCGGTATTGTCGAACACCAGGACCGCGCCGAACATCTCGCCGGACGCGTTGGTCTCGATGACGACGCCGCGGCCGCCTGGCTCATTCGGGTTCTGCCAGAATCCCGCCACCGGAGTGAACGACACGCCGCTGCTGCCGGCCGAGCCGCTGTTGTCGCCCTGGGCCAGGGCCGGCGAAGGGCCGAAAGTGGTCGCGAGCAGGATGGCGCCCAGCCATCCGAACGAACGAAGCTTCTTGTAAAGGTCCATGGGTGCGCTCCTGTTTGCTTCCGGCCGACAGGTGGGTGGCCGTTGTGCGAAGGAACGCGACGCCTCGAAGGGCGGATGCAGGTACCGGATTTTTCGAAAGAGAGTGTGGCAGGAAAGAGACGGTCAAGGAATTTAACGGTAACTGAGTGCCACAAGTCTTACGCGGCTTCTTCCGGCGATTTGAGGCTGAGGGCGAGCGCGTGCACCGGGCCTTTCAGCTCCTCCGCGAGAAGTTGATGCACGCGACGCTGGCGATCTATGCGGCTAACACCGGCGAACGCTGAAGAGACCATGGTGACGCGGAAATGAGTCTCGCCTTCGGGACGCGCGCCGACGTGGCCGGCGTGGCGGTGCGACTCGTCCTCTACGACCAGCGTCGTCGGCTGCAGCGCCTCGGTGAGCTTCCGCCGGATTGAGTCTGCGACTTTCATCGGCGGCGACGGATGCGCTCCTCCGCCGCATCTGTCAATCGGTTGCGCCTGTCATCGGCAACTCCCATAATTTCCGATCGTCATGACCCGCGCCCGCCGCCACGCCAGTGCTCTTGCCGAGCCGATCGATCCCAGGCTTCGCGCCTGCGATCAGCCGGGCTGCGCTGGCGAGGGCCTGTTCCGGGCGCCGAAGGCGCGCGACCGGCTGAACGACTACTTCTGGTTCTGCCTGGAGCATGTGCGCGCCTACAACGCCGCCTGGGACTACTACCGCGGCATGAGCTCGCACGAGATCGAGCGCCAGGTGCGCAACGACACCGTCTGGCAGCGGCCGACCTGGCCTTTCTCCTCCAACGGCAAGCGCACGCGACCCGAGGACATCGAGATCGACGATCCGTTCGAGGTCTTCGGCGAGAACGCGCCGGGGGCGAAGCCCGACTACCGCATGCGCGACGTTCCGCCGGAGGAGCGCGACGCCTTGGCGATCCTCGACCTGCCGCCGGAAGTCACGCTTGAAGAGCTCAAGGCCCGGTACAAAGTCCTGGTGAAACGCCACCACCCGGACGCCAATGGCGGAGACCGCCAAGCCGAGGAGCGGCTGAAGGCGATCAACCAGGCCTATTCGACGCTGCGCAAGCGCCTTGCGGCTTGAAAAGTCGAGCGCTTCGCGCTTGACGGCAGGGCGGCGGGAGCGTTTTCTAGCCGGCCTCCCCAGACCGGCCCTGCAACTCCTTTGAGGACCCGATGCCGAACGCTGCTGACCCGACCGTTGCCACCTCCATGCCCGACATCAAGGTGTCGGTGCGTCAGGTGTTTGGCATCGATACCGACATGCAGGTGCCGGCCTTCTCGACGCCGACCGAACACGTGCCGACGCTGGACGAGGCCTATCGATTCGACCGCGACACCACGCTCGCCATCCTCGCCGGCTTCGCCCACAACCGCCGGGTCATGATCCAGGGCTATCACGGGACGGGCAAATCGACGCATATCGAGCAGGTCGCCTCGCGGCTGAACTGGCCCTGCATCCGCGTCAACCTCGACAGCCACATCAGCCGTATCGACCTGATCGGCAAGGATGCGATCGTGGTCAAGGACGGGAAGCAGGTAACCGCCTTCAAGGAAGGCATCCTGCCCTGGGCGCTGCAGAACCCGACCGCGCTCGTCTTCGACGAGTACGACGCCGGCCGCGCCGACGTGATGTTCGTGATCCAGCGCGTGCTCGAGGTCGAGGGCAAGCTGACCCTGCTCGACCAGAACCGCGTGATCCGCCCGCACCCGGCCTTCCGCCTGTTCTCGACCGCCAACACCGTCGGCCTCGGCGACACCACGGGCCTCTATCACGGCACGCAGCAGATCAACCAGGGCCAGATGGACCGCTGGTCGATCGTCGCCACGCTGAACTACCTGCCGCATGACGCCGAGGTGGACATCGTGCTGGCGAAGGTGCCGGTGTGGAACACGGATGAGGGCAAGAAGACGGTCTCCGCGATGGTGGCGCTCGCCGACCTGACGCGCGCCGGCTTCGTCGCCGGCGACATCTCGACCGTCATGAGCCCCCGCACGGTGATGACCTGGGCCGAGAACGCCCGGATCTTCAACGATATCGGCTTCGCCTTCCGTCTCACCTTCCTCAACAAGTGCGACGAGATGGAGCGCTCGACGGTCGCCGAGTACTACCAGCGCTGCTTCGGCAGCGAGCTGCCGGAGTCGGGCGTGAAGGCGACGCTCGCTTAAGGAAGGCGAGACGGCGATGAGCCAGACCAACCGCAACGCCGAAGAGGCGGCGGTAGAGACCTTCAAGCAGTCGACCGCCGCGACGCTGCGCGCGATGTCGCATCGCGACGACGTCGAGGTCGCCTTCGGCGCCGAGCCGCCAGGCCTCGCCGGCAACCGCGCGCGCGTGCCGCAGCCCGGCCGCAGCCTGACCTCGGGCGAGGTCGCGCATGTGCGCGGCGAGGCGGATTCGATCGCGCTCAAGATCCGCCATCACAACCGCGCGCTCCACGCCAAGCGCATGCCGCATGGCCAGATGGCACGGTCGATCTACGAGGCGGTCGAGCAGACGCGCTGCGAGGCGATCGGCTCCAACCGCATGGCCGGCGTGCAGGAGAACCTGACCGCCGCTCTCGAGCAGCGCTACCGCAAGAAGGGCTTCGAGCGCATCACCGAGCGTTCGGACGCGACGCTGGTCGAGGTCGTGCGCCTGATGACGCGCGAGGCGCTGACCGGCGTGCGCCCGCCGCGCTCGGCGCGGCATGTCGTCGATCTCTGGCGGCCCTTCATCGAGTCGCGCTGCGGCGCCGATTTCCGCGAGCTCGCGCGCGCCGTCGCCGATCAGGAGAAGTTCCAGCACTGGGCGCGCCAGCTGATCCAGGACCTCGATCTCGAATCCGCCGAGGAGGCGGAGCTCGAGGACGATCCCAACGAGGAAGAAGGCGGCGACGATTCGAATAGCGAGGATCCGAACTCCGAAGCCGGGCAGCGCGGCGCGTCGGATTCCGATGCGTCCCAGACCATGGCGCCCGACATGCAGCCCGCCGAGGATGGCGAGGACGGCGCCGAGGAAGCCGAAGGCGAGATGCAGCCGGGCATGGGCGACGAGCAGCCGGGCAATCCCGGCATGCCGCAGATGCATGGCCGCAACGCGCCCGACCACCAGTCGCTCTACAAGCCCTTCACGCCCGAGTTCGACGAGGTGGTGCAGGCCGACGGGCTCTGCGATCCGGACGAGCTGACGCGGCTTCGCCAGCTTCTCGACCAGCAGCTCTCGCATCTGCAGGGCGTGATCGGGAAGCTCGCCAACCGCCTGCAGCGCCGGCTCATGGCGAAGCAGAACCGTTCCTGGCAGTTCGACCTCGAGGAGGGCCTGCTCGATGCTGGCCGCCTCGCGCGCGTCGTCGTCAACCCGACGCACGCGCTCTCCTACAAGGTCGAGCTCGACACCGAATTCCGCGACACCGTGGTGACGTTGCTGATCGACAATTCGGGCTCGATGCGCGGCCGGCCGATCACGATCGCGGCGATGAGCGCCGACATCCTGGCGCGCACGCTCGAGCGCTGCGGCGTCAAGGTCGAGATCCTCGGCTTCACCACGCGCGCGTGGAAGGGCGGGCAGGCGCGCGAGCGCTGGATCGCCTCGGGCAAGCCACTGAATCCGGGCCGCCTCAACGATCTCCGCCACATCATCTACAAGGCCGCGGATGCCCCCTGGCGCCGTGCGCGGAAAAGCCTCGGGCTCATGCTGCGCGAAGGCATCCTCAAGGAGAACATCGACGGCGAGGCGCTGCTGTGGGCGCATAACCGCCTGATCCAGCGGACCGAGCAGCGCCGCATCCTGATGGTGATCTCCGACGGCGCCCCGGTCGACGATTCCACGCTCTCGGTCAATCCCGGCAACTACCTCGAGCGCCATCTGCGCGAGGTGATCCAGGACATCGAGAACCGCTCGCCGGTCGAGCTGGTCGCCATCGGCATCGGCCACGACGTCACGCGCTATTACCGTCGCGCCGTCACCATCGTCGATGCCGAGCAGCTCGGCGGCACGATGATGGAGAAGCTGGCCGAGCTCTTCGACGAGCAGGAGCAGCGCAGCCCGCTCGCCGCCAAGCGCGCCTCGCGCCGCGGCGGGGCGAAGCGGCCCTAGTCTCTCAACGCGGCGTCGCGAACGGGTCGAGCAGCTTCACCTCGAAGCTCTTGAAGTCGCGCAGGCTGCGCGTGACGACCGTGAACCCTCGGGCTCTGGCGGTCGCGGCGATCAGTGCGTCCTCGCAAAGCGACTCGGGCCGGTCGACCATGAGGCGAGCCCAGGAACGATAGATGGACGCGTCGATCGGGATGACGGCGTGGCTTGCCACGAGGTCGTCGATCCAGATGTCGAGCGTCGCCGCGCGCTCCGCGTCGCGTTTGCGCAACCGCTCGACGCCAGCCTGAAGCTCTCCGATCGTCACCGAGGCGAGATGCAGGTCCTCGTTCGCCTGCGCCGACACCCATTCGACCACCTGCGGGCTGGGCCGCGGCCGGCGCAGCTCGGATACGACGTTGGTGTCGAGGATGTACATCAGCCGAAATCCGGCGGCGGCCTGTGCTTGTGCCGCCGCCGCGGCGCAGCAAGATCCTCCGCTCGCGCCTCGGGCGCCAGCAGCAGCGCCTTCAGCGTCGGCCGGGCGCCCGCTTCGAGACGCTTCCAGGTCTCGGCCGGCACCACGACCACGGCCTCGCTGCCGCGCCTGGTGACAAGCTGCGGCCCTTCCGCCAGCGCCGTCTCCACCAGCTCGCTGAACTTCGCCTTCGCTTCCTGCACGGGCCAGGATCTCATCGATACCTCTCTGACTAGGGCCTGTTAACACTGTCTCAGAGCTTCGACGGAGAGTGCGACGCATAGGAATGCTTTGAACATGATGTCGAGCTTGTCGAAGCGGCTGAAGATGC
>VGEH01000012.1 GCA_016869375.1 Alphaproteobacteria bacterium | reverse complement strand
GCGGAGCACGCGCCAGTGACGCTCCTGGCGCTCGCCGTCGGAAAACAGGAAATACTCGTCGAGTACGATGTCCTCGCCGTCGCGGCGCCCCTCGAGCTCGACGGTGAACTGGCGCACGGCTCCACCGAAGCGCGGCTCGACCACGCCCCAGGCCTTGAGCCTTCCGGCGAAGTATTGCGCGACGTCGAAGGGCCGCGCGGCCGCATCGCGGTCGGGCGACAGTCCCACGCAACCGGTCAGGCCAAGCAGCAGCACGAGGAGAAGCGAGAAACGGCGCAGGAGCGATCCTCCAGAGACAGCCCTCTATACGCGCCGGCCCGACAGGTGGATCAGCTGTCGCCCATCTTGAGGGCAGCGATGAAGGCCGATTGCGGTATGTCGACCTTGCCGAACTGGCGCATGCGCTTCTTGCCCTCCTTCTGCTTGTCGAGGAGCTTGCGCTTGCGCGACACGTCGCCGCCGTAGCACTTCGCCAGCACATCCTTGCGGAGCGCGCTGATCGTCTCGCGGGCGACGATGCGTCCGCCGATCGCCGCCTGGATCGCGATCTTGAACATCTGGCGCGGGATCAGGTCCTTAAGGCGCTCGCAGAGCGCCCGGCCGCGCGTCTCGGCCTGGCTCCGATGCACGATCATCGACAACGCGTCGACCGGCTCGGCATTGACCAGGATCGTGAGCTTGACCAACTCCCCCTCGACGTAGCCGTCGACCTGATAGTCGAAGCTGGCATAACCTCGGCTGACGCTCTTCAAGCGATCGTAGAAGTCGAAGACGACCTCGTTCAGCGGCAGGCGATAGACCGCCATGGCGCGATTGCCGACATAGGTCAGGTCGATCTGCTGTCCGCGCCGGTCGGTGCAGAGTGTCAGGATCGAGCCCAGATACTCGTCCGGCACGAAGATCGTCGCCTTGATCCACGGCTCCTCGATCGACTTGATCTTCATCACGTCCGGCATGTCCGCCGGGTTGTGAAGCTCCATCTGCGAGCCGTCGGTCAGGTTGATCTTGTAGACGACCGACGGGGCCGTGGTGATCAGGTCGAGGTTGAACTCGCGCTCCAGGCGCTCCTGGATGATCTCGAGATGCAGAAGGCCGAGGAAGCCGCAGCGAAAGCCAAAACCGAGCGCGGTCGAGGTCTCGGGCTCATAGTGGAAGCTGGCGTCGTTGAGCCTGAGCTTGCCCAGCGATTCCCGCAGGTTCTCGTAGTCGGCGGCGTCGACTGGAAAGAGGCCGCACCAGACCACCGGCACGCTCGGCTTGAAGCCCGGCAGCGGCTCCACCGTCGGATTGCGGTCGTCGGTCAGCGTGTCGCCGACCTTGCAGTCGGCGACTGTCTTGATCGCGGCGGTGATGAAACCGACCTCGCCGGGCCCGAGCTCGTCGGTCATCTCCATCTTCGGCGTGAAGAAGCCGACGCGGTCGACGAAGTGCGCCGCACCCGTCGCCATCATGCGGACCTTCATGCCCTTCTTGAGCACGCCGTCCTTGATGCGAACGAGCGCCACGACGCCGAGATAGGGGTCGTACCAGGAGTCGATCAGCAGCGCCTTCAGCGTCACCCCGGCGACGCCCTGCGGTGCCGGCAGGCGGGTGGCGATCGCTTCCATGACTTCGTCGATGCCGATGCCGGTCTTGGCCGAGATCATGATCGCGTTCGACGCGTCGAGGCCGATCACGTCCTCGATCTGCTGCTTGATGCGGTCGGGCTCGGCCGCCGGTAAATCGATCTTGTTGAGGACAGGGATGATCTCGTGATTGGCGTCGATCGCCTGATAGACGTTGGCCAGCGTCTGCGCCTCGACACCCTGGCTCGCATCGACGACCAGGATCGAGCCCTCGCAGGCCGCGAGCGAGCGCGAAACCTCGTAGGCGAAGTCGACATGGCCCGGCGTGTCCATCAGGTTGAACTGGTAGACCTTGCCGTCCTTGGCCTTATACGAGAGCCGGACCGTCTGCGCCTTGATCGTGATGCCGCGCTCGCGCTCGATGTCCATCGAGTCGAGCATCTGCTCCTTCATCTCGCGCTCGGTGATCGCACCGCCCTTCTGGATCAACCGGTCGGCAAGCGTCGATTTGCCGTGGTCGATGTGAGCGATGATCGAGAAGTTGCGAATCAGCGACGTGTCGTGCATTGGGGCTCCGGCGGCGGCGGAACATAGGTGGGATCGGCCGCCGACGCAATGAATGGTCGGGGCGTCAAATTGAGGCCCCGCCGCCGCCGCGAGGCGCTAGGCCAGTGCTCCCCTCAGGCCTTCGACCGCCTTGATCCAGCGAAGATATCCGATCTGGCGGGCCACGCCCGCAGCCTCTTCGATCAGGTCACGCGCTCGCTCGCGGCTGCCGCGGTCCCTAGCTGCGCTCGCCAGGCTCAGCAGGGCGAAAACCTCGCCGCAAGGTAGGCGCATCGCCCGGGCCTCGTCCAAGGCCTCGGCGCACAGCGTGTCCGCCCTGTCACGCTCGCCCTTGGCCCGGCGGATGTCGGCGACGGCCAGCAGGGTCAGCGGCAAATAAGGGCGTAGACCGAGACGACGGCGGATGTCGAGCGAGCGCTCGGCATCGACGAGAGCCTTGTCGAAGTCGCGGCGGCGCTGGTGGCCGAAAGCCAGGTGGCGGACGGCGTATGACAGCGTCAGCTCCTCGCCCGCAGCCTCGGCCAAGGCGGCCGAGCGCAGGAACAGCGGCTCCGCCACCTCGAAACGTCCGAGCCGCTCCTCGACCAGCCCCTGGTGAAGGAGCACACTGGCAAGGCCGCGTCCATCCGGCTCGAGCAGGCGGCGCGCACGCTCGAAGAAGCCCGAGGCTTCGTCATAGGTTTCGGTCAGCCACATCATGTCGGCGTAGTAATGCGCGAGACCGGCGACGTCATAGGCGGCGGCCTCGCGCTCGACGTCGCCGAGCTTGCGCGCCTCGTCCGCGGCATCCTCGCCGATCGCGATTGTGCGATTGAAGCCGCCATCGCCAAAGCCACCATCGCCCTGGAAATTGGCGACCGCCGAGATTCGCCCGATGACGAGTTCCGCATCGATCCGCTCGGCCGACCACGACGGCACGACATCGAGCGCATGCAGGCCGCGTTCACCGAGCTCGACGGCGTTCCAAAGATAGCCTGCGGCGAACATGCTCCAGGCCGCATCGGCGACGGCGACGGCCAGGACATTCACGGGCGCTTCCATCACTTCCTCGCATCGAGCCAAGCGGCGAGAGGTTGCCAGACATCGCGCTCACAACCCGCGCCGACGGTCATCGCAATGTGACCCTGCGGCGGGCGGACGATCTCCGCCCTCGGGATCGCTCGCGCCAGGGCCAGAGCCGACTCCGGCGGAACGATCCGGTCCTTGGCCGGAACCAGGACCAAGGTCGGCAGATCCAGCCGCGCCGGATCGACGGTCCGCCCGGCGATGCGCCAGCGGCGCTTCTCCGGCGTGTTCGCAATATACCAGCCGTTGAGGCACTCGCGCGCAACGTTCGTCACCAGCGGCACGCCGTCATTGAGCCAATCCTCGAGCTCGATGAACTCACGCGCGCGCTCCGAGGCCGGATCGAGTCTAGCGAAACGTTCAAATTTGCGGATCACCAGGAACGGATCGAGCCCGAAGAAAAGGCCCTGCAGCATATCCGTCGGCAGCTCGCCGACGATATCCATGGTCAGGCTGAGCCCAGTGGCGGCGAGCGGCAGCGCTGCGATCGCCGGTGGCTGGCCGGCGTGGAAATCCCAGGGCGTCGCCATCAGCACGAGGCTGCCGACGTCGCGTCGTCGCCGAAGCGCGAGCGCCACGGCCAGGTTGCCGCCCATGCAGTATCCCAGGATGGCCGGCGCGCGGCGGTCAAGGCCGCGCACGGCATCGAGCGCGCCGTCGAGGCGACCGGCGACATAGTCGGTCAGCGTGAAATCGGCCTCGTTCTCTTCCGGCCGCCCCCAGTCGACGAGCAGTGGACGGAAGCCGCGCCCGGCAAGCCAGCGCATCAGGCTCCGGCGCTCGGTCAGGTCGAGGATGTATGCGCGGTTAACCAGCGACGGGATGACCAGAAGCGGCAGGCCGCCCGCGGGCCGATAGTCGAGCAGGCGCGTGCTGCCTTCGCTCCAGACGACCTCAGGGGCCGGCATGTTCCGGCGATGCGGATTGCGGCGATAGGCAAGGACACCGTCGGCGAAGGCCTTGAGCCGCGCCGACTGCACGCGCTTCAGCGCGCGATCGAGCTCAGCGGGATCGGCGCTTGCGAGGCTTGGCGCGAGGGCGCGGGCGTCCGCTCTTACTTCCGGCTTCCAGGCGAGCCAACCTTGCCTCCAGAGCGTCAAGGCGGCGGCCGAGCTCGAGGAGGACAGCGCGAGCATCGCCAGATGCAGGCCGAGGGGTCTCGGTCCCAGGCGTCGCGGCATGTCCGTTGCGGTCCGGTTCATGGTTCGCAGGCCCGGGACCCGGTGTGTCGGAGGCGACGTCGAAGGACGTCGCGGCGAAAGGGCCGGCGCCACCCATGCCCCAGAGGCCCAGCAACCGGCGCAACAGCCGGGCGAGCTCTGGATCGCTCGCCATCGCCGCCATCTGGTCCTGCCAGAGATCGACGAAGCGCCCGGCAAGCTGATCGAGATCGGGCTTGGACATGGGCCGGAAGTATAGCGGTTCCTCCTTCTGCGCCAAGCGCTTGCCGCTATGCAGCATAGGCGCCTCGGTATTTTGGCGGCGGTCTGTTATGGTGGCATGTCTGCCACCAGAACGAGCCTCGCGCCTACCATGGTCGACAAAGCGGAAGCCGCGCCAGCCTCCTCGCAGCCGTCTCAGCCGGTAACGATCAAGAAGTACGCCAATCGTCGGCTGTACAATACGGCTACGTCGTCCTACGTCACGCTCGACCATCTCTGCCAGATGGTGAAGGACAATACCGATTTCGTGGTCTACGACGCGAAAACCGGCGAGGACATCACGCGCCAGGTCCTGACTCAGATCATCGTCGAGGAAGAGGGCAAGGGCGGCCAGAACCTGCTGCCGATCGGGTTCCTGCGCCAGCTGATCAGCTTCTACGGCGACAACATGCAGTTCGTGGTGCCGCGGTATCTCGACTACTCGATGCGCTGGTTCGCTTCCAACCAGGAGCAGGTCCGCAAATACATGACGGACGCTTTCGGCGGGCTGTTCCCGTTCGGCCAGCTCGAGGAGATGGGCAAGCAGAACATGGCGATGTTCGAGCGCGCCATGAAGATGATGATGCCCTTCGGCGGCCAGGGCGATACGCCGCCGCGGCCGGATGCGACTAAGCCCGCCGCTCCGCCGGATGCGGAGCTGACGGCGATGAAGACCCAGCTGGAACAGCTGCAGCGCCAACTCGATCAGCTGACGCGGGTCAATCGGCCAAAGTCTTGATCTTGGCCGGGGATGTCGCCCAAGGGCGCTTCATCTCCGGCTTACCGAACAGATAGCCCTGGAGCTGGCCGACGCCCTCGTCCTTGAGGATGCGCGCCTCTTCCTGCGTTTCGACGAACTCCGCCACGGTGGTGAGGCCGAAGCCGCGGGCGATGCCGACGAGCGCGCGCACGAAGAGCTGGTTGTCCGGGTTGGTCGCGATGCCGGCAACGAACGAGCCGTCGATCTTGACCATGTCGACGCCGAGCTGGCGGAGCGCCCGGAACGACGTGTTGCCGGCGCCGAAATCGTCGATGGCGACCTTGGCGCCGAGCTTGTGCAGCGTTTCGACGAAGCGCGCCGTCTCGGCGGGCTCGACGAGCGCCACCGTCTCGGTGATTTCGACCAGCAGGCGGCTGGCGACGCCTCGATGCGGGGCCAGCAGCTCGGTCGCTCGGTCGATCCACGATCCGCGCCCGGCATTCACCGCCGAGACGTTCACTGCGAGCGAGATCTTTGGGTGGCGCGATAGCTCGCCGACGGCCAGATCGAGGACGGCGCGGTCGATGCGGCGCATCAGCCCCATCGACTCGGCCGTCGCGATCATCGCGCCGGCATTCAGCATGCCGCCGAAATCGTCGCCGATCCGGAGCAGCGCCTCGTAGTGCTGCACGGAGTGGTCGACGGAGTCCACCACCGGCTGGAAAGCGAGCTCGATGCGGCTGTGCATCAGCGCGCGCTCGATCAGATCGGCGACGGCGAGATCGATGCGCTGCGCCCGCCGCCGCTCCTGGGACTCGCTGTAGCGTTGCGCGGCGTCCCGGCCAGACCGCTTCGCCTCGATCATGGCGCTCTCCGCCTTGGCGAGCGCGTCGCGCGCCGAGCGCGCCTGCGAGGGGATGGCGATCCACCCAGCGGAGACGGTGATGCGTAGATCGCCGGCCGGCGTCTCGATCGGGCGGCTTCGCAGGATCTGCAGCAGCCGCTCGACGATCTGTTCGATTATCTCGGGAGTGGCCTCGCCCAGCACGACGGCGAAGCGGTCTCCGGTGATGCGTGCGATTTCGCTGAGCTCGCCGGCGCCGACGGTCAGCCGCTTGCCGACCTCGGCCAGGACGGCATCGCCGCTCGGATAGCCGAAGACGTTATTGACCATGCCGAGTTGATCGATGCCGATGATCAGGAGGCCGCCGCCCCGGCCATTGGCGATCATGGTCCTGAGCCGGCGATCGAGACGCTTCAAGAGGCGCCGGCGGTTGGGAAGCCCGGTCAGATCGTCGCGATAGGCGAGACGGCGCAGCTTGGCCTCTTCGCCCTTGAAGGTGTCGACGATGCGTATCACGCCGGCCATGCGGGTCGCCTTGCCGCCGCCGTTGCGCTCGGCGGTGCCGCGGTCGCTGATCCAGCGGTAGCCGCCATTGCCGTCGCTCACGCGATAGACGCAGTCGAAGGCCTCGCCGCGGTCGAGATGGCGTGCCAGCGCCAGCAGGCGGTCGCTGCGGTCATCCGGATGGACCTGGGCGCCAAAGCCCCGGCCGGAGCCGGCGCGGCCCGAGGTCGAGGCGCCGAGAACGGAGGCAACCGGCCCATGCCACGCGATCAGGTCGCCGCCCAGGTCCCAGTCATAGGCGACGTCGCCCGACGCGACGAGAGCCCGCAGCAGCGGCTCCAAGGTTTCGATGTTGACGCTCACCCCGCCAGTAAATTGTCCGAACTCAATGAAACCAGCAAGGGTGACCTCCAATAACACCCTATCTTAACTATCCTATGTGATGTTCGACCTGGAATTGTCACGCCGGGTCGGGACTTCCGACATTCGTTGATCACTGCGGCGTTAACCAAGAACACCGAACCGCGATCGGCTTTTCTCCGTTTCCTTGGGGTCTTTACCCGGTCCCCATGGAGACAGGTGCCCTGTGGCAACCGCGCTTTCGCCCCTCATGCTTTCGGCGCCGGCCCCGGTGCCGCGTCCGGTCATGCTGCGCCCCGTCAGCGCGGGGGAAGCCGGGGGGAGAAGCGGCCGCGGCCCGAAAGCCGATGCCGACGGGCTGCGCGAGGACGAGCTGAGGCGACTGTACGGATCCGATCTCGGAGACCCGTCCTTCGACAAAGGTCCGCAGGCGCGACAGGCGGAAGTATCGGAGGATCCCAAGGAAGAGTCCGAAAGGAACATCTGCGCGCCTGCCGGTATGGGTGATACGGCCTTTCTTGCACAGCTCCTTTCCCAGGACGAGCCGGCGCCGGAAGGGAGCGACCCGTTCGGCGACGCCTCCCGTGCCTATGAGCGCTTCCACGCGGAACGCCACATGGGCATGGTCATCGACCTTCGCGATCCCGTGGACGTGACCGTCTAGCCCCACCCCGTTAACACTCGTCCGGATTGCCCATGCTAGGCTCGATGCTAGGGGAGCGTCGGGGGTAGCCCTGCGGGGGAGGCAGGGATACGCATGGCGTCCGTCTCGTCCGTAGCCCTGGTTCCAGTCAGCGCGGTCTATCCACGACCGGGTGCGCTCAAGCCTGTCGCCGCCGGTGCGACGACCGAGGGCGCGACCGGCTTCGACGTGGAAGCGCTGCGACGCGTCGGGACGTTCCAGGCCGAGACGCTGCGCGAAGCACCGCGCGCGCCCTTCGAGCAGCCGCGTCCAGAGGCGGCCGAGACCGGGACCGGCCGCGGGGGCCAAGGCTCGGGCCGCCGGCCGGCCGGAGACAGCGCCCCCTTCCTTGCCCAGCTTCTGGCCCAGGACCAGCCGCCGCAGCGGCAGCGAGATCCGTTCGCAGAAGCCGCCCGCGCCTATAGCCGGTTCCAGGAGCAGCCGCGCACCGGCTTCGTGCTCGAGGTGCCGGCGAAGGTCGATGTGAGGGTCTAGTTCGCCTCGGCGTCGAAGCCGTCCAGCAGCTCCGAGATCCGGTCCTCGTCCCACTGCTCCATGATGGCGCGGGCGCGTTGCGTCGCCGAGAGCAGGTTGATATGGCGGACACGACGCTTCACGCGCGGCAGCTTCGGCGGCGCCATCGACAGCTCGCGCACGCCGAGACCCAGCAGCAGCGGGATATAGCGCGGATCGCCGGCGATCTCGCCGCAGACCGAGACCGGGATATGCGCCCGCAGCGCCGCCTCGACGGCGAACTGCAGAAGCCGCAGCACCGCCGGGTGCAGCGGATTGTAGAGCGTCGCCACCTGGTCGTCGGCGCGATCGATCGCCAGCGTGTACATGGTCAGATCGTTGGTGCCGATGGCGAAGAACTCAGCCGCTAGCGCCAGCGCATCGGCGGAGAGCGCGGCACCCGGCACCTCGATCATCACGCCGATCGGCGGGAGCGTGTCGCCGGTCGCCACGCCGCGCCGCTTCAGGCGCTTGGCCACCTGCTCGGCCATGGCGCGGACGCGCCTGACCTCGCCGACCGTCGCCACCATCGGCAGGAGGATGCGAACCGGGCCGTGGGCCGCGGCCCTCAGGATGGCCGCCAGCTGGGCCTCGAGCAGCCGCGGCTGGGCGAGGCCGAGGCGGATGCCGCGAAGTCCGAGCGCCGGGTTCGCCGGCTCACCGATCTCCGGCCCGAGCGCCCGTGCGAGCTTCTCGCCACCGACATCGAGGGTGCGGATCGTCACCGGCCTCCCGGCCATGCCTTCGACGATGGTCCTCAGCGTTTCGTACTGCTCATCCTCGTCAGGGAGGTCGTCACGGTTCATGAACTGGAATTCGGTGCGCAGCAGGCCGATGCCGAGCGCGCCCGCTTCGACGGCGCCCGCGAGATCGCGCGGCAGTTCGAGATTGGCGTGGAGCGCTATCGGATGCCCGTCCCTCGTGACCGAGGCCAGCCCCTTCATGCCCGAAAGCTTCGCCTGCTCCTTGAGCCATGCCGCCTGGCGCTTCTTGTAGCGGCCGAGCGTCGCCGTCCGCGGCACGACGACGACCTTTCCCTCGGCGCCGTCGACCACGACGGTCTCTCCACCCCTGATCGCCCGCAGCGCCTCGGGTGCGCCCAGAACGGCCGGCAGCCCGAGCGAGCGCGCCATGATCGCGGTGTGGCTCTCGGCGCCGCCGAGCGCGGTGACGATGCCGGCGATGCGCTTGGGGTCGAGGAGCGCGGTATCGGCCGGGCTAAGCTCCTCGGCGACGACGATGGTGCCTTCCGGCAGCTGCGAGAACGCCTGATACGGGGTCTGTGTCAGCTGGCGGATGACCCGCTCGCCGACATCTCGGACATCGACCTGGCGTGCAGAGAGATAGGCGTCGTCGATCTGCGCGAAGCCCTCGCTGATCTCGGCGATCACGGCGCGGATCGCCGCCTCGGCATTCTGGTGCTGGCTCTCGATTCGGTTGACGACACCGCGCACCAGGCGCGATCCTGCCAGCATCTGCGAATGCGCGTCGAGGAGATAGCCCAGCTCCTCGGCAGCATCCGCCGACAGCGCCTGGGACTTGGCCTTGAGCTTGGCCAGCTGCTTCTGAGCACGCGCCACGGCCGCGGCGAAGCGCTGCTTCTCGGCATCGATCTGGCCGGCCCCGATCTCGTACTCGGGAACGGCGACGACGCCTGCTTCGGAGCGATGCGCGATGCCGATCGCGATGCCGGGAGCGACGCCGAGGCCTTCGAACACCTGCTCGCCGGTCCTGGCGCGACGCGGCTGGCGGGGCTCACGCGTCTTCATCAAACCTCCGTTCGACCAGCATTGCCAGGGCGGCGACGGCCGTCTCGGCATCCTCGCCCTTGGCCGTGATGTCGATCGAGGCGCCGGGCACGGCCGCCAGCATCATTAGGCCCATGATCGAGCGGCCGGAGACGGACTGGTCGCGGCGCGTGACCGTCACCTCGGAGGAGAATGTCTCGGCGAGCTTCACGAATCGCGCCGCCGCCCGGGCGTGAAGCCCCCGCTTGTTGCAGATGACGACCGTGCGCTGGATGCTGCCGCTCAACTGGCCTTCTCGCCCGCGAGCAGCTTGGAGGCGACGTTGATGTACTTGCGGCCGGCCTCCTGAGCGCAGACCACGGCTTCCTCGAGCGGAAGCCCGGCACGCACCTTGGCGAGCTTGATCAGCATCGGCAGGTTCACGCCCGCGACGACCTCGACCTTGCCGCGATCCATAACCGAGATCGCGAGGTTGGAAGGCGTGCCGCCGAACATGTCGGTGAGCAGAACCACGCCCTGCCCTTCCTCGACCTCGTGCATGCGCTCCAGGATCTCCCGCCGTCGCTGCTCCATGTCGTCGTCCGGACCGATACAGACCGCAGCGACGCGCGCCTGCGGGCCGACCACATGCTCCAGGGTAGAGATCAACTCGACCGCTAGGCGACCATGCGTAACGAGAACCATGCCAATCATGAAAGCGAGTCCGATACCGTCATCTTGTTGTGGGGTGAAGCTTAAGATCGCGCTCGATCGACGTCGCGGTGGACGATCTCCACGCGCTGACCGCGCTTGGCAAGCCAGGCGCCGAGGCGTTCGGCGAGAAAGACTGAGCGGTGGCGTCCGCCGGTGCAGCCGAAAGCGATAGTGAGGTAGCTCTTGCCTTCGCGGTAGTAGCGCGGGATCAGCCGGTCGAGCATGGCAGTGATCGAGGCGAAGAACGGCTCGAAATCAGGGTCGGTGGCGATGAATTCGGCGACGCTCTCATCGCGCCCGTCCAGCGGCCGGAGCACCGGATCGTAGTGGGGGTTCTCGAGGAACCGGACATCCAGTACGAGATCCGCTTCGCGCGGCAGCCCGTGGCGGAACGAGAAGGAGGTGACAGTCACCGAAAGGCCGCGATCGGCACCGAGTTGGAACCGGTTCCACAGCACGCGCCGAAGCTCGGCCCCCGCCAGGGTGGAGGTATCGAGGACTTCATCGGCGCGCTCGCGGATCGGCAGCATCAGCGCGCGTTCCTTCTGGATCCCGTCGGCGAGCGGGCGGTCGACCGCGATCGGATGCCGTCGGCGCGTCTCCGTGAAGCGGCGAACCAGCACATCGGCATCGCAGTCGAGGAACAGAAGGCGGGCATCGAGATCGCTGCGCCGCTTGAGGCGTTCGATCTCGGCCAGCAGCGGCTCCGCCGCGAAGTCACGGCCGCGCACATCGACGCCAACGACGAGCGGACGACGCGCGGCGGCGCCGGGCGCGAGCAAAGCCGGGAGCAAGGCAATCGGCAAGTTGTCGACGGCTTCGTAGCCGATATCCTCGAGTGCCTTCAGACTGGAGGAGCGCCCAGCTCCTGAAAGCCCGGTCACGAGGATCACCGGCTGCCGGTCGCTCGCCTCCATGCGAGTGTCGGCAGACGCCGTGACCATAGTAGTGGCCATGGGGGCGGCATTATCGGACTACGCCTCCCTCAAGGGCAAGGCGCAGCTTCGCAGGTGCCGAAACTTCGAATGGTGCTATATTTATCAATGGGATAGATAACCCAAAGAAGCCTCGCGAGGCCGATTCCGGGAGCCTCTCGACACGGGCCGGGGCAACCAGCTCGACCGCCAGCGCGACCTCCGCTTCCTCGAGAAACGGAACCCGGCAAAGGCCGACCCCGCGCGCCTCGACCAATCCAGCGAGCTCTCTTGGAGGCGCTGCAACGAGAGTTTCGCTGCGCCGCGAAAGAACCACGCGATCGTCGGCGACCAGAACCCATCCCGCCTCGATCAGCCGAAGCGCCAGATCGGACTTCCCACTCCCGGACTTTCCGAGGAGCAGCACGGCGCGACCGTCGAGGGCAACCGCCGTCGCATGGATCGTCGGCGGCAGCGTCTCGCTCACCGCCTCGCTCACCGTCGGGGCAGCCGGACCACGAACCGGGCGCCGACCACACGGCCCGCATCGCGCCGGTTCTCGGCGTGGATCGAGCCGTCATGGGCCTCAACGATCTGCTTGGAGATCGAGAGGCCGAGGCCGGAGTGCGTGCCGAAGCGCTCGCCCTTCGGGCGCTCGGTATAGAAGCGATCGAAGATCGCGCCGAGCTTCGCCTCCGGGACGCCAGGCCCCTCGTCCTCGACCGTCACCGTGACCCAGTCCGCATCGCTGCGGCAGGCAAGCGTGACGGTGCCCCGCGGCGGGCTGAAGGAGAGCGCGTTGGTCACCAGGTTACGAAACACCTGTACGAGTCGATCCTCAAGGCCCGGCACCGTGAGGCCGCGATTGGGGCCAATGTCGAGTGCGAGACGAGCCCGCTCGCCATGCTCGGCCGTCTCGCCGGTCGCCTCATGCATCTCGACCAGCGTGGCCAGCATGCGGCCGACATCGACCGACTCCAGCTCGGCGCGGCTGAGCTCGGCGTCGAGGCGTGAGGCATGCGAGATGTCGCTGATCAGCCGGTCGAGGCGCTGAACGTCCTCGAGCACGATCGCCATCAGCCGCTTCTGCTTCTCCGGGTCGCTGAGCCGGATCGCGGTCTCGACCGCACTTCTGACCGAGGTCAGCGGGTTCTTGATCTCATGCGCAACGTCGGCAGCGAAGCACTCGATCGCGTCGAGCCGGCTCGACAGGGCGTCGGTCATCGCGCGCAGCGACACCGAGAGGTCACCGATCTCGTCGCCGCGACGCGAGAAGTCCGGGATGGCGTTGCGCCGGCGGTGGCCGGCGCGGACCCGTTCCGCCGCCATGGCGAGCCGACGGATCGGCCGCGCGATGGCGCCGGCGAGGTAGAGCGAGGCGAGGATGGTCACCAGAAGCGCGATGCCGAAGAAGCGCAGAATGTCGAAGCGGACCGAGCGCACGGCTTCGTCGATCCAGGTCGTCTGGGTCGAGAGCATGAGGACGCCCAGCACCTGCTTCAGCTTCTGCACGGGCACAGCCGCCGAGATCACGAGATCGCCGCTCGCGGCAAGCCGGACGGCGCGGCCGGTATCGCCGCGCAGAGCGGCTCGCGCCTCGTCATAGTGCTCAGCCCGCTGGCGCGGCTGCTCCTCGTAGGCGGGCCAGCCATGCTGGCGCGGCAAGCGGTCGAAGACGAGGTCGTAGACCCAGCCCAGCGCTTCGTCCCACGGATCCGGCGTCGTCGGCGGCGCCAGCAGCTCGACCTCGACAGTGCCGCCGGGACCGGCGAGCACGCGGCTGTCGGCAATCAGTTCGCCGGTCGGCACGAAGACGCGCGCCCTTACCGGCGCCTGCGAGACGAGACGGCGCAGCAGACTTTGGGTCGATTCCGTCGACAACTGCTCGTAGTCGGCCGAGCCGACGGTGATCGCATTCTCACCGAGCGCGATCGAGATCAGCCCCGCCTGCATCTGCAGCGCATCCAGCTCGCTTTGAATCAGGCTCTTCTGGTAACGATCGAGATAGGAAGCGCCGCCGAACAGCACCATCAGCGGCAGCATATTGAGCGCGAGAATTCGGAGCGTGAGCGGCGACCAGAAGCGCCTCGAGCGGCGCCTCGGCTTCGGTCGCGACGTCACGACGACCGAGCTGGCCTCCGCCGCCGGCCCCACCAGAGAACGATCGGCCTCAGCCGTCATCCGACGTCGCGATAACGGTACCCGACGCCGTACAGCGTCTCGACCTGTTGGAAGTCATCGTCGATCGCCTTGAACTTCTTGCGCAGCCGCTTGATGTGGCTGTCGATGGTGCGATCGTCGACATAGACGGATTCGCCGTAGGCCGCGTCCATGAGCTGGTCGCGGCTCTTCACATGGCCGGGGCGCTGGGCGAGCGCTTTCAAAATCAGGAACTCCGTCACCGTGAGCGCCACCGGCTGTCCGTTCCAGGTCGATTGATGACGCTGCTGGTCGAGCACGAGAGGCCCGCGCGTCAGGACCTGGTCCTGCCCGGCGTCCTTCTCACCCTTCGCTTCCTTGCGACGGAGCAGGGCGCGGATACGCTCGATCAGGAGACGTTGCGAGAATGGTTTGCGGATGTAATCGTCCGCGCCCATGCGAAGACCCAAGACTTCGTCGATCTCCTCATCCTTGGAGGTGAGGAAGATGACAGGCAGCGTCGAGTTCTTGCGCAAGCGCTGCAGCAGCTCCATTCCGTCCATCCGCGGCATCTTGATGTCGAGGACGGCGAGATCCACTGGACGCTGGGACAGCGCCTTCAGCGCCGCCTCGCCGTCCGAGTAGGTCTTGACGTCGAAGCCTTCGGCCTCGAGCGCCATGGAAATTGAGGTCAGGATGTTCTGGTCGTCGTCGACGAGGGCGATGGTATGGCGCACGGCGTCAGTCTCTCCCGGGGCGGGCGGTACTCTATTGCCACGAATTCTGGGCAATATTACGGCGCCCGCCAACAGTTGCGGCGTGGCGAACCTGATATAGGCTCTCTCCCATGCTCCGCCGCCTCCTTTATGTGGTCATTCTTTTGCTCGGTTTCGATGCCCAAGCCCAGAGCCAGGGCGTGGCCGTCGAGCAGCCCTGGGCCAGGGCGACCCCCGGCCGGGCGCCGACCGGCGCCGCCTACCTGACCCTGGTCAACCGCGGCAAGGACGCCGACCGCCTCATGGGTGCGACGACCCCGGCGGCCACCAGGGTCGAGTTCCATGCCTACCATCGCCCCGAGGGCACGGCCGGCGGGCATACAGGCCACCAGGGCCATGTGATGGAAATGCGCCCGATCGGCCAAGTCGAGATCAAGCCGGGCGAGACCGTCATCCTCAAACCCGACGGCGTCCATGTAATGCTGGTCGGCCTCAAGGCGCCGCTCAAGGAGGGCGAGCGCCTAGCCCTGACGCTCCGCTTCGAGCGCGCCGGGGAGGTCAAGATCGAGGTGCCCATCGCGCGGGCCGGCGCGATGGGGCCGCCCAAATGAGCGCGACCGGAACCGCTGCCCGGCGGCTGATCCGCTGTCAGGATCGCGCCAGCCTCGCCACCGTTCTGGCCGGCGATGGGACGCCCTATGCCTCGCTCGTGCTCTACGCGACGCTTCCGGATGCCACGCCCATCCTGCTCCTGTCGGCGCTGGCCGAGCACACCAAGAACCTGAGGGCCGATCCTCGCGCCTCCCTTCTCGTCGACGGCACCGCCGGTCTCGCCGATCCGCTGACCGGCGCGCGCGCGACGCTGGTGGGGACGCTCGAAGAAGTCCCGCACGAAACTGCCCAGGCGCGCTACCTCGCGCGCCATCCCTCGGCGGAGACCTATGTCGGCTTCGGCGATTTTCGCTTCTATGCGCTCCGCACCGTCCGCGCCCATCTGGTCGCCGGCTTCGGGCGCATCCATTGGATCGAGGCTGCCCACGTTCTCGACAAGCCGCCGGGAGCCCTGGTCGATCGCGAGGCCGATATCGTCGCGCATATGAACGACGGCCATGCCGAGGCTGTCGGCCTTTATGCGACGCAGCTGCTGGGGCGCACAGGAGACGGCTGGCGCATGACGGGAATCGATGCCGAAGGCGCCGATCTCCGACGCGAGGGCGAAGTCGCCCGACTCGATTTCGCGACGCGGATCGACGACGCCGACGCGGCGCGGCGCGAACTCATCCGGCTGGCGAAGGAAGCGCGAGCGAAGGCGGCAGCGTGATCGTGGAGGATCGCGACGCCGTGATCTCAGTAAGGAAGGGGCTGGTCGTGCGTCGCGAGGAACGCGATCTCGACGGTCAGCTTGCGCAGGAACGCCTCGGCGAAGCGCTCATGCCCATCCGCGACGACGGTAAAGGCGCCCGGGCCGCCAATGACGTTGTCCCCATACCAGTCCGCGACCTTCGGCTCGACCGCCGTCACGATCGGGAGCCCATTGATCGTGATTCCGTCCTTGAGGGCGGCGTTACGCATGGCCGGAAAGTCGATGCCGCAATTCGTGGCGCCGTCGCCGCTGACGTCGACGATGCGGCGGGTCGCGTAGTCGTCCCAGGCCGTGAGTTCGGCCGTGACCATTTTGAGCATGGTCCCCATGCAGGTCCCACCCGACTCGGCACGGTTCATCCGCCGCATCTCATCGGCCAGCGCTCGCGTCTCGGCCGCGGTCTCGACGATGCGCCAGTTGATGACCATGCGGGGGACGGTGCCCCACTGCACGACCGCGATCGCGACCCGGCCGATCTGCCCGCGGCGAACGGCCTGCGCAAATTGGTCACTGCCAACGGCGCTGGCGACGCCCTCGCGCTGGGTCTTCCAATTGTCCTCGGAAACGCTGCCCGAGACGTCGATAGCGAGCACGAGAGCAACATCGACAGGCTGGCGATCGCCTGCGGAGGCAGGCATCGCTGCCAGGAGACCGAGTAGCATCAGCGCTGCGCGCTTCATGGCGACCTTCCGATCCATCGTTCGCGGTAAGAACGCACGCTATCGATCGGTCGTTGCATGTGGCGAAACTGCCGCACTTCTCGCGTGCGGCACCGGTGCTCGTTTTATCCCTGCCCCCCGCCGGGAACCTTCCGGCGCGCAAGCAGCACCTCGATGTCCGGCGTGCCGCGATAGTCGGCGTTCACCTTCGCGACCTCGGCACCGAGCAGGAAGATCTGCGCCGAATAGTAGACCCAGAGCAGCACGACGATCGGCGTGCCCGCGGCGCCGAGCACGCTGACCACGCCGGTCGAACCGATGTACTGGGCGATGAGGAACTTGCCGAGCGCGAACAGCAGCGAGGCGATCAAGGCGCCGATCCACGCGTCGCGCCACGACACATAGGTATCCGGCAGTATGCGATAGTTCGCGGCGAAGAGCACCGTCACCACGATGAAGGAGACGAGCGCGTTGCCGACCCACAGCGTGATCATGACGCCCGGCATCCAGAAGGAGAGCCATTCGCTCGCGGCCGAGAGCCCGGCGCTGACGACGAGCGCCACGAGCAGGATGAAGCCCATCACGACGATCAGCGCGAGGCTGGTCAGCCTTTCCCGGACGAGCTCCCGGAAGATCGATCCCGTCGGTGTCGGCACGCGCCAGATGATGTTGAGCGACTGCTGGATCTCGGCGAAGACGGTCGTAGCCGCGACGAGCAGGAGCGCGGTGCCGATGAGCGCGGCGAGCCCCTTACGCTCGGCCTGCGCCGCGCCATGGATCATCTTGGCGATGACCGCCGCCCCGTCCGCTCCGATCAGGGCGGAGAACTCCTCGATCATCGCCTGCTCGACCTGCTCGGTACCGGAGACGAGACCCGCGACCGCGATCATCAGGAACAGGCTCGGACCGAGCGAGAACACCGTATAGAACGCGATGGCTGCGCCCATGCTCGGACCGCGATCCTCGACCCAACGCCTCGCGGCCGACACCAGCACATGCCGCGCAGGCGACAATCGGAGACGGATCCAGCTAAGGCTCGGCGCCGTAACGTTCATCGATCGCAGCCCTCATGTCGCCCTGGGGGCAAACGCCGGCGTCGAAGAAAAACAGGCCCCTGCCCCCAGGGTTCCTTGGCGACCCCGACGCCGCACGTAAGCCGTTGATACGGAACATCTTTATCGAAGGGCACAGCCTAGCGATTCGTGATCGCCGGCGTCTTGGCTTTCGGGTTCCGAGACGCCATAGTCACCGTGGGAAGGGGATGGATGCGCCGCCGAATGTCGGGCTCTCGAGTCTTTCCGAGCGCCAGGTCGAAGGAGTGTCGTCCGTGATGTTTGCGTTGGGTTCGAGGAAAGTCGCAGGCGCTGCAGGCTTAGCCACGCTGCTCGTGGTCTTTGCCGATATCGCCTCTGCCTTCGCCCAGGCATCGCCCGCACGGACGCCGGCTGCCAGCCGCCCCGCCAGGCCTGCTGCGCCGGCTCGCACCGGCGAATGCGCGGCGCTTCCCGGCGGCCGCGCCCCGGTCCTCAAGATCGCCAGCCTGCCGTCGGGCCTGTCGCCGCGCGATCTCGACCTCGTCTATTTCGGCAAGCCGCTGGCCGAGCTCACCGAAGAGGATTTCACGGAGATTGCAGCGCTGTCGAAGCGCTGCGGTGTCGGCGAGGGAATCCTGCCGGAGGACAAGCAGCCGGCGTTCCAGGCGATCGTCCAGGATGCCCAGCAGCTGCGCCGCACATCCCTCGACAAGGTCAAGCGGGAGATGACCGACATCCAGCGGCTGCCGATCGCGCGCGACAAGCTGGTGCGCCTGAACGGGCTGTCCGAGAACCTTCCGCTGCTCGAGCCGACGCTGACCAAAGGCGACGTCAAGTATACGGCCGACTGGATCTCGAAGCAGATGCAGGCAGTCTACGACTCGACGCCGAAGGGCGAGGCAACCGCGACCCGGTCTCCGGCGCGGCCGCAGCAGGTGCAGGCGGCCGCCGCCAGCACGCCCGTGCGCCCGGATCGCCAGCGAGCCCGTGGAGGCGAGGAAGACTAGGTTCCGACGCGGAGCGGACTGGTCAGCTTGCGGAGCGCCGCGATGACGCTGAGCGCCGTGATGCGGCCGGTCTTCGGGTTCTCGCTCGGAATGTTCTCGATCTGCATCTCGAAGCGCGCGGCATCGGAATCGACGACGATCCGGTGCGTATTCCTGGTCAGGTGCGGATCCGCCCAGATCTCGAGACGCGTCTGATCCGGCCCGATGCCGGCGAGCGACAAAGCGACGGCGACATTCAGATTGGCCGGGAAGCCTTTGGCCGCTTCGCGCGCCGTGCCCTCGAAAACGCGTAGCGGCTCGGTGATGTCGGCGATGTCGATGCGGTTCTCTTCGAGATGAGGTGCGCCGAGCAGTCCCTTCACCGGCTTCCGCGTCACCATCCTGACCGAATGGATCGTGCCCTCGGCAGCGGCCGACACGGCATCGAGCCCGAGCAGCGCGCCGGACGGCACGATGATCTGGCCACCCTTCTCCTTCGCGAGGTCGATGAGCTCCGGGCGCGAGAGAAGCGCGCCAACGCTCAGGACCATGACCTTTTTCCGCGCATCGAGCACCGGACGGACGATGTCGCCCAGGACCGCAGCCGGCGCGCACTCGACGACGATGTCGGCAACCACGGCAAGGTCGCCAAGGCCTAGGATGTCGACATGCGCGAGCGAAGCACCGAGCGTCGCGCGCGCCTTCTCCTTGTCTCGGGCCGAGACGGCAACTAGGCTCACCCCGGGAATGACACCGGCGCCGAGCTTGCGCGCGATTGCCGCGCCAATGGCGCCGAGACCGGCGATCGCGACCTTCATGGGAGCCTGGCCTCCGTGCCGGCGTCGAACACGTGAAGGGCGTCGGCCGACGCAACGAGCTTGACCGTCTCGCCCCTGTGCAGAGTCGCCCGGCCATCGGCCTTGGCGACAAGCTCACGGCCTCCCGACTCCGCATAGACGAGCGCGTCGGGGCCGAGTGGCTCGATCACATTGATCCTTGCCTCCAGCGAAAGCGCGCCGGAGTCACCGTCCGCAACGCGGAGATCGTCCGGGCGCACGCCGAGGAAGACCGGCCGACCGGCGCCTGAGCTTGTCGACACGTCGACGCGGCCGAGCCCATCTAGCTCGACCCCGTTGCCGGTGGTCTTGCCGGCGATCATGTTCATCGAGGGCGAACCGATGAAGCGGGCGACGAACATCGTCGCCGGCCGGCGATAGACTTCAGTCGGCGTGCCGATCTGCTCGATCTTGCCGTCCTTCATGACGACGATCCGGTCGGCCAGGGTCATCGCCTCTACCTGATCGTGGGTCACGTAGATGACGGTGGTCGCGAGGCCCTGGTGCAGCTTCTTGATCTCGAGCCGCATCTGGGCGCGAAGCTGCGCGTCGAGGTTAGACAGGGGCTCGTCGAAGAGGAAGACGGCCGGATTGCGGACCATGGCGCGACCGATGGCGACGCGCTGACGCTGGCCGCCCGAGAGCTGCGAGGGCCGGCGTTCCAGAAGGTCGGTGAGGCCGAGCACCGAAGCCGCCTCGCGTACCCGGCGATCCTCCTCGGCCTTCGGCAGCTTGGCCATCCGAAGGCCGAAGGCGATGTTCTTGTGCACGGTCATGTGCGGATAGATGGCGTAGTTCTGGAACACCATCGCGATATTCCGGTCCTTGGGCTCGAGCCGGTTGACGATCCGGTCGCCGATGCGGATCTCGCCGTCGGTCAGATCTTCGAGGCCGGCGATCATGCGAAGCGTCGTCGACTTGCCGCAGCCCGAGGGGCCAACCAGCACGACGAACTCGCCGTCGCCGATGTCGAGGTCGATCCCGTGCACGACAGGCGTCCTGTCGAAGCGCTTGAGGACGCGGGTCAAGGTCACGGACGCCACGGCTCAGCCCTTCACGCCCGAGAGGATAACGCCGCGGATGATGTACTTCTGCAGCAGGATGAAGACGAGGAGCGTCGGGATCGTCGCCACCGCCGCGCCGGTCATGATCATGTTCCATTCGGTGGTGAACTCGCCCGAGAAGGAGGCGAGGCCGACCGGGACCGTGTAGTTGCTGGCGCTGTTGGTGACGATCAGCGGCCAGAGGAAGGCGGTCCAGCTGCCGAGGAAGGTGAAGATGGCCAGCGCCGAGAGCGCCGGCGTCACCAGCGGCAACGCCACCTCCCAGAAGATACGGAACTCGGAGAGCCCGTCGATGCGCGCCGCGTCGATTAGCGCGTCCGGTACGGTCTCGAAGAACTGCTTCATCAGGAAGACGCCAAAGCCGGTGATCATGCCGGGGAACATGATGCCCCAATAGGTATTGAGCCAGCCCAGGTTCTTGCTCATCACATACCAGGGGATCACCAGCATCTCGGTCGGAATCATCAGGGTCGACAGGATGGCGATGAATACGACCTGGCGGCCCTTGAAGCGGTACTTGCAGAGCACGTAGCCGGCGAGGCTGTCGAAGAACAGCACCGAGACCGTCGAGATCGAGGCGATGGCGAAGGAGTTCAGGAACCAGCGGACGAAGCGGCTCTCGCGGAAAAGATAGACGTAGTTCTCCAGCGTCGGTGCCAAGGGAAAGAGGCGGAGGTCGTAGAGCTCCTCGCGGCTCTTGAGCGAGGTCGAAAGCATGAAGGCGAACGGCATGACCATGACCACGCCGCCGAGCGCGACCAGCGTCCAGATGACGATCTTGCGCGGATCGCGCCGAGGATCGAAGCCGAGCGTCACTTGGACCTCAGCGCGCGAAGCTGGATCACCGTGACCACGAGCAGCACGACGAACAGCACCATGGTCTGTGCTGCCGCATAGCCCATACGGTAGTCGGTGAAGGCGAGCTGGTAGATGTTCAGCACGAGCGGCCGCGTCATGTTGAGCGGACCGCCCTTGCCGTCGACGGTCATGTTATAGACCTTGTCGAAGATGCGCAGGAAGCCGATCGAGCTGACCACCGTCAGGAAGAGGATGGTCGGCCGCAGCAGCGGCAGCGTGATCTCGCGAAGGATCGTGAAGCGCCCGACGCCGTCGATGCGCGCAGCCTCGTAGTAGGTGTCGGGGATGGCGCGAAGGCCGGCGAGGAAGACGACGATCTGGAATCCCAGCCCCGCCCAGATGGCCGGCGCCAGGATCGATCCCAGCGCCTGGCTGGTCGAGCGCAGGAAGGGTTGCTGGCTGAAGCCCATATCGACCAGGATCAGGTTGAAGATGCCGATCGGCACCGGCTGGTAGAACCAGCGCCAGACCCAGGCCATCGCCGCCGCCGTGGTCAGGAACGGAATGAAGTAGAGCGCGCGGATCGTGCCCTGCAGGAAGCGCACTTGGTCGAGGTAGTAGGCGACCATGAAGGACAGCACGAGGCTGATCGGCATACCGATCAGCAGGTATTTGAAGGTGTTGGCGAAAACCTGCCAGAAGACCGGGTCGTTCCAGAGGCGAAGGTAGTTATCGAAACCGATGAAGACCTTCGGCCGAAGCAAATTCCAGTCGGTCAGCGAGACGTAGGTCGTGTAGCCGGTCGGGAACAGCCGGATCGCAACGAAGAAGAAGAGCGGCAGGGCGAGGAAGATCCACGCCCATACCGCCTGCTTCTGCCCGACCGTGCGGGAACGGTACCAGCCCAGCACGGTCCTTGAGTCCTTACGCTACTTCTTGAAGTGCTCGTCGAGCAGCTTCTGCTCTTCCTGCGCGGCGATCTTGATGGCGTCGGCCACCGGCATCTTCTGGAGGCTGACGCGGTCCATCATGTCGAGGAAGATTTGGCGCTGCTTCGCCTCGTTCACGAACTCGGTCGTGTGCGAATAGGCAAGGCCGAGGATGAACGGCCCGTAGACCGGATCGTTCTTGTTCGCGTCCGAGAGCGCGACGCTCGGCTTCGCCGGCAGCTCACCGGTGGTCTTGAGCCAGAGCTGCATCGCCGCGTCGCTGGTCAGGTGCTTCAGGAACTTCATCGCCGCGTCGCGCTTCGGGCCTGAAGCCTTGCTCGACACGCCGTTCACCCAATAGGAGGCGAAATTCGACTTCACGCCGTTATGCGATGGAAGCTCCGCCACCGCCCAATCGAGGTTCTGCACCGCCTGGAAGGTGCCGATGCGGAACGAGCCGTCGATATGGAAGCCCGCACGGCCGGCGCGGAACGCCGCCTGCGTCTCATCCATGAAGCCGTAGCTCGTCAGCTTGTGCTTGTTGGCGATGTCAGCATAGAACTGCAGCCCCTCGGCGCCGCCCTTCTTGTCGTACATGACCTTCATGCCGTCGTCGCTGTAGGGCTGGCCGCCGTGCAGGCGCACCAGGATCTCACGCCACCAGTGATGGTCCTGGCCCACCGGCCCCATCGTTTATCCGGCGACCAGCGTATTGCCGCCGGCGTCGCGCTTGGCGATCTTGCCGCCCATCTCGATCAGCTCGTCGAGGGTCTTCGGCGGTTTTGACGGATCGAGCCCGGCCTCGGTCATCAGCTTCTTGTTGTAGAAGAGCGCCATCGAACGCACCGCCGTCGGCAGGCCCCAATAGGCGCCGTCGGCCTTCATCGCCTTCACGATCGGGAAGAACTCCTTCTCGACCTGGGCGACGTCGAACTGGTCCTTCGGTAGAGGCGCCAGCAGCTTCGCCTTCCGGTATTCCTCGAGCCAGCCGTAATAGAGCTGCACGACATCCGGGCCCTCGCCCGCCGGCACCGCCGCCGCGACCTTGGTCTGGTACTGGGCGTAGGGGAAGTGCGTGTGCTTGACCTTGACGCCGGGATTGGCGGCCTCGAAGGTCTTGATGAGCTCGTCGACCGCGGCCACGCGCTCCTTGAAGAAGTACTGCCAGTACTCGATCTCGACCGTCTGCGCCTTGGCGCCGGCCGAGACGGCAAGAGACAGGCCCGCAGCGGCGAGCGTGACGAACCAGGTCCTCATGGAAATCCTCCCGAATTTGATGGCGTAAGTTCCGGTGGCCGTGGGCGGCTGTCAATCGCTGCCGAGCGGATGCCAGGAAAAGCCCCCGTCGCGGCGGCTCACATGACCGAGATCGGCGCCGCGCGGGAAATGCCCGAAGGCGAGGAGCGTGCCGGTATCGGCGAATTCCGAGAAGACCGCCCGGCGCGTCGCCTTGCCGACGGCGGCGTCGACATCGGAACGGTGGCTCCAGGACGGCTCCGAGACCTGCACCGGGCAGTGGCAGATATCGGCGCAGAAGAGGCAGCGATGCCCGCCTGACGTCGCGAGGACGCCCTGGTGCCCCGGCGTGTTGCCGGGAAAGCAGCGATAAACGAATCCTTCGATCGGCGAGGACTCGTCCGGCACGACGGAGAGCAGCCCCGCCTCCGCCACCGGCCGGACGATCCGGGCGAAGGCGTCGACGTGGTGCGCCATGACGTTCTTAGGTCCGCGATCCCAGAACGCCCATTCGGTCTCGCCGACGTAGTAGCGCGCCTTGGGGAAGCTCGGACGCATGATGCCGGATGCATCCGATGTGCTTGCCCAGCCGACGTGATCGAAATGGAGATGAGTGAAGATCACGGCCGTGACGTCGTCGAAAGCGAGACCGAGCTCGGCGAAGCTCTCCTTGAGCGTGCCTCGCGCATCGCCGAGATAAGGAACCGGCCCCGGGCCGACACCCGCGTCGATCAACGCGACACCATGCGGGGAGCGCACGACGAAGCAGCCGAGGTCCGGCTGGAACTCCCCTTCCTCGGTAAGCCAGCGCCGCTGCGGCTCCCACGCTTCGCGCAAGACCCCGGGATAAGACCGCACCGGATCGACCGGCGCCGGTCTCGCATCTGCGATGCCATAGACTTTCAACCGTCCGACCGTCGCGTGCGAGATACGCAGAAGCGGCTCCTATCGACGGCGAGAGCAAAGGCTGGTGGGCCGGGCAGGAATCGAACCCGCGACAACACCGTTATGAGCGGCGCGTTCTAACCACTGAACTACCGGCCCCAAAAGCGAGAAAGCCAGAAGTCCGGTCCTCCCGCAACTTCTGGCTTTCGGCGTCTCGATCGGGTGGTTCCGATCAGGTGTCGAGGAAGCTCCGGAGCTTCCGCGAACGGCTCGGATGCTTGAGCTTACGGAGCGCCTTGGCCTCGATCTGACGGATGCGCTCGCGCGTCACCGAGAATTGCTGGCCGACCTCTTCGAGGGTGTGGTCGGTGTTCATGCCGATGCCGAATCGCATGCGGAGCACGCGTTCCTCGCGGGGCGTGAGGGTAGCCAGTATACGGGTCGTGGTCTCGCGCAGATTACCCTGGATCGCGGCGTCGAGCGGCAGGACAGCGTTCTTGTCCTCGATGAAGTCGCCGAGGTGGCTGTCTTCCTCATCACCGATCGGCGTCTCGAGGCTGATCGGCTCCTTGGCGATTTTGAGGACCTTGCGGACCTTCTCGAGCGGCATCGCCAGCTTCTCGGCCAGCTCCTCCGGCGTCGGCTCGCGGCCGATCTCGTGCAGCATCTGGCGCGAGGTACGCACCAGCTTGTTGATTGTCTCGATCATGTGCACGGGGATGCGGATGGTGCGCGCCTGGTCGGCGATCGAGCGCGTGATCGCCTGCCGTATCCACCACGTCGCGTATGTGGAGAACTTGTAGCCGCGGCGGTACTCGAACTTGTCGACCGCCTTCATCAGGCCGATGTTGCCCTCCTGGATCAGGTCCAGGAACTGCAGGCCGCGGTTCGTATACTTCTTCGCGATCGAGATGACGAGGCGGAGGTTGGCCTCGACCATCTCCTTCTTCGCCCGGCTCGCCTCGCGCTCGCCCTTCTGCACGGTCTGCACGACGCGGCGGAACTCGGAGATTTTGAGGCCGGCTTCGTCGGCGATGCGCGCGATGCCACCGCGGATGTCGTCGATGTCCGTCGGATGCTTGGTGCAAAAACGCGCCCAGCCCTTGCCGGGCAGCTTGCCGACGCGCTCCATCCAGTTCGGATCGAGCTCATGCTCGAAATACTCGGCGAGAAAATCCTCGCGCTTCACGCTGCAGCTCTCGGCGAGGCGCAGCAGACGGCCTTCCGACTGGGTCAGCGCGCGGTTGAGACCGTAGAGGCTCTCGACCAGCTGCTCGATGCGCGCGTTATTGAGACGGACACCCTTGATCAGGTTGACCATCTCGTCGCGCTGGGACTCGTAGCGGCGCTCGGTCGCCCGCGCCAGCTCCTCGCCCGACTGCAGCGCCGAGAGCCGGCGCTCCTGCATGCGGTGCAGCTTCTTATAGGCGCCGGCGATCGCATCGAGGGCTTCCAGGATCTTCGGCTTGAGCTCGAGCTCCATGGCCGAGAGCGAGACCGCGTTCTCGGCGTCGCCCTCCTCGCCCTCCTGCTGCCCCTCGGCCTGGCCTTCGGCAGGCGGCTCCTCGCCTTCGCCCTCTTCTTCGTTCTCGACCGCCGCCATCTGCTGGGCGTTCGGGCCGCCCCCATAGGTGGCGTCGAGGTCGATGACGTCGCGAAGCAGGATCTTCCCGTCGTTGAGCGCGTCGCGCCAGGCGATCAGCGCCTTGATGGTGAGCGGGCTCTCGCAGATGCCGCCGATCATCATCTCGCGGCCGGCCTCGATGCGCTTGGCGATCGCGATCTCGCCCTCGCGCGAGAGCAGCTCGACCGAGCCCATCTCGCGCAGATACATGCGGACAGGATCGTCGGTGCGGCCGACATCGTCGCCAACATTGCCGGCGGCCGACGGGCCTTCGCCGTCGGACTCTTCCTCGGCCTTCTCCGGCTCGGCGCCTGGCGTCGTCTCTTCCGACTCCTCGCTCTCGATGACGTTGACCCCCATCTCGGAGAGCGAGGTCATCACGTCCTCGATCTGCTCGGAGGTCATCTGGTCGGACGGCAGAGCCTGGTTCAGCTCGCCATAGGTGATGTAGCCCCGCTCCTTGCCCTTCTGGATGAGCCGCTTGACCGCAATGCCCACCTTGTCCATCAGCGGGCCGTCGGCACCTTCCGGCGTCTGGGTCTCTTCGCTGGCGGTGGCGGCGGCGACTGCGGCGGCGGGTTTGGTAGCCATCGGCTTGGACGTCCTCAAAGAAGCGGTCCCCATAGATTCACGCGTCAGCCGCTTCGGCGCCGGCGACACGCGGTTTAATTCGCAACAACGACTGGCGCAGGCTGTCAAATCTGGCCCAGGCCTCGTCGGTCATGTGCACAAGCAATTCCCTCTCGGCTTCCGCGAGTTGAGCCTCGATCTCTGGGATCGCGGCTCGATCGAGAAACCGTTGGACACGCTCCCGTGCAACCTCGGTGGATGCCCCCGGACGAGCGAAGGGGGCACTTTGAAGTACCTCATCGCTCAACAGCCTGTCCACGGTCTCGGCAAAGCCTAGTTGGTTCAGGTGGAGACGGAGGGCCTGAGCGTCAAGGGCAAGGTCTTGCGGAATCATGGCTAACGCCGCCTTGAGGCGCTCCTCCGCGGCGCCGGCAAAGACCACGTATCCCAGCGACTCCGAAACCTCGGCGACCAGCTCGGGATGGGTCAACAGGGTCGCCAGGACCTTGGCCTCTTCCTGACGGGTTGCCTGCTCCTGGCCGCGGCTGGCCCGGGCCGCCCGCCCGCCGGGCGGTGCCTGGGGAATGGGAGGGGCCGGCCGAAAGCCGCGGAATCCGCCCTCTCTGGAGGCCCAGTTCCGCTGTGGTTCCGGTTGCTGGAAGGTCTGGCGCTTCGCCTCGTCGAAGCCCTGGCGGTAGAAGTCGCGGATCGCCTGATCGCCGATCTTCGCCAAGCGCTGGCGGAGCCGCTCGTGGAAATCGGCGCGGCGCTCCGGTGTGTCGATCGGCCGCGCCGCCAGTTCGATCTCCCAGACCTGCCGGATCAGCGGCTGGGCCGTCGCCAGGACCTCGCGCAGCGCCTGCCCTCCCCGCTTCCTCACCAAAGAATCGGGATCGTCTCCGGCGGGGAGCTGGACGAAGCGCACGGAGCGCCCGGGCTTCAGCAGCGGCAAGGCCCGGTCCGCCGCTCGGGCTGCGGCACGCTGGCCGGCGGCATCCCCGTCGAAACAGAGGATCGGCTCCGGCGCCAGCTTCCACAGCTCCTGAAGCTGGTCTTCGGTGAGCGCGGTACCCAGGGGGGCAACAGCGTGGGCCAGACCGGCCTCGGCCATGGCGATCACGTCCATATATCCCTCGACCACCACGACCTCGCCGGTCTTGTGGGCGGCCTCGCGGGCGAGATGCAGGCCGTAGAGGCCCCTGCCCTTGTGGAAGAGCTCCGTCTCTGGCGAGTTCAGGTATTTGGGGCCGCCATCGGAGCTCATCGTGCGGCCGCCGAAGGCGATCGGGCGGCCGCGGCGATCGAAGATCGGGAAGACGACGCGGTCGCGGAGATAGTCGAAGGCGTCGCGACCATCGTCCGGCTTCTTCAGGAGGCCGGCGGCGATCATGCGCTCTTCCGGGACATTCGCCTTGGCCAGCGCCGACTTCAGCGCCCCGGACGAGGCCGGCGCATAGCCGAGCCGGAAGCGCGCGATCGTCGCCTCGGCGAGGCCGCGGCCCTTCAGGTAGTCGAGCGCGGCGCGGCCGTTCGGCTGGCGAAGCTGCTGCTCGTAGAATTTGGTCGCGAGCTCGACGACCTCGCCCAGGGTCGCCTGGCGCTCCTCGCGCTCGCGCTCCTCCGGTCGCTCCACCGGCATCTGCATGCCGGCTTCGGCGGCCAGACGCTCGACCGTCTCGCGAAAGCCGAGGCCCTCGCTCTTCATGACGAAGCCGATCACATCGCCATGCGCGCCGCAGCCGAAGCAGTGGAAGAAGCCCTTGTCGTCGCTGACGGTGAAGGAGGGCGTCTTCTCGTTGTGGAAGGGGCAGAGCCCGGAATGCTCTCGGCCCTTGCGGATCAGGCGCACGCGACGGCCGACGACCGATGACAGACTTACCCGGTCGCGGATCTCATCGAGGAATTCCGGCTTGAGGCTCACGGCACGCCGGCGGCGTCAGCCGATGGACTGGCGGACGATGCCGCTCGCCTTCGAGAAATCCATGCGGCCGGAATAGCGCTCCTTGAGGGCCGCCATCGCCTTGCCCATGTCCTTGACGCTGGCGATGCCGAGCTCAGCGACCAATGCCTTGATCGCCTCCTTCATCTCGTCCTCGCTCATCTGCTGCGGCAGGAAGCGCTCGATCACGGCGATCTCGCCCTCTTCCTTCTCGACCAGGTCGGCGCGGGCGCCCCTCTTGAACATCTCGACCGATTCCCGCCGCTGCTTGATCATCCCCTGCATCATGTTCTGGATGTCGGCGTCGGCGAGGGCGTCGGGCTTGGCGGTGCCGCGGGCAGCGATGTCCTTGTCCTTGAGCGCCGCCAGAATCAGGCGGACCGTGGCCGTGGTCCTCTCGTCACGCGCTTTCAGCGCTTCCTTCAGGGCCTCGGACAGGCGCTGCCGGAGCATGGACGACCTCTTGGGTTGAGCTTCGGGAAAGTCGCCACATTAACCCATGCAAGACGGTTTGGCAAAACCGCCGCATCCCTCTAGTGATTTGAAATATAACACCTTTTGCGACCGTCGCCGACTTGACGCCAAGCCTCCCTTCCCGTAAGAAGTCGCGGCTTCGCCGAAGCCCCTACATCGCTGCCGCCTTGCCTCTCGATGCCGTTACGGCAGCATCGGGAAGCCGAGGTGCGACCCGCAGGACGACCGAGATGACCGATCCCGCCGCCACCCCTCCCGCCGACGCCACCGCCGCCCTCGTGCTGGCCTCGGGCCGGGTGATCTGGGGCCGCGGGCTCGGCGCCGCCGGCAGGACCGTCGGCGAGGTCTGCTTCAACACCTCGATGACCGGCTACCAGGAGATCCTGACCGACCCCTCCTATGCCGGTCAGATCATCACCTTCACCTTCCCGCATATCGGCAATGTCGGCACCAACGAAGCCGATATCGAGACGACAACGATCGCCGCGCGCGGCTTGATCATGCGCGAGGACATCACCGACCCGTCGAACTATCGCGCCACGCGCCATCTCGATGCCTGGCTCAAGTCGCGCGGGCTGATCGGCATCGCCGGCGTCGATACGCGCGCGCTCACGCGGCTCATCCGCGACGAAGGTGCGCCGACCGGCGTGCTCGTACATGCGCCCGACGGCAACTTCGACCTCGCCGCAATGACGACCGAGGCCAAGGCGTGGCCCGGGCTCGAGGGTATGGACCTCGCCAAGGATGTCTCCTGCCGCCAGAGTTATGGCTGGGACGAGACGACCTGGACCTTTGCGCCCGACGGCTACGGCAAGCAGGAGAAACCCGAATACAACGTCGTCGCCGTCGACTACGGCGCCAAGCGCAACATCCTCCGCTGCCTCGCGGCCTCTGGCTGCAAGGTGACGGTGCTGCCGGCGAACGCGACCGCCGACGACGTGCTGCGGCACAAGCCGGACGGCGTCTTCCTCTCCAACGGTCCCGGCGATCCGGCGGCGACCGGCGTCTATTCGGTGCCGATGATCCAGGAAGTGATCAAGCGCGAGGTGCCGCTTTTCGGCATCTGCCTCGGCCACCAGATGCTGGCGCTCGCGATCGGCGGCAAGACCAAGAAGATGGGCAAAGGCCATCGCGGCGCCAATCATCCGGTCAAGGATCTGAAGACCGGCAAGGTTGAGATCACCAGCCAGAACCACGGCTTCGAGGTGATCCCCGAAAGCCTGCCGGCCGATGCCGAGGTCACGCATGTCTCGCTGTTCGACGGCTCGAACGAGGGCCTGAAGCTCAAATCGAAGCCGGTCTTCAGCGTGCAATATCATCCGGAAGCCTCTCCTGGGCCCTCCGACAGCCACTACCTCTTCGACCGCTTCGTCGACCTGATGGCGACGAAGAAAAAGAAATCCGCCGCCTAGTCGTCTCGCCGTCCCGCCGGCCTTAGCGCCGGCGGATGCTCAAGGACCGTCCATGCCCAAACGTACCGACATCAAGTCGATCCTGATCATCGGCGCCGGTCCGATCGTCATCGGCCAAGCCTGCGAGTTCGACTATTCCGGAACGCAGGCCTGCAAGGCCCTCAAGGACGAGGGCTACCGCATCATCCTCGTCAACTCGAACCCGGCGACGATCATGACCGACCCGGGTCTTGCGGACGCCACCTATGTCGAGCCGATCACGCCGGCGATGGTGGCGAAGGTGATCGAGAAGGAGCGCCCGGACGCGTTGCTGCCGACCATGGGCGGGCAGACGGCGCTCAACACGGCGATGGCGCTCGCCGATGACGGCACGCTCGACAAGTTCGGCGTCAAGCTGATCGGCGCCAACCGCGACGCGATCGCCAAGGCGGAGGACCGGCTCAAATTCCGCGAGGCGATGGACAAGATCGGGCTCGAGAGCCCGCGCTCGCGCCTCGTGCGCTCGATCGAGGAAGGACGCGCCGCGGTCGAAGCGATCGGGCTTCCGATCATCGTGCGTCCCTCCTTCACGCTCGGCGGCCAGGGCGGCGGCGTCGCTTACAACATCGAGGAAGCGGAGGCGATCATCACGGGCGCGCTGCGTCTCTCGCCGGTGCACGAGACGCTGGTCGAGGAGTCCGTGCTCGGCTGGAAGGAATACGAGATGGAGGTGGTCCGCGACCGCGCCGACAACTGCATCATCATCTGCTCGATCGAGAACATCGATCCGATGGGCGTACATACCGGCGACTCGATTACCGTGGCGCCGGCGCTGACCTTGACCGACAAGGAATACCAGCGCATGCGCGACGCCTCGATCCTCGTGCTGCGCGAGATCGGCGTCGATACCGGCGGCTCCAACGTCCAGTTCGCGGTGAATCCCGCCGACGGCCGCCTTGTCATTATCGAGATGAACCCTCGCGTGTCGCGCTCTTCGGCGCTGGCTTCCAAGGCGACCGGCTTCCCGATCGCCAAGGTCGCGGCCAAGCTCGCCATCGGCTACACGCTGGACGAGATCCAGAACGACATCACCAAGGTGACGCCGGCCTCCTTCGAGCCGACGATCGACTATGTCGTCACCAAGATGCCGCGCTTCACTTTCGAGAAGTTCCCGGGCGCGGTCGCGCTGCTGACGACTTCGATGAAGTCGGTCGGCGAAGCGATGGCGATCGGACGCAATTTCCAGGAATCGCTGCAGAAGGCGCTGCGCTCGATGGAGACCGGCCTTACCGGGCTCACCCCCGTCGACCTGCCCGGCGTCGACAAGGAGAATGTCGACCCGCAGGCGGTGCGCCGCGTGCTGGCCGAGCCGACGCCGGATCGGCTTCTTCGCATCGCCCAGGCTTTCCGCCTCGGCCTCACCGTCGAGGAGATCCATGCAGCGTGCCACTACGACCCGTGGTTCCTCCGTCAGGTGAAGGCGATCATCGACGCCGAAGCCGAGGTCGCGAAATCGGGACTGCCGGAAAGCGCGGAAGGCATCCGCAAGCTCAAGCGCATGGGCTTCTCCGATGCGCGCCTTGCCGAGCTCGCCAAAATCGAGGAAGAGGATGCGACGGCGCGCCGCCGCAAGCTCGGCGTGCTTCCCGTCTACAAGCGCATCGACACCTGCGCCGCCGAATTCGCTTCGCCGACGCCCTACATGTATTCGACCTATGACGGCGAGACCGAGGTCGATCCGAGCGATCGCAAGAAGGTCGTCATCCTCGGCGGCGGGCCCAACCGCATCGGCCAGGGCATCGAGTTCGACTATTGCTGCGTCCACGCCGCCTACGCCTTGAAGGAGGCCGGCTACGAGACGCTGATGGTCAACTGCAATCCCGAGACCGTCTCAACCGACTATGACACCTCCGACCGCCTCTACTTCGAACCGCTGACGGTCGAGGACGTGATCGAGCTCGTGCGCGCCGAGCAGGCGAAGGGCACGCTGCACGGCGTCATCGTGCAGTTTGGCGGACAGACGCCGCTCAAGCTCGCGGCTGCGCTCGAAGCCGCCGGCATCCCGATCCTCGGCACCTCGCCGGACGCGATCGACCTCGCCGAAGATCGCAAGCGCTTCCAGCAGCTGCTCAAGAAGCTCGGCCTCCGCCAGCCCGAGAACGGCACGGCGACCTCGATCGAGGAGGCGGAGGAAGTGGCGCAGCGCATCGGCTATCCGGTGGTGATCCGCCCCTCCTACGTGCTCGGCGGCCGCGCCATGGAGATTGTGCATGAGGTCGGCCAGCTTCGCCGCTACATGAAGGAGGCGATTCGCGCCTGGGGCCGCAACCCGGTGCTGATCGACCGCTTCCTCCGCAACGCCGCCGAGGTCGATGTCGACGCGCTCGGGGACGGCACCGACGTCTATATCGCGGGCGTCATGGAGCATATCGAGGAAGCCGGCATCCATTCTGGCGACTCCGCCTGCTCGCTGCCGCCGCAGACCCTGCCGAAGGACGTGGTCGAGGACATCCGACGGCAGACGACGATGCTGGCAAAGGCGCTCAACGTCGTCGGCCTCATGAACATGCAGTTCGCGGTCAAGGATCGCGACGTCTACATCCTTGAAGTCAATCCGCGCGCCTCGCGCACGGTGCCTTTCGTCGCCAAGGCGACCGGCGTCGCCATCGCCAAGATCGCCGCGCGTGTCATGGCCGGCGAGAAGCTTTCCTCGTTCAAGCTTCCATCCGAGGACCCCAAGCATGTCGCGGTCAAGGAGGCGGTGTTCCCCTTTGCGCGCTTCCCCGGCGTCGACATCATCCTCGGGCCAGAGATGAAGTCGACCGGCGAGGTCATGGGCATCGACACTAATTTCGAGAAGGCCTTCCTCAAGTCGCAGATCGCCGCCGGTACGCTACTGCCCGACTTCGGCACGGTCTTCGTCTCGGTCAAGGATGCCGACAAGGAAGCGAGCGTGCCGATGTGCCGCGAGCTCGTGGCGATGGGCTTCAAATTGCTTGCAACCCGCGGCACCGCCGATGTGTTGAAGGCGGCCGGACTGCCGGTATCGCGCGTCAACAAGGTGGCGGAGGGCCGACCGCACATCGTCGACAACATGAAGTCGGGGCACGTCGCCCTGGTGTTCAACACGACCGAGGGGGCCCAGGCGATCAAGGACAGTTTCGACTTGCGCCAGGCCGCGCTGACTTACAATATTCCTTACTACACGACGGTTGAGGGGGCTCGTGCCGCAGTGCGCGGGATCAACGCCCTCAAGCGCGGTAAGCTTGAAGTAGCTCCCCTGCAATCCTACGTGAGCGGCTCGTTCTGAACTCCGTCTCGCTTCGGGCAGGGCGGGCTGGGAGGTTTCGTGACGGGCATGACTGGTATCGACAAGGTCCCGATGACGCTCGCGGGCTATGAGCGTCTGGTCGAGGAGCTGAAGCAGCTCAAGACCGTGGAACGGCCGGCGATCATCAAGGCGATCGCCGAAGCGCGCGACCACGGCGATCTCTCCGAGAACGCCGAGTACCACGCCGCGCGCGAGCGCCAGAGCTTCATCGAAGGGCGCGTCATGGAACTCGAGTCCAAGATCAGCCTGGCAGAGATCATCGACGTCAAGAAGCTGTCGGGAAAGACCGTGACCTTCGGCGCGACGGTGACGCTCGCCGACGAGGATACGGACGAGGAAGTGAAGTACCAGATCGTCGGTGCCGACGAGAGCGACATCGCCAAAGGCCTGCTGTCGGTCACCGCGCCGCTGGCGCGCGCGCTGATCGGCAAGTCGGTCGGCGACTCCGTCGAGGTCGTGACGCCGCGCGGCTCCAAGTCCTACGAGATCGTCAAGATCCGCTTCGTGTGAGATCCGTGTACCGGCATGCCATCGCCACCCTTGTTGCCGGCGTGCTTGCCGGCGCGCCGGCGGTATGGGCTCAGGTCGCCTGGCCCGAGATCGTCCTGAGCGTCGCCCCCTCGCCCCTTCCGGTAGGGTCCACAGGCAGACTTCAGATCCAGATCAACGCGACCGAACGGCTTTCGAACGCCGTGCTCATCGCGACAGCGACCGAAGGGCTGACGGTCTCGCCCGGCCGCATGGTCGTTGGCCGGGTCGATCCTCCGAGCGCCGGCCCGCGGACGCCGATCTTCAACCCGAGCCCTCCCGCTCTCGGCGTCGTTCCAGTGCGAAACTTCCGTGTCGCGCCCTCTCGGTGGGGCGACTTCGAGGTAACCGTCACACTGTCCTACGACGGCGGCAGCATCAGCCGCTCGCTGACGGTCTCCGCGCGCTGACGCGGCTCCAGCCTTCGTGAACGGCGCTGCACGCTTCTTCACGCAATACGTGTAATCCGGCTGTCTCGCCTGTCGTAGTATCGGGGTAGTCCCCACTGTCGGTCGGCTCTCCATGATCCGGCGTCTCTTGCTGTGCGTTCTGCTGGTCGCGCTGGCGGCCTGCCAATCCGTTCCCCCGACGTCCGGCGACCGCTGCTCCGGGCAACGCGACGATCCGTCCGTCGCTGCAGCGATCCGCCAGAGCGTGGAGCGACTGCATCGTCTTCACGACGAGCGGCTCCTCTCGAACGACGACATCTGCACGATGGGCGGGAGCTTTCTGGCGCGGGCGGTCCGCCGGCTCGACACCGCCAAGCCCGACCGGCCGGGCGAATGGGCTAGATGGCGCGCCCTCGGTCTGCGCGACGACGCCGGCGAGGTCAGGGCCAACGGCCTGGGTACGGCATTGGCGCAGAGGGACGCGGTGCTGGCTCAGAAGGCCGCGGCGGACGGCCAGGCAGCTCCGGCGGCGGGCCTGGACGCGACGCGCTGGAGTTCCGTCGGCCCCGTCAACATTCCCGGCCGGGTCCGCGCCGTCGCCGTTCATCCCAGCGACGGCAACAAGATCTGGGTGGGTGGCGTCGCCGGCGGCATCTGGAAGACCACGGATGGCGGCTCGAACTGGCGTGTCCTCACCGATTTCTCGGCGAACCTCGCGATCACCTCGATCGTGTTCGACGCGAGCAACCGGGACATCATGTACGCCAGCACGGGCGAAGGGTTCTTCAACGCGGACGCGATCCGCGGCGGCGGCGTGTACAAGTCGACCGACGGCGGCCAGACCTGGATCCGGTTGTCCTCGACCGATCCGGGCAGCGACAGCAACTGGTATTACGTCAATCGACTTGCCACGCACCCGAGCACATCCGGGATACTGCTGGCGGCGAACCGTTCAGCCGGCGTCTATCGCAGCACCGACAGCGGCGCGACATGGACGCGCGTGCTCGTACCCTCCGGTACCTATCCTTATGCCTATCAGGTCGCCTTCGATCCCAACGACGGCAACAATGCGATCGTCGGGCTCGGATCTGGGAGAATTGCCTATTCCACCGATGCCGGCGCCACCTGGACCACCGCCACGGTCGCCAACACGGGGAGCACCTTCAGCGGCCGCGTCGAGGTCGCCTACGCTCCATCCGCATCTGGAACGGTCTATGCGTCGGTGCAGAACTCGTCGACCGGAGCAGTCTACCGCTCAACCAACGGCGGCGCCTCCTGGAGCTTGCGCTCCTCGGCCGGACACCTGCAGAACAGCCAGGGCTGGTACGACAACACGATCTGGGTGTCGCCGGTCGACTCCAGCTTCGTTGTCGTGGGCGGCATCGACCTCTTCCGCTCGACCAATGGCGGCACCAGCTTCACCCGGATCTCGGCCTGGTTCCTCTGGCCCAACTCGCCTCATGCCGACCAGCACGCCATCGTCGCGCATCCCAGCTTCGACGGCTCCAGCAATCTGACCGTCTTCGTCGGCAACGACGGCGGCGTGTGGAAGTCGACCAACATCGCGTCCGCCACGTCGAGCTCGTCATCGTCCAATACCTGGTCCTCGATCTCGACTGGCATCGTGACGACGCAGTTCTACGGCGGCGCCTCGTCCGCCAGCGGCGGATTGCTGGTCGGCGGCACGCAGGACAATGGCTCGTTGAGCGCCTCCGGCACCACCACCTGGACGCAGTTCTTCGGCGGCGACGGCGGATTCTCGGCCATCGATCAGACCGATGCGAACTACGTATACGGCGAGTACGTCTACGCCTCGGTCCACCGATCTTCCGATGGCGGCACCAACTCCGACGGATATATCTGCAGCGGCATCGAGGATGGCGATTCCAGTTCGTGCGGCGGAACCGGTGCCGCCAACTTCATCGCCCCTTTCATCCTGGATCCCAACAGCCAGTCGCGGATGCTCGTCGGCGCCGAGCGGCTCTGGATCAGCGATAATGTCAAGGCTGCGACTCCGAGCTGGCGCTCGGCCAAGGCCGCTTCCTCGACATCCGCCAACTACATAAGCGCGATCGCCGTCGCCTCGGGCAATTCCAGCGTCATCTGGGTCGGCCACAACAACGGCGAGGTCTACAAGACCGCCAACGGAACGGCCACGTCGCCGACCTGGACCGCCGTCACGATCGGCCCGTCGCGCCAGGTCATGCGGATCCTCATCGATCCGTCCGACTCCAATACCGTCTATGTCAGCTTCGGCGGCTACAGCTCAGGCAATCTGCGCAAGACGTCCGATGGTGGCAGCAGCTGGACCACCATCTCGACCGGACTGCCCGAGGCGCCGATCCGAGGCATCGCCCGCCACCCGACGAACGCGAGCTGGATCTATGCCGGCACCGAGGTCGGCGTCTTCACCTCCGAGGACGGCGGCAGCTCGTGGTCGACGACCAATGACGGACCGGGAGCGGTCTCGATCGACGAGCTGTTCTTCGCCGGCACCACCACGACGCTGGTCGCCGCCACGCATGGCCGCGGCATGTTCCAGGCCAGCCTCTCGTCATCGAGCACGACGGCAACGCCCGAGACCGGCTGGTGGTGGTACTCGAGCGAGTCCGGTCGCGGCTTCTCGCTCGAGGTCAGCGGCAACAACATCTTCTTCGCCGGATACCTCTACTCATCCAATACCAAGCCGATCTGGTACATCTCGCAAGGCGCACGCGCCACGAACGGCGTCTACCAAGGCTCTCTGCTGGAGTTTTCCGGCGGCCAGACACTGAGCGGCAGCTACCAGGCGCCTTCGCTCGTCGGCTCCGTCGGCACGCTCACGCTCAGCTTCGATACCACGACATCCGGGCGCTTGGCCTGGCCGGGAGGCACGATCCCTATTGCGCGCTACGACATCGTTACCGGCGGCGTGACCACGGGTCCCGGCGCGGGGATGCCGCAGAAGGGCTGGTGGTGGGCCTCCTCCGAGAGCGGGCGCGGCTACTTCATGGAGGTCCAGGGCACGACGCTGTTCCTGGCAAGCTACATGTACGACGCGACCGGCCAGGCCGTCTGGTACGTCTCGCTGGGCGAGATGACCTCGACGACCGCATACACCGGCACGCTGACCGAGTTTCGCGGCGGCCAGACCCTGGCAGGATCCTACAACGCTCCCGTCGCGAGCGTGAACGTCGGAACCATCAGCCTCTCCTTCTCGAGCCAGACGACAGCGGCGCTGACGCTGCCAAGCGGGCAGCAGGTGGCGCTGACGCGCTACACGTTCTGAAGCTCAGTGAACGAGAGCAAGGCCGCGATCGACGGTCGGCACGGGATGTCGCGCCGGCAAGCGCATGCCGGCGCGCTGGAGCTCGACGGCGAGCTGCTCGAACAAGCTAAGCACGGCGCGCGCCGCCGCCGCCGGCAGCCATCGCTCTGTGAGCCTGACCGCTATCGCGTTGTCGTCCTGCTGCAGGCCGCCGATCGCGGCGAGCAGCGGCGCCTCGTCCTCGCCCAGCGTCCTGCAGGCAAGGCAGCGGACGTCGAGCGGCTGCTTCGCCGCCGCCGCCAGGATCGACATCAGCTCCTCGACCAGGAGCCAGCCATCCGCGGCGCCGGCGAGCGCGAAGCCTTCGCGCAGGAGACCGGCACGTCCCTTGCCGGACTTGTAGCCGTCGACCCAGGCCCTGACAGCCCAGACCAGAAATTGCTCGGAGAAGCTGAGTGCCTCGATCTCGACTTCGGGAACCGAGGAATGCGTCTCGCAGGCATGTGGCATGGAGCGATGGTAGCGAGCGACTTTCATTATTGCAACTAATTCTTATTAGCGTATGAATTAGTAAGAGTACCCCTTGTCGGTGCCGGGAGGCCGTCGCTAAGGTGCCCGGCCCGCGGGATCCGAAGCCGCGCGGCCAAGATCATTGGGGGAAACGACCATGACCGTCATCGACGTCCACACGCATATGCTGAGCGAGCCCTGGCTCAAGCTGCTCAAGGAGTACGGGCCGCCGCGCTACGAGGTCCGGCCGAGCAAGGACGCGGCCTACGGCATCCATCTCGACGGCGCACCCTTCATGACACCGCAACCGGGCCACTGGGACTACAAGCTGCGTCTGAAGGAGATGAACAAGGCGAAGGTCGACCTCGCCATCGTCTCGCTCACCTGCCCCAACGTCTATTTCGGCCCGGGCGAGATCAGCCTGAAGGCGGCGCAGATCGCCAATGACGAGATGGCCGAGGCGCAACGCCTTTATCCGGATCGCATCCGCTTCCTCTGCTCGCTGCCCTGGGAGTATCCGGCGCTCGCGGTGCAGGAACTCGAGCGTGCGACCAAGGCCGGCGCCGTCGGCGTTATGGTGCTCGCCAATATCGGCGGCGCCTCGCTGACCGATCCGAAATTCGCGCCGATCTGGGCGGCGATCGACCGCAAAGGCCTGCCGGTACTCGTGCATCCGACGGCACCGCCGGGCACGCCGGTGCTCGACATGCGCGCATATAATCTGATCGCCTCGGTCGGCTTCATGTTCGACACCTCGCTCGCGGTCGCGCGCATGATCTTCGACGGCTTCTTCGAGCAGTACAAAAGGGTGAAGATCATCGTCGGCCATGCCGGCGCGACGCTGCCCTATCTGGTCGGACGCCTGGATGTCTGTTTCGACAACATGAATGCCGCGCGCATCAAAATCTCGAAGCGGCCGTCCCACTACATGAAGCGGATCTGGTACGACGCCGTCACCTACCGCCCGGAGTCGCTGAAGATGTGCCTGGATGTCGGCGGCGACGACAAGGTGATGTACGGCTCCGACTACCCGCACAACATCGGCAGCATGAAGGGCTGCCTGAAGCGCGTGAACGATCTTCCGGCGAAGATCGCGAAGAAGGTCCGCTCGGCGAACGCAGAGAAGATCTTTAAGCTGTAGGCATCGACGACCGAGGAGACGCTGTGCTGCCGAGCTTCGAAACCCAGCGTCTCCTCCTCCGCCCCCGGACCATGGCGGATTTCGACGCCTGCCTGGCGATGGACCGAGATCCCGACGTCACGCGCTACATCCGCGGTCCTTGGGCCGATCCCGAAGAGCACAAGCGCTTCCTCGCCGACCGCATCCAGCGACAATGGCCGGCGGGCCAGGGCTACTGGTCGATCTTCGCCAAGGAAACGCCCACAGAGTTCCTCGGCTGGGTCCTGTTGATCCCCTATGACGGCGTCGGTCCCGATATCGACATCGGCTGGCGCCTGAGGCGGATCACCTGGGGCAAGGGGTATGCGACCGAGGCGACGCTACCGGTCGTGGCCCACGCCTTCGACACGGTGAAGCTTCCCCGCCTGGTCGCCGACATCGACGTCCGCAACCAGCCCTCGATGCGGGTCGCCGAGAAGATCGGCATGAAGCGCGTCGGTGATGGCGCCTTCGAGGACGGCGATCCCTTCAAGGCTTACGTGATGACGGCCGCGGATTTTGCGGCTAAGGCGTAGAAAATTCTTAGGCTTTACGTCCCCAAAAGAGAAAATCCTTCTCGAAAAGTCGTGACATGTCAGATTGGGCGAGATACCATGTCATCTCCTGACAGGGGAATGACATGGCCAATCCCTTCACCGATCACCCGCGCGCCGTCGGCGAGACCTATCTGGAGCACAGCCAGGTCGCCGGTTCGGTCGGCTTCAAGATGATCGGCGCAGGCCTCGCCTGCCTGGTGCACGCGATCTTCCCGTTCCTCTTCGTAACCACCGGCTCGCGTACGATCCTGGCGCTTCACGCCAAGATTACCGCCGGGCGCCGCAAGGAAGTGGCGCAGGGCGTGCTGGCCGAGCTCCGCACGGCCAACATGGACGCGGACTGAGCCTCAGCCGCCCTTGACGCCGCCGGCGGTCAGCCCGCCGACGATCTCTTTCTGGATGAACAGGGTCAGCAGCAGCACCGGCGCGGTGACGAGCAGTGCCGCGGCCGCGAGCGGCCCCCACGCGACCTGCTCGAATGTCAGCATGTTGAAGACCGCGACGGGCAGCGTGCGCGTCTGACGGCCGCCGAGCACAGCGCCGAAGATGAAGTTGTTCCACGAGAAGATAATCGAGAGGATGGCGCCGACGACGATGCCAGGCTTTGCCAGCGGCAGCGCCACGTAGCGGAAGGCCTGCCAGAGCGAGCAGCCGTCGATCAACGCCGCCTCCTCGAGGTCGGCCGGCAGGCTCTCGAAGTAGCCGATCATCACATAGATGAAGATCGGCAGCGTGATCACCAGATGCGTGATCACGATCGGCCAGATCGTGCCGGTCAGGCCGAGCCACTGGAACAGGATGAAGAGCGGGATCAGGTATGACAGCGCCGGCGTGATGCGTGCAATCAGCGTCAGCATGGCAAGCTTGTGCGCCTGCGCCTTGGCGATGCCGTAGCCGGCAGGCACACCGACCAGGATCGCGACCAGCGTCGCCAAGCCGGACACGATCACGCTGTTGATGAAATATGTGTCGAAGCGATTCTTCTCGAACACGTCGAAGAAGTTAACCAGCGTCGGCGGGCTCGGGATGAAGACCGGCGGGAAGGACATGTTGTCGACCTCGGTCTTGAGCGAGAGCGACAGCATCCACAGCATGACCAGGATCGCCGGCGAGACGATCACGAAGACCGAGAAGCCGAAGCCGATGTTGCGAAGGAGCCGCCTCATGACCACTTCGCCTTCTGCCGGAGATAGAGCAGCATCATCGACAGCAGCACGATCAGCACGAAGAAGACGATGGTGACCGCCGAGGCGTAGCCGATGTTGTAGAAGGAGAATGCGTTCAGATAGAGGTAGATGTTGAGCGTCTCAGACGCGGTGCCCGGGCCGCCCTGGGTGATCACGTAGATCGTGTCGAACGCCTTCAGCGCGTCGATGGTGCGGATCACGATCGCCACCAGCAGGAAGGGCATGATCAGCGGCAGCGTGATGTGCCGGAACATCTGCCAGGCGCTGGCGCCGTCGATCTTGGCGGATTCATAGGGCTCGGTCGGAAGCGCGGCGAGGCCACCGAGCACGATCAGCATGACCAGCGGCGTCCAGTGCCAGACCTCGACCAGCACGAGGCTCGGGATCACGGTCGACGGCTCGTAGACCCAGAGCTGCGGTGGGATGCCGACCAGGCTGAGCAGGTAGTTCAGCACGCCGAGCTGGGGGTGGAACATCATCGTCCACACCAGCGCGACGGCGACCGGCGTCGCCATCATCGGCAGAATGAAGACAGCGCGGAGGAAGCCGCGCAGCGGGAAGCGCTCGTTGAAGATCAGCGCCGCGATCGTGCCGAAAATGACCGGCAACACCACGGCGAGCACGGTGAAGTAGAGCGTGTGCCAGATCGCCTCGTGGAAGCGCCCATCGGTCGCTAGCTTCACGAAATTGGCAAGGCCGACGAATTCCCGCTGCTGGCCGATCTTCCAGTCATGCAGGCTCATATAGATCGTGAACATCCACGGGAAGACGATCACAGCCGCGGTGATCAGAAGCGCCGGATAGGCGAAAGGCAGGTAATGGCGGCCGAAAGCCCGCCCACGCTCGGGCGTCTCCTCGATCGCGGCTTTCTGTTCGAGCGTGGCTTGGGACATGGACGCGAGCCCAGAAGAAATCCCTCCCGCCGCTCATGGCGACGGGAGGGATCGTCAGATGCCGATCAGCTCGCCTCGGACTTCTGCAGGACCGGCGCGAAGGCTTCCGTCGCCTTGACCATCTCGGTCCTGGCATCCGCGCCGCCGATCGTGTTGGTGAGGCCGATGCCGAAGGTGTCACGGAATTCCGTAACCGGCACGATCTCGGGCAGGCCCGGGCGGCCGATCGCCGTCGACTCCTGAAGGCAGGTCAGCCACTCACGCGGCAGCTTTAGGCCGGCGATCACGTCCTTGTCCGAGTATGAGGAGGCACGGCAGGGCGAGCCGCCGCCCGACTGCAGCAGACGCGCGCACATCAGCTTGCTCGTTGCCCACTGGGTGTAGAGATAGGCCGCTTCCTTCTTCTTGCTGGCCGCGGCGATGCCGATGCCGTCGCCGAAGGTCGCCGAGTTCTTCGACTTCGGGCCGTTCGGCATGATGCCGTAGCCGACCTTGCCGACGACGCGCGACTTGGTCGGATCCTCGAGCGGCGGGGCGAAGCCGATGCCGTCGAGCCACATTCCGATCTTGCCCTGGCTGAACGAGGTCTGGGACTCGTTCCAGTTGAAGCCGACAGTACCGGGCGGGGCGAAGTCCTTGTTGAGCTTCTTGTAGTACTCGGCCGCGGCGATCGCTTCCGGCGTCGTCGTCTGCAGCGCCACGGTCTTCGGATTCACCGGATCCATGTCGTGGCCGAGCATGAAGCTCGTCCACACCGGCACGTTGGCGTTCTTAAGGCCGCGCGAGACCCAGCCATACTGGCCCGAAGCCTTGTCGGTGAGCTTCTCCGCCGCCATGACGATCTCATCGAAGGTCTTCGGGAAGGCGAGACCCTTCGCTGCGAAGAGCTCCTTGTTCCAGTAGATCATCCAGGGATCGATGTTGAGCGGCAGCGTGTCCATGCGGCCGTCGCCTTGGGTCGCCCAGCGCAGCCCGCCGGCGGTGAAGTCGGGGAAGTCGTAGTCGGGCGCGGTCAGCGAGGAATCGGCCAGCAGGGGCTTCATGTCGGCCAGCCACTTGGCTTTGCCGACCAGGCGCTTCTGCACGTGCCAGGAGATGCTGATCACGTCGAACTGCGGATTGCCGGAGTTGAACTGGATCACGACCTGCTGGCGATGCTGCTGCTCGGGCACGGCTTCGGAGCCGACCTTGATCCCGGTCAGGTCTGTGAACTCCTTCTCGTGCCGGCGCAGCACATCGGCGCGAGGCCCGAGGGTCAGCGAAACCTCGATGCTCTGGCCCTGGAATTTCTTCCAGTTGAAGCCGCCGGTCTGGGCGCGGGCGACCTTCATGATCGCGGGCGCGGCGAGGATGCCGGCCGCGCCGGCACCGATCTTGAGCGCCTTGCGGCGGGTGAAGCGGTTCATCTTCTAACTCATTTCTTTCCTCCCGATGACTCTCGTTGCTGAGCTTGCGAAGTTGAATGCGACTTGTCGAGATCAGTCGGCGGCGAGCGCCTCCGCGTCGAAGGCCGTCATCGCCGCCACCAGACGCTTCTGCTCGGCCTCGTTGCAGCGAACCAGCGGCGCACGGACATTGAGCCAGCGCTTGTCGCGCGCCTGCTCGGCGATCAGCACCTTGATCGCCGGGACGAAGGGCACATCAGTGACCAGGGCGCAGACCTTGGAGACGGTCTCGGTCAGCGCCGCCTCGTCGGGCTTGCCGGCCGAATCGTAGAGCCGGCGGATCAGGTCCGGCCGGACATTGGCGACGCCGCAGATCGTGCCGACGCCCCCGGCTTTGAGCAGGCGCGGGATGAAGGGTTCATGGCCGACCATGATGCCGAGTTGTGGCGTCAGCTTCAGCATCTCCGCGGTGTTTTCCCACTCGCCAGCGGAATCCTTCACGCCAGAGATAAGGTCCGGATAGGCCTTGGCGAGACGAGCGACGACCTTGGGCGCGACCTTGACCGCCGAGACCTGCGGAATGTGGTAGAGAATCAGCCGCGTCTTCACGCCCTTGAGCGACTCGCAAAGGGCCGCGAAGGAATCGTAGACCCCGTCGTCGCTGAGCCCCTTGAAGAAGAAGGGCGGCAGGACGAGCGCGCCGGCGACGCCGAGCGCAGCCGCATGTCGCGTCAGCGCCGCCGTCTCCGGCAAAGCCGAGGTCGCGGTGCCGACGGTGACGCGATCGGCCTGGATGCCTGAGGCCAGCAGCCGCTCCAGCGCCTCGCGCCGCTCGTCGAGCGAGAAGGACTGGCCCTCGCCCGAGGTACCGAACAGCGTGACGCCGTCGACGCCGTTCGCGAACAGCCAGCGGCAATGCGCCGTCAGGAGGTCAAAGGCAATGCGTCCGTCGGATTCGAGCGGCGTCATGAGCGCGGTCCAGACACCGCGGATCGGCGTGGTCATCGGGCGGCCTTTGCGGAACGGGTTCGAGGGCGGGGAACGGGTGCCGGCGTCTCGATCGCCTGCAACCCCATCGCGCGGTTGCGCGCGCTGGTCAGGTGGCGTTCGAGCGCGGTGACGGCGCGAACTGTATCGCGGGCGCGGAGCGCGGCGATGACGTCGCCATGCTCCTTGAGCGCCGGCATCAGGCTGTCGGGCGAAAGCAGAACGCGCTCGAGGCGGATCAGCCGGATCGTGATCGAGTTGACACGATAGATGGCCGAGAGGATGTCGTTGCCGAGCGCGTCGATCAGCGTGTCGTGGAAGGCCCAGTCGACCGCCTGCGCCTCTTCCAGGAGCTCACGGCTGATGCCCTTCTTCGCCTTGGCGACGATCCGCTCATGAGCCTCGACCAGCGCCTCGATCTCCTCGTCGCGCGCCTTCTGGGCGACGACTGCGATCGCTTCCTTCTCCAGGATGATGCGGAGCTGGAAAGCATTGCGCACGAGCTTGAGGTCGACGGCGGCGATCTGCATGCCGCGCTGGGGAATGGTGACGATGAGCCCGTCGGCCTCGAGCCTGGGGATCAGCTCGCGGATCGCGCCCAGCGGCATGCCCGTGAGCGCCACCAGCTCGCGCTGGGAGACGAACTGGCCTGGGCGCAAATCGAGTGCCAGTAGACGCTGCTGGAAGCTTTCGTAGGCCTTTTCGCGGAGCTTCATGGTCATCGAGTGTACGAACTAACATGTTAGCCGGGCAAGGCTCGTGATATCGTCGGCGCATCATGCTGAAAAGCCTCGATCCCCTCCTCTCTCCCGATCTGCTGCACGCGCTCGCCTCGATGGGCCATGGCGACGAGATCGTCGTCGCCGACGCACATTTCCCCGGCACGACCATGGCGCGGCGGCTGATCCGCATGGACGGTGTCGACGCGACGCGCGTCATCCGTGCCATCGCCTCGGTGATGCCGCTCGATACCTTCGTCGAGGCGCCTGCCGCCGGGATGCAGGTGGTCGGCGATCCGAAGGCCATTCCCGAAGCAGTTGCCGATTTCGGCCGCGCGCTCGACCAGACCGAGGGACGCAAGGTGATGATCGAGATGATCGAGCGGCATGCCTTCTACGAGCGCAGCCGCAACGCCTTCGCCGTTGTGCAGACCGGCGAGCTCCGCACCTATGCCAATCTGATCCTTAAAAAGGGCGTGGTCGGTCTCCGATGACGCGACGCCTCGGGCGCACCCAGGTCGAGGTGACGCGGCTTGGCTTCGGCGGCGCGCCTCTCGGCAACCTGTTCTCGACCGTGTCCGAGCAGTCCGCCGAAGAGGCGCTGGACGCCGCCTGGAATGCCGGCTGGCGCTATTTCGACACCGCTCCGCTCTACGGCCACGGTCTCGGCGAGGAACGCGTTGGTCGCTTCCTCCGCGGCAAGCCGCGCGATGCCTATCGCCTGTCGACCAAGGTTGGACGCCTGCTGGTCCCGCAGACCAACAAGGTCGATGGCGGCGCCTATGTCGAGGTACCGAACGCGGCGCCGGTCTACGACTACAGCCGCGACGGCGCGCTCCGCTCGGTCGAGGAAAGCCTGAAACGGCTCGGCGTCGATCGCATCGACATCCTGCTGATTCACGACATCGACCGCTTCACCCACAAGGAAGATCAGCCGCGCCGCTTCCGCGAAGCGATGGAGGGTGCCTACCCAGCCCTCGCCGAGCTGCGCGCGCAGGGCGTCGTCGGCGCGATCGGGCTCGGGGTCAACGACTGGCGGGTCTGCGAGGATGTGGCGCGCGTCGCCGACATCGACTGCGTGTTGCTCGCCGGCCGCTACACGCTGCTGGAGCAGGAGCCGCTGGCGAGCTTCTTCCCCCTCTGCCTCGAGAAGGGCATCTCGGTCATCGCCGCCGGTGTGTTCAATTCCGGCATCCTCGCCACCGGCCCGAAGCCGGGCGCCTTCTACAACTACGCGGCGGCGCCACCGGCGATCCTGGGGCGTGCCGAGGCGATCGGCCGCGTCTGTCGCGCACATGGCGTTCCCCTCGCCGCCGCCGCGCTGCAGTTTCCGCTGGCCCATCCTGTCGTCGCCGGTTCCGTGGTCGGTGCCCGCACAGCCGAGGAAGTCCGCTCGAACCAGGCGCTTCTCGGCGATACAATTCCGGCCCCCCTCTGGGCCGATCTCAAGGCGCAGCATCTCATCGCCGCCGGCGCGCCGACGCCATGAGCGAGCGGATCGACGCCCATCAGCACTACTGGCGCCTGTCGCGCGGCGACTATGGATGGCTGACGCCCGCGCTCGAACCGATCTACCGCGACTTCGAGCCCACTGACCTGGCACCGCATCTGAAGGCGTTCGGCATCGCCCGCACCGTGCTGGTGCAGGCCGCGCCGACGGAGGCCGAGACGGCGTTCATGCTCGATATCGCCGCGACCGCACCCTCGGTCGCCGGCGTCGTCGGCTGGGTCGACATGGAGGCGCGCGACGCGCCGGACCGCGTGCTGCGTCTCGCCGGGAATCGCAAGCTGGTCGGCTTGCGGCCGATGATCCACGACATCGCCGATCCGGACTGGATGCTGTCGCCGCAGCTCGAACCGGCCTTCACGGCAATCGTCACCGCCGCCCTCGTCTTCGACGCGCTGGTCAGGCCCATGCATCTCCGCCCGCTGCTCGGTCTTGTCGAGCGCTATCCCGACCTCACCGTCGTCATCGACCACGGCGCCAAGCCCGATATCGCCCGCTGGGCGCCTGATGCTCGCGACTTCGCCGACTGGGCAGAAGGTATGCGACGCCTCGGCCAGCATCCGCGCGTCGCCTGCAAGGCCTCGGGCCTGGTCACCGAGGCGCTTCCGGACTGGGAGCCGGATCACCTCATTCCCTACCTCGACGCACTCCTGGAGGCCTTCGGGCCTAATCGGCTCCTCTTTGGCAGCGACTGGCCGGTCGTCGATCTCGCCGGCGGCTATGCGCGCTGGATGGAAGCGCTGGTCTCCTGGATCGATCGGCGCCTCGATCCGAGCACCGCGGCGGGCGTCCTCGGCGAGAACGCAACGCGGTTCTATAGGCTGTCCACACGTTGATTTTTCACGCTGCCACAGGCTTCTGCTTGCAACCCGAAGCCTTTAGGCCGCATTAGAGATTGATCTGCCCGCCCTCGACGGAGATCCGGCGCATGGAACATCACACGCCGCTGATCGCCATCATCGTTGTCGGCCTGGTTCTCGCCTTCATCCTGGGCGCGCTGGCGCAGCGCATCCGGATCTCCCCGCTGGTGGGCTACCTCCTCGCCGGTGTCGTTCTCGGCCCCTATACCCCAGGCTTCGTCGCCGACCAGTCGCTCGCCCCGCAGCTCGCCGAGATCGGGGTCATTCTGCTGATGTTCGGCGTCGGTCTGCACTTCTCGGTCCGCGATCTCCTGGCGGTGAAGACCATTGCCGTTCCCGGCGCGATCGTGCAGATCGGGGCGGCGACGGTGCTCGGCGTCGGCCTTGCCATGATGATGGGCTGGCCGCTCGGCGGCGGCCTCGTCTTCGGCCTCGCGCTTTCGGTCGCGAGCACTGTGGTGCTGCTGCGCGCGCTGCAGGAACGGCGCATGGTCGAGACCGAGCAGGGACGCATCGCCGTCGGCTGGCTGATCGTCGAGGACTTGGCGATGGTACTGGCGCTCGTCCTGCTGCCGGCGGTCGCCGGCCTGATGAAAGGCGACGACGGCGTCCGTACCACCAATCCGCAGGAAGTCCTATTCGCCATCGGCATGACCATCGGCAAGGTCGCCGCCTTCGTCGCCTTGATGCTGATCGTCGGACGGCGCGCCATCCCATGGCTGCTGCACCACATGGCGTATACGGGCTCGCGCGAGCTGTTCCGGCTCGCCGTGCTCTCGATCGCGCTCGGCGTCGCCTATGCCTCGGCGCAGCTCTTCGGCGTCTCCTTCGCGCTTGGCGCCTTCTTCGCCGGCATGGTGCTGGCGGAGTCCGAGCTCAGTCATCAGGCCGCGGCCGAGGTGCTGCCACTTCGCGATGCCTTCGCCGTCCTCTTCTTCGTCTCGGTCGGCATGCTGTTCGATCCGATGATCCTGATCCGCGATCCGCTTCCGGTGCTCGGTACGCTGTTCATTATCCTCTTCGGCAAGTCCATCGCTGCCTTCCTCATCGCGCGCGCCTTCGGGCGATCGCCGGGAACCTCGCTGATCATCTCCGCGAGCCTCGCCCAGATCGGCGAGTTCTCCTTCATCCTGGCAGCGCTCGGCATCTCGCTCGGCCTCATGCCGGAGGCCGGGCGCGACCTCATCGTCGCGGGCGCCATCCTATCGATCATGGTGAACCCGCTCGCCTTCGCCGCGCTGGATCACTTCCGCACCCTTGGTGTCCGGAGAAACGCGGGCAACGCACCCCCGGCTGATCAAACCAAGCCTGTCACGCCGCCACCAGCACCGCCCGAGCAGCTTGCCGGACACACGATCATCGTGGGATATGGCCGTGTCGGTAGCGTCATCGGCGAGACGCTGACCCAGGCCGGCGAGCCTATCGTCGTGATCGAGGAGAGCCCCGTTGTGATCACGGCGCTCCGCGACCAGAAGATCGAAGTCGTCGAAGGTCCAGGCTCTCCCGAGGAGCTGCTTTCCGCCGCCAATGTCGGCCGTGCCGAGCGGCTCTTCATCGCCATCCCGGCGGCCTTCGAGGCCGGCCAGTTCGTGGAGATCGCGCTAGCCGCCAACGAGGCCATCAAGATCGTCGCCCGCGCCCACACCGATGCCGAGGCGGAGCATCTCAGGGATCTCGGTGCGCAGGAAGTCGTCATGGGCGAGCGCGAGATCGGCCTCGCCATGGCGGCGCGCGCCATCGCTGGCACAGCCTAAGCCAGCAGCTTCTTCCGCTCCGGATCGTAGGGTGCCTTGTCGATGCGCGTCGCCGGCACGCGACGCATGAAGGCCTCGATCTCGTAACGCTCGGCCTTTGCAGCCTCGGCCGGGATGTAGCCGAAAACGATGCTCTTCCGGATGGTGTGACCGAAGCCGCCTGAGGAGGTCACGCCGAGCACGCGGCCGTCGCCGGCATAGATCGCCTCGCCGCCATGGACGGCGACCGGTTCGTCAAGCAGGAAGGTGCACAGCTTCCGCTTCACCCCTTCGGTCCGGGCGCGCAGCAGCGCGTCGCGGCCGATGAAGTCGCCCTTGTTGAGCGCCACGGCGAATCCGAGGCCGGCCTCGTAGGGGTTGTAGTCCGGCGTGATGTCGGCGCCCCAGTAGAGGTATCGCTTCTCGAGCCGCAGGGTCTCGATCGCGCGATAGCCGGCATCGGCGATGCCGAACTCGGCACCGGCCTCGCAGAGCGTCTCGTAGAGGTGCGCCGCATACTCGACCGGCACATGCAGCTCCCAGCCGAGCTCACCGACATAGGTGATCCGTACGGCCAGCACCGGCGCGTAGCCGATACGAATCTCTCGCGCGCCGAGATAGGGGAAGGCGGCGTTGGAGACATCGCCATCGGCCACCTTCGCCAGCACCTCGCGTGAACGAGGACCGCAAACGTTGATGACCGCCTTGGCCGAGGTCACGTCGCGGAAATCGACCGAGCCGTCGGTCGGCAGGTGGCGCCGGATCCAGCCACCGTCGCGCACGCCGAAGGCGGAGCCGGTGACGATATAGAACCGGTTCTCGCCCATCCGCATGAAGGTGAGATCGGCCTCGATGCCACCGCGCTCGTTGCAGAGCTGGGTGTAGATCGCGGTGCCGGCCGACTTGTCGAGATCGTTCGCGGCGATCCATTGCAGCGCCGCGAAGGCGCCTGGCCCGTCGATCTCGAATTTCGAGAAGGAGGACTGGTCGAAGAGCGTCACGCACTCGCGCGTCGCCCTGTGCTCGGCGGCCACCGCCTCGAACCAGGAGGGTCGGCCCTCGAAGCTCGGCACATCCTTGCCGCCGGAGCAGAACCAGTTCGGCCGCTCCCAGCCGAAGCGCGAGCCGAACACCGCCCCCTTCTGCTTGAGCAGCGGATAGAGCGGGCTCCGCCGGCCGCCGCGGCCCATGGACAGCTCCTCCACCGGCCAATGGATCAGGTAATAGCGGTGATAGGCTTCGACCGCGCGCTCGTAGCGATAGCGGCCGCTCATATGATGGAGGCCGAAACGGCGCACATCGAACGCCCAGAGATCGCGCTCCGGCTCGCCATGCACGATCCATTGCGCCAGCGCCTTCCCGGCCCCGCCCGAGGCGGCGATGCCGGAGGTAAAGCCGCAGGCGACGAAGGCATTGTCGAGCTCAGGCGCCCGGCCGAGGATCGGCTCGCCATCCGGCGAGATCGGGATCGGGCCGTTGATCAGCGTGCGGACGCCGAGCTTCTCCAGGATCGGCAGGCGTTCGGTCGCCGGCAGCGCTATCTGCTCGAAGCGTTCGAAATTGGAGGGCAGCAGCTCGCGGCCGAACTCGAAAGGCACGCCGCCGCGGCCGAAGGGAATCGTGTTCGGTTCCCAGCCGCCGATCGCCAGCGCCGAGACGTCGGGCTTCAGGTAGAAGGCCTTGTCCGGGTCGCGCAGCGTCGGCAGGTTCTTCGGGATCTCCGCAGACTTCTCGGTCACCATGTACTGGTGCTCGACCGCCACCGCCGGGATCTTCACGCCGGCCATTGAGCCGACACGGTCTGCCCACATGCCCGCCGCGTTGACCAGGATCTCGCACTCGACCGTGCCTTGGCTCGTCACCACGCGCGTGGCGCGCCGATCCCAGGTCTCGATCGCCGTCACCAGCACGCCTTCGATCAGCTTCGCGCCGCCGCTACGTGCACCCTTGGCGTAGGCCATGGTCAGCCCGGTGGGATCGACATAGCCGTCGCTCGGCACGAAGACCGCGCCGACGACGCCCTTGAGGTCGATCAGCGGAAACATCTTCTGCGCCTCGGCCGGCGAGACCGTGTGGATATCGAAACCGAAGCTGCGGCCGGTCGAGACCGAGCGCTTGAGCTCGCTCCAGCGCGCTTCGGACGAGGCCAGCCGCAGGCTGCCGGCCGGACGCCACTCGATCTCCTGGCCGGTCTCGGCGGTGAGGGTGCCGTAGAGCCTGACCGAGTCCTGCATCAGCCGCGTCAGGTTGCGCTTGGAGCGGAGCTGGCCGACCAGGCCTGCCGCATGCCAGGTCGCGCCGTGGGTCAGCCCGCTCTTCTCGAGCAGGAGGACGTCCTTCTCCCCTTCCTTCACCAGGTGGTAGGCGATCGAGCAGCCGACGGCACCGCCGCCGATGATGACGATGCGGGCGCGGTCAGGCAGACGTGTCCGCGTCACTTCGCGATCTCGCGGAGATACCATTCGACGAAATGGGCGACGTTCTGCTCTTTCATCAGCGAGTAGCGGCCAGGGACATAGCGGGAAGAGGACACGCCCTGCTGGTTCCAGCGGCAGATGTCCCAATCCTGCTCGGAGGTGCGCTGCCAGACCGGCAGCAGGCGGTCGAGCGTGTAGTCCTGCCCCTCGATCGCCTCGCGATCGACATACCAGGCGACCCGTACATGGGTCTCGGTCGGGCTTATCGGCGTCAGGCGCGTCGAGCACGCGTAGTCGTCATTCGCGTGCTGCCAGAAATTAGGGAAGATCGTCATGCGGAGCGTGCCGGCATCGCGCTCCTTGAAGTCGCCCATCAGCGGCGCGACCGGCTTGCCGTCGAGGCTTTGAGTCGAGAAGCCCTTCATCAGCGGCGCACGCCGGCAGCGCCAGTGCTCGTCGGTCATCACCGACTGGGCGTCGCCCTCGTCCAGGCCGAGAGCGCGGAAGCGGGCGTTCGCCTCGGCGACGAGCTGGTCGATCTCCGCCATCCGCTTCGGATCGTCATGTGCGTTGTCGCGCGCGACGTCGTAGGTTGCCTTGACGTATTCGGGGTGGTTCGCCGCGCAGTGGTAGCACTCGCGATTGTTCTCGAAGACGAGCTTCCAGTTCGCCTTAACCACATAGTCGATCTTGTGCGCGAGCTTGGCGCGTTCGAGCCCATGCGGCCTCAGCTTCCCCTCGATATCGGCAAAGGCGTGCTCGAACGGGACCGGATCGTCGGAGAGCGCGATGAAGACGAGGCCGGCGGCGTTCCGGACCTTGACCGGATGCAGCGAAAAGACGCTGCGGTCGAGGCCGAAATCGGCCCTGCTGTCCATCAGGAGCTGGCCGTCGAGTCCGTAGCTCCAGGCGTGATAGG
>VGEH01000011.1 GCA_016869375.1 Alphaproteobacteria bacterium | reverse complement strand
TCCGAGGATCCAGCCCGAACCGCCGAGCCGCCTCACGACGGCTCAGACCCTCAATCCGCACCGCATGGCGGACCTGCCTGTAAAGTTCCACGCCCTTCATCCCTCCGCCCTCTGCCAAAACCGCAAAGAGCTATCTGCTGCCGGATTTTTACTCCGGCGCAACCGGACAATCCGGCCGCTTCAGTGAGGGATTTTTGCTCCGGCGCTTACAGTAGGCGTTCATCCTCATCCCTTGGAACGACAGATCAACGGCGATCAACCTTTTGTGCTTCCGCAAGATGTCGAGTTGGTGGGGCAGCCACAGGCACGGATCGCCTCCGTGGTATGGCCGCAGCGCTTTGATTTTGGCGATTTCACTCTTGGACAGCCACTCTTTGCTTTCGATTCCCTCCAATGGATCAGCGAAGTCGTGAATGGACCGGAAGATTGGAAAGTGCGTGTTTTTGCTCGGCGGTTTGCCATTGCGCCGAGCCAGAGACGCGGCGACCAGGTCAAGGCTGCTGCGAATGGCGTTGATGATGGCGCCCGCCTCAACGACGGCGAGCGGATCGAGCGTCGCGCGCAAATAGGCAACCATCAGCTTTTCGCCGGTCTTCGGATCGTCCTCCATGACGAGTTCATAAGGGCGACTGCCCATCCAATCGGCGATGCGGCGCTCCAGGACTGGGATTTGGGCTACGGCCCAATCGACGGATGCTTGGGCGTCTAGGAGATCATCGCGCATGTCACTCGCCACTCGGAAGCGCGAAGACCTGATCGCAGCTGTTGCACCGGAAGCGATCCTCACGCCGGCCGCCCCCACCGATGGCGCGCATCGTGGCTCCGCGACGACCACTCACCCAGCAATCCGGACAGGCATAATCAGCCCCGATCTGGCCCGGAAAAGACATCGCGCGCTGATGCGCTATGTCCGCCGTGCTCAATTGCGCCTCTATCTCGGCTTGCCGCGCCTTTATGTCCTCAAGTTCCTTCTTGAGGCGCATCGCATTTCCTTGGAGTTGCGATGCAATTTCGCGAGCTGTCTCGCGAAGATATTGGATGGGCGACATGGGATTGGATGGGCGACATGGGAATCGCTCCTAGGCTGGTTGGCGCCGTCTAGGATAGCGAGAGGCGGGGCGGCTGTAATGGCCGCCCCGCTCGTGTACGCTCAGGCAGGCAGATGTGCCCCTATCAAGATGAGTTGAACGAGAATTGCCCCAAGCAGCCCGGCGATAACGAGCAATGTGAAGGCACTCATTGAGGTGTCGCTGTTGATGTCCAGGATGATCGCGCCGACAATAAATACGAGGGCGATTACCCCGATAAAGGCGCCCGCGGTAAGCGCCAATCCAATGACCGTCGTCATGCTCTCGGATGTGCTAGGGTGCGCATATGACTAGCAAACCACTCTCTCCGGATCTGGACAAGATCGAGATGCGGCCGGACGCATGGGCGCTGACGGAGCGGGCAATCAAAGCCGCCGCCAAGACGCCAGCACAGCCGTCCCGCAAGGCCAAGCGCAAGCGCTCAGTCGTCCGGAAGGCCGGGAAGCGTTAGCTGCGGGTTCTGTGGCGGCAGCGTGCGCTTGTAGCGCTTAGGACGCGCTGGCTTCAGCGCCTTCTTTGGTCCCACAAGTCCGCCGATAGGTGAGCCGCTTCCCAACGACGCCTAGCGCGGCCTTGGTCATGCGCTCCATGTCGCTGAAGCCGAGCCTCACGCGCATGTTGTAGCGGAAGTCGAACTCACCGAGATAGCGCTTCAAATGCTGCTGGCTGACGTGGTGATACGTCCCGACGATGCCGCGCTTGAGGATGCTGAAATAGTTCTCGACCGTGTTCGTGTGCCAGAAGCCGCCGCGAACGTATTCCTCGATCGAGTGGTTGACCGCACCATGGCCCGAGAAGTCGCGGCCCATCGGAACGTAGACCGGAGCGTCGTCCGTCATCAGGTACGACTTGCGGTCAACGTGCGCGGCGAGCACGGGGCGCAGCGTCTTGGCATTGACGGCGGGGACATGGAACGAGCGGACAGCGCCGTCACGTTCAACCAGCGCGAAGGCCGCTTCCTTCGGCGGGACGTGATGCTTGCGATTGGCAGCCTTGCCGCCGATGTACGTTTCGTCTGCCTCAACGACCTTGTTCTGGCCGCCGAGCTGGCCGGGCAGCTTGCCGTCGCGCATGGCCTCGCGGATGCGATGGCACATGAACCACGCGGACTTGTAGGTCATGTCCAGCATGCGGTGGATCTGATGGGCCGAGACGCCCTTCTTGCTGCCGACCATCAGGTGAAAAGCCAGCAGCCACTTGTTCAGCGGGATGTGCGAGCGCTCGAAGATCGTCCCGACAGTGACGGTGAACTGGCTATCGCAGCCCTTGCACTTGTAGAGGCCAGGGCGATGCGCCTTGCCGCGCAGGGCATAGGCAGCGCCGACGACGCCGCACTTCGGACAGACCGGACCATCGGCCCATAACAGCGCTTCCAGCCACTCGCGGGCTTTCTCGCTGTCGTTGAAAATCGGGTTGTTAACGATTGACATGGGACGGCCTCCGAAGCTGAGGCCAAGAATACTATCAGTAGAGTTGGTTTGTCAAAGGTATAATTGCCGGAACCCCGAATGACGATACGCAACGGTCTGGCAACTCACGCTGTTGAAGCCGTCACGTCCTTGCGCCGCTTCGTTGACCAGCGCGACATCCCGTCGAGTGAACCCTTCCACGAGAATTCCGCCGTCGAGGTGGAGCAATGATAGGGCTCAGCAGGCGTGCCGGCTTCTGGCGGCTATGGATCGCCCTCAGTGTCCTTTGGATACTCGGCGTCTATGTCGAAGCGCATCGGCATGAGTGGCAATGCATGTTTCGCTACTGCACCCCGGCCGGGCACCTTTTCGATAATGTCCCTTTCTCAGCCGAGGCCTATTGGGGGTGGCTTTTCATCGCCTTCGCCCCGCCCGCGGCCGCCCTGGCGATGGCTGGGCTGACCGTCTGGATCGGCCGCGGCTTCCGGAAGGCGCCGGTGAAGCCCCGCGGCTGGATCAAGCAGCCAGTTGATCCGATGTCGCCCCGCCCCAGCGCAATCAGCGAGCCGCCTGCCGACGCCCACATCGTGGGGTGGGAGAGGCCAGACGGATCAAAACCAAGATCGTGGTTTCTACTCAGGCCCGGCGCCACGATGTCTCTTGACGGATGATTGAAGCCAGGCATGCACGCGCTAAGCTGGCGCAAATGTCATTCTCGGTGCTGATCGCATTCTGGTCTTGGGGTGCCCTGCCATGCGCAAGCTGTTCGGAATGATGATCGTCAGTTCCCTGCTCGGTTTCGGGCAGATAACGAGCGCGAATCCTTTCGACGACGGCGTCGTCTCATATCATTTTGGCGACTATGAGACTGCACTGAAACTTTGGCGTCCACTGGCTGAGCAAGGCGATGCGAAGGCTCAGTTCAAGCTCGGACTACTTTACGGCAACGGACATGGCGTTGCGCAGGACTACAACGAGGCGGTGAGATGGTTTCGGCTCGCCGCTGAGCAGGGCAATGCAGATGCTCAGGTCTTACTCGGGCACCTTTACGAAGGTGGCCGGGGCGTCTCGCGGGACTATCCGGAAGCGATAAAGTGGTATCGGTCCGCCGCCGAGCAGAACGACGCAGATGCTCAGCGCCGCCTTGGGTACCTGTACGAAGACGGCAAAGGCGTTGCGCAGGATTATGCGGAAGCGGTGAAGTGGCATCAGCTCGCCGCTGAGCAGGGCGACGCGGATGCTCAGCGCCACCTCGGGTACCTACACGAGTATGGCAAGGGCGTCGCGCAGAACTATGCGGAAGCGGTGAAGTGGTATCGGCTTCTTGCCGGGCACGGCGATGCGAGTGGCCAAGTTTCCCTAGGGTACATGTACGATAAGGGACGGGGCGTCGCGCAGGATCATACCGAAGCAGCAAAATGGTATCGGCTCGCCGCTGAGCAGGGCGACGCGGATGCTCAGCGTAGCCTCGGGGACATGTACTACTACGGCAGGGGCGTTGAGCAGGACGATCGACAAGCGGTGACGTGGTATCGGCTCGCCGCCGCGCAAAAGGACAGGTATGCCTCCATCTCTAGTCAGTACTCTCTCGGGCACATGTACAAACATGGCCAGGGCGTTGAGCAGGACTACAAAGAAGCAGTGAAGTGGTTTCGACTCGCCGCTGAGCGCTGGCATGAGGTAGCTCAGAACGAACTGGGGGTCATGTACGAGAATGGGCAAGGCGTCGCGCAGAACTATCGAGAGGCGGTGAAGTGGTTCCGCCTTGCCGCTGATCGCGGATACGCGCCTGCTCAAAGCAATCTCGGGATCATGTACGAAAAAGGACGCGGCGTCGCGCAGGATCATGCCCGCGCTCACATGTGGTTCAATCTCGCTGCAGCATCCTTGATCGGCGAGGACGGTAAGAAGGCGATGGACAGTCGCGCGAAGCTCTCCGCAATGATGACGCCTGCTCAGATCGAACATGCGCAGGAGATGGCTCGAACATGCGGAGCCTCAAACTATAAACGGTGCGGCGAAACAGAAGGCACGCAGACCACGGCAGCCACTCCTTCGCCGCCACCTCAAACCGCTTCTACGGATAGATTCCCAGCGACCTTCTCTTCGGCTACGTCTGTACCTTTGCAAAAGCGGGGCGGCACGTTCGTCATCCCCACTCTCATCAACAACGCTATCAGCCTGAACTTCACCATCGATAGCGGCGCATCCGATGTCATGATCCCTTCGGACGTTGTGACGACGCTGCTTCGCACAGGCACGCTTACCGAAAAGGATTTTGTCGCCAAGAAGACTTACATGCTCGCCGATGGGTCGAAGATGGAATCGCGGACATTCCGCATCAGAACCCTAAAGGTCGGCGACAGGATCGTTGAGGATGTCACCGCCAGCGAGTCACCGGTAGCGGGCGAACTGCTCCTGGGGCAGAGCTTCTTCGGAAAGTTCAAATCGTGGTCTATCGACAACACGAAACTCGTTCTGGTGCTTGAGTGAGTCGATCTGTGCACAATCTGACCGGACTGCTGATCGTCGGCGCTACGAAACCTAGCCTAGTGGCAACTCTCTCAGTTGCGCAAGGGAAAGTGCGGAAATAGAGGCCGCAGCGTTATCGACGGCGAGCGAGCCGACCTCCTGACGCCATCCCCGGGCGAGAACCATGTTCACGCGATGGCGATCTATCTGATGCACTACAACTTCGTTCGCCTTCATCAGACGCTTCGCTGCACCCCGGCGATGCCCGCTGGCGTATCCAAGACGCTGTGGTCGCTAGAGGACATGGTTGCGGTGGTCGACCAGTGGGAAACTGCTCGGAAGGCTCCCGAGCCGATGCCGGAAGCGACTGAGCAATACTGAACACGAGGGGATTGTCATGGGGAAGCGCACCCCCGACGAGAAGCGACGAAGCGCATTCGCGCTAGTCAAATTGCTGCTCAGGCCCTCGCGCGATCTACTGGACAGTCATAGGCGCGAATTTTTGAGAACCGCACTTTACAAGGTGACTGAGGCAGAGGCGGCCAAGTACCAGACGCGCTATCGGTCGGAGGAATCGCTCTCTTCGACACGGCCGGATTGGCAGCACGAGCATGTCTATCAGCGCGCGGCCATGGTCGACAGGTTGCTCAAGGCTGCAAAAAAAGACATCGACAGGATATTGGCGACGGCCATTGGATGCGTTGTGACCAAGGCCGAACATCGCCGATTGAACAAGGTCAAAGGTCTGGACGGCTGGCGCCGCTATGCCAAGGCCGGGATTGTCGTTATTGATACGAAGTCAGGCCGCCGGCTGAACCTGACTACTCGGGCGCCCCGCCGGTCATCGCCAAACTGACCCACTACCCCACCCTCTGCCAGTTCGCTAGTTCTCAGACGATTTCGAGATAATCGGAGTGAAAAATGGGTGGCTTCGGATCGGGCCGGCGGCGCGGATGGCCACGCGCAACGGTGGATTCCTGTTTCGCGATCGATGTGAATCGGCTTCGGAAGTGGGGCGGCCTTACACCCGGAACGTCATGCGCCCTGTCTTGGATCGGTGATGATGATCAAGCGCCTTCCATTGAACTCCATGCCGGCGCCGACAGAGTGACCCTCTCCTATCGGGTGCGCATCGGCGACGATGCATCGCAAGACGTGGAGGAGTGCGTCCTGGTCGTGCGCGCTGCGTGCCGGCTCGGCGGCGATCGACCCTATTTCCTATGCCCAGGCGTCGTAGGCGGGATCGCCTGCGCGAGGCGGGCCGTGAAGCTCTACGCGCTCGGCCCCTACTTTCTCTGTCGACGCTGCAACCAGGTTCCCTACACCAGTCAAAGCGCAAGTTCGGGTGTTCGAGCTAACCGACGAGCGCAGAAGATCCGAGACCGGCTTGGCGGCAGCACCAATCTGCTCTTGCCGTTTCCCACGCGCCCAAAGGGTATGTGGTGGCGTACCTACGCTCGATTGCGCGATGACCACCGCCGGGCGGACATACGGGCGGACGAGGTCTTCTCGGCGAGAACCCAGCGCCTTCTGGCCTGGGCAAGAAAGTCGAACGGAAGAGGAAGGTCCGCATGGACGGCCCACCGGCTCCCTAGCCTCTCAACACGGAATGAGGCTGCCTCTTAGGCGACCTGCGCATGCGCCCTGACCGGCACTCGCCGGCCGAGCGACGCCCCCGGACCTTCGGTTCTACAAACCTCGGCCTACGGCGTTCTTAGAGCAGTACTCGCACTGCGCGCAGACAGGGAATAAGGGGCCGCGCGTAGATCGCGGATCTCCTCCTTCGGTCAACGACGCGAGCACGCCCTGCGGGCAGGGTCGAAATCCCTCCGCGCGCTTCCCCAGCGCTTCCCCTAGAGCGCAGCCGGCTACTCCAATATCGCAGATAGGCCCGGATTTATTGGCGACCCCGAGAGGACTCGAACCTCCGACCTCCAGTTTAGGAAACTGCTGCTCTATCCAGCTGAGCTACGGGGTCGCTTGAGAGCGCTGTATAGCAGCACATGGCCGTCAGCCCAAGACCCGGCGGGCGGAGGCTAGGAGATGCCCCAGACCCCGTTCCGGCAGATGGTCCACCAGAAGCCGTTCGAGGTGTTGACCCGCTCGAACTCCTCGCTGACCGCGAGCGCGACTCCCGGGTGAAAGCCGACTCCGTCATAGGTGATGAAGTCGCGATCCTGGATCACCTTCGCCACCTCGATCAGCCTCGGCTCGAGGGTTTCGAGATCGTCGCCGCAAATGACTGAGAACGCCGCCTTCGAAAGGCTCTTGGCGAGCTCGATGTCGCGCTTCACCTCGGCGTAGTAGTGCGACCCGTCGATGTAGATGAAGTCGAACAGCCCCTCGCGGAAGAACGGTAGGATGCGGGAAGCCCTCCCCCGCATCAGCACGAGCTCGATGTCGTTGTCGGGCTTCTCCTCGGCTTGGAACATCTCCCTGACGGCGGCTGTCATCGCTGCCTGGGGGAGCTTGTCCATCAGGCGGTAGCTGGGGTTGGCGTTGCCGTCGCGATCGACGTTGGTGATGTAACGGCCCCACGCATCCACCATGAACAGGGATGAGCCGGGCGGGAGCGTCTCCATCCAGATCCTGGTCGAGCCGCTGCCGAACCAGGTCCCGATCTCAAGCGCGGTGATCGGCTTCGAGAAATTCTCGGGAATGATCGCGCGCATCGCCGGGATTCGATTCTCTTGCAGCTGGTTGCGATGCGACGGCACGAGCTTTCCCAGATCACCCGCATCGGTGCCGGCCGACGCCTTATTGGCCAACATCGCAAACGACATGGACAGTACATGCGGCATTGCCTTCGCCTCGCCCTTCGACCCGGAGCGAGACAAGTCATCGACCCACTCAAGCGCCTGCGCGAGAGCGCGCTCGTCGCTCCGGAGAAGTTCCGTCAGATCGCCTTCGAGGGCGGCGAAGCCGCGGCGAACCTCCTCGAACTGCGATCTTTGATAGTAGGCCTTCAGAAATCCGAGGATGCGGGCAATCCCCGCTTCGCGATCGGGAGGCGCGCCAGGAGCCGATGACATCGTCGCTTTCCGAACCTCCCAGGCGGCCTGTTCATCCAGGCGATCGCCTCAATGTACCGTTGGAAAGGCGGAAAGGTCAGCACGATTCACCGGCAGCGCAGGCGGCTGGAAATCCTCCTGTGCCAGCGCGTAGACTGCGCCCCCTAATCGACACGCCCTAAGGGGGAAACGATGGCGAAGCGGAAAGCGCCGGACCTGTCCGTGGCCGGGCTCAAGGTGGTGATCACCGCGGGCGCCGCCGGCATCGGCCGGGTGATCGCCGAGGCCTTCGCCGATGGCGGTGCCCATGTCGAGGTCTGCGACGTCGCCAAGGACGCACTCGCCGATCTCAAGAAGAAGCGCCCGGACATCGCCGGCCACCTCGCCGACGTCGCCGATCCGAAGGCGATCGCCAGGTTCCTCGCCAAGGCCACCAAGGGCGGTCTCGACGTGCTGGTCAATAATGCCGGCATCGCCGGCCCGACCGCACCGATCCATGAGATCGACCCGAAGGATTGGCATGCGACGATCGATATCAATCTCAACAGCATGTATCACTGCACGCGGCTTGCCGTGCCGCTGCTGAAGAAGGCCAAGGGTGGCTCGATCATCAATCTCTCCTCCGTTGCCGGCCGCCTCGGATTCCCTCTGCGCACGCCCTATGCCGCGACCAAGTGGGCGGTGGTCGGCCTGACCAAGAGCCTCGCCATGGAGCTCGGTGCCCACAAGATCCGGGTGAACGCGATCCAGCCCGGCATCGTCCGCGGCCCCCGTATCGACCGCGTGATCGCGGCGCGCGCCAAGGCGAACGGCCTCAGCTTCGACAAGCAGCGCGACCTGCTGCTGTCCAAGGTATCGCTCCGCACCGATGTGACCCCGGAAGACATCGCCGCCATGGCGATCTTCCTGGCGTCCCCCGCAGGCAGCCGGATCTCCGGCCAGGCGCTCAGCGTCTGCGGCAACGTCGAAACCCTGGGCTGACGCGCCTTTCAAGAGACGAAGGACATTTCCATGGCTGCGAAGCAGCGTAAGGTCATCATCACCTGTGCCGTCACCGGCTCGATCCACACGCCGACGATGTCGCCGCACCTGCCGCTGACGCCGGACGAGGTCGCAACCGACGCGATCGCCGCCGCCGAGGCCGGCGCTGCGATCCTGCACCTGCATGCGCGCGACCCCAAGGACGGACGGCCGACGCCCTCGCCCGACGTGTTCATGGAGTTCCTGCCGCGCATCAAGCAAGCCTCGAACGCGGTGGTGAACATCACCACCGGCGGCGGCCACGGCATGACACTGGCCGAGCGCCTGGCCGCGCCGCTGCGGGCGAAGCCCGAGATGTGCTCGCTCAACATGGGCTCGATGAACTTCGGCCTCTACCCGATGCTCGATCGCTACAAGGAATTCAAGCACGAGTGGGAGCGCAAGCATCTGGAGAACAGCCGGGACTTCATCTTCCGCAACACCTTCAAGGATATCGAGGAGGTGCTGAAGACCCTCGGCGAAGGCCATGGCGTCAAGTTCGAGTTCGAGTGCTACGACGTCGGCCATCTCTACACGCTCGCCCACTTCGTCGAGCGCGGGCTGATCAAGCCGCCCTTTTTCGTGCAGACGATATTCGGCATCCTCGGCGGCATCGGTCCCGACCTCGAGAACGTCGACCACATGAAGCGCATCGCCGACAAGCTGTTCGGCGAGGACTATTACTGGTCGATCCTCGCCGCCGGCCGCTTCCAGATGCCGTTCCTCACCCATGCCGCGACCATGGGCGCCAATGTCCGTGTCGGCCTCGAGGATTCGCTCTGGCTCGGCCGCGGCAAGCTCGCCAAGTCGAATGCCGATCAGGTCGCCAAGATCCGACGCATCATCGAGGAACTCTCGATGGAGATCGCGACGCCGGACGAAGCCCGCCAAATGCTGGCGCTCAAGGGCGGCGACGCCGTCGGGTTCTGATGGCTATCAGCGGCAAGACCGCCGTCTACGGCATCATCGCCGATCCGATCGGGCACGTCCGCGGACCGACCATCTTCAATCCCCTGTTCGAGAAGCTGGGGATGGATGCGGCGATGGTGCCGTTTCATGTCGGCGCGGCGTCGCTATCGCGTGCTGTCGCGGGATTCCGGGCGGTCGAGAGCCTGAAGGGCTGGCTCGTCACCAACCCGCATAAATTCGCGATGTTCCATCTCTGCGATCAGGTCGACGCCTCGGGCACGCGGCTTCAGGCGGTGAATGTCGTTCGCCGCGAGGCCGACGGGCGGCTGATCGGCGGCAACTACGACGGTGCCGGCTTCGTCAACGGGCTCCGCCATGACGGTATTGAGCCAAAAGGCCTCGACGTCCTGATGCTCGGCGCCGGCGGCGCCGCCTATGCCATCGCCTTCGCGTTGGCCGAGGCCGGCGTCCGTCGCCTGACCATCGCCAACCGCACGCGCGAGAATGCGGAGAGATTGGCGGCGGCAACGCGGAGGTTCTTCGCGGGATTTGCGGTCGAGGTCGGCGAGGCTGCGGCCAGCAGCCAGGACGTGGTCATCAACACCACCTCGGCCGGGCTCAAGCCTGAGGATCCGCTGCCGCTGGACACATCAGGTCTCAAGCAGACGACGACCGTCGTCGACATCATCATGAACCCCGAGATGACCAAGCTGCTGACGCTCGCCAAGGAGCGGGGCTGTCGCATCCATCTCGGCCGTCACATGCTGGATTCCCAGTTCCCGCTGCTCGCCCGTCATCTGGGCGTGCCTATATCCTGAAAGCAAGAGGAGGAAACCATGGCCAAGCTCAAGATCTACGGCATCGCCAAGTCGCGCGCCTTCCGCACGCTCTGGGTCGCCGAGGAAGCCGGCGTCGCGTTCGACCATATCCAGACCACCTTCGGCGAAGACTCGAAGCAGCCCGAGTTCCTGAAGATCAATCCGATGGGCCAGGTGCCGGCGATCGAAGATGACGGCTTCACGCTGTCGGAGTCGATGGCGCTCAACCTCTATATCGCCAAGAAGTACGGTAAGGGCGGTCTCTATCCATCCGATCTCCAAGGCGAGGCCAAGTGCTGGCAGTGGGCCTTCTTCGCCGCGACATCGCTCGAGCGCTCGATGGGCCTCTTCGTCGCCAATACCTATGTGCTGCCGGCCGAGAAGCGGAACGCGGCGGTCGCCAAGGAGAATCTCGAGGCAGTGAAGCGCCTGATCGCGTCGGTCGATGCCCAGCTCGCCAAGGGACCATACCTTCTCGGCCAGAATTTCACCGTCGCCGACCTCTGTGTCGCCTCGGTCCTCTACGGTGCCTGGTTCAACAAGCACGACTTTTCGGCGACGCCTAAGGTCAAGGACTGGCTCGAGCGCTGCCTGACGCGGCCGGGTGCGATGGGCGCACGGACGCTGCGTGAAGCGGCATAGGACATACGGCCGCACCGACGGCGAGCAACGGCGGCGGGTTGAACTCAACCCGCCGTCGGTCCGTTAAGATCCCGATGCCCCCGTTCATCGAGGATTACGGCCTTATCGGCAACATGATGTCCGCCGCGCTCGTCGGCCGCGACGGGTCCATCGACTGGTTGTGCCTTCCCCGCTTCGACTCTCCGGCATGCTTCGCCTCGCTCCTGGGCGGGCCCGAGAACGGTCGCTGGCTGATCGCGCCACGCGAGCGGAACTGCAAACGGTCCCGACGTTATATCCCCGACACCGCCATTCTCGAGACCCGCTTCGAAACGCCCGAGGGCGCGATCACGCTGACCGACTTCATGCCGTTCAGCGAAGATGAGAAGAAGGCCGATGTCGTCCGCATCGTCCGCGGCGAGCGCGGTCAGGTCGACATGGCGATGGAGCTGACCCTTCGCTTCAACTATGGCCAGACAGCACCCTGGGTGCGCCGCCGCGACTATGGCTTGAGTGCGGTCGCCGGCCCCGATGCGGTCGAACTCCATACGCCCGCCCCACTGGCGGGCCGGGATATGCGAACCCTGTCGGCCTTCACCGTTCGCGCCGGCGAAAGCGTGCCGTTCACGCTTTCCTATCACCGGTCGATCGCACCGCCGCACTTCGTTCCGGATCGGATGGAAAGTCTCGACCGCACGGCCGCTTGGTGGCGGCAATGGACCAAGAGATGCCGATTCCATTCGGACAACAAAGTCTGGCGCGATGCCGTGATCCGCTCGCTGATCACCTTGAAGCTCCTCACCTTCGGGCCGAGCGGCGGCATCGTCGCCGCGCCCACGACCTCGCTGCCGGAGGCGATCGGCGGCGCCCGGAATTGGGACTATCGCTATTGCTGGCTTCGGGATTCCGCGCTGACGCTCTATGCGCTTCTGAATGCCGGCTACCGCGAAGAAGCCGAGGCTTGGCGGCAATGGCTGCTACGAGCCGTCGCCGGCCATCCGCAGCAGCTACAGATCATGTACGGGCTGACCGGCGAGCGCTGGCTTCCCGAGAACGAAATTCCCTGGCTCGCCGGCTACGAAGGCAGCAAGCCTGTCCGAGCCGGCAATGCCGCTATGGATCAGGTCCAGCTCGACGTCTACGGGCAGGTCATGGACACGCTGCACGTTGCGCGCGATGCGGATCTGAGCCCGCTCGACGAGGCTTGGCGCCTGCAGAAAGTGCTGCTTTCGCATCTCGAGAAGATCTGGAACCGGCCCGATCAGGGCATCTGGGAGGTCCGTGGACCGCCCAAGCACTTCACTCATTCCCGCCTGATGTGCTGGGTCGCCTTCGACCGGGCTATCAAGACCGCCGAGCAATTCGGCCTGGAAGGACCGGTCGACGCCTGGCGCGGGATACGCGACGTGATCCACGCCGACATCTGCGCCCGAGGCTACGACCGCAAGCGCAACACCTTCGTACGCGCTTTCGGCGAGGCGCCGCTCGATGCCGCGCTGCTCCTGATGCCGCAACTGGGTTTCCTCGCACCCGAGGACCCGAGGATCGCCGGAACCGTCGATGCCGTGGAGCGCGAGCTGCTGCGAGACGGATTCATTCGCCGCTACGCGACCGAGGACGTCGACGACGGCGTCGGCGGGCATGAGGGCGCCTTTCTCGCCTGTTCCTTCTGGCTTGCCGATGCCCAGGTCATGCTCGGCCGGACCGACGCGGCAACGGCGCTGTTCGAACGGCTCCTATCCATCCGCAACGATCTCGGGCTGCTGGCCGAAGAATACGATCCGATCCTCAGGCGTCAGGTTGGCAACTTCCCGCAGGCCTTCTCGCATGTCGGTCTAATCGACACCGCCTTCAACCTGACCGAGATGCGCGGCCCCGCCGTCCAACGTTCCGCGCGCGAGGCACCGGCACCGGCGAAAGCCGCCGACGACGATTGGAACCGATCGCCACGTAGCGCTGGGGTCAACCGGCAGGGGGCCGGTCGAGGTACGGGCTGACGTGCTGCTCGAAGCAGGCCGGGCAGATGCCGTGGCTCAGCCTCGCCTGGGACGGGCCGCCAGCCCGGTAGTAGGCTTCGGGCGTGGTCCATTCCCTGTCCTCGTCCGATCTCCCTCTCATGGATACGGACTGGCAATAGGAGCAGATGCTGACGATCGGCAGGAGACTCGCCTTCGCGAGGTTCGCCCGGGCGTACTCGAAGTCGAAGAGGCCGATCGGAGGCCTGCTCTGCTCGTTAAGCGTCACCGACTGGAAAAGAGCGCCGCTCACATGCCCGTCCCGGCCGATCGGGCTGATGGACATCCACAGGTCCCGCCTCATATCGGGCGCGTCGCACCGGAACCTGAAGCTGACGCGGGGCAGATCGCCCGAGAACATCCGGCCGAGATAACCGCTATAGGCGCCGGCGACTTCCTCCCCCTCGACGAAGGTCATGATCGGCCGGCCGATAATCTGGGCAGGGTCCGCGATGGACTTACCGCCGTTTTCCCGGGCGAAGTGCCGCCAGTTTCGCTCGCCGCAGGCGATGATCACCTGGTCCCGGTTGACGACATGCGCGACGCCGTCCATTGCCTCCAGCAGCGACTGGAAGGATGGCGAACCCAGGTCAGAAACCCCCTCGGCACGTGCCATTCGCCCCTCCAAAGGCAAGCCTAAGCACTGCTCCCTCCTTCAGCGACTTATAGGCCGATCACCAGCGGGGAGGAGAGTTGCCGGACGGCCTTGACCACCGCCATGCCGACAATCTTGCCGGTCTTGGGGTTGCTCTCGGTCGGCAGGATGTCCTCGACGAAGGTGAAGCTGCCGAAAGCGCCGCGAGCGCGAACCTCGATGACGTGGGTCGTAATCGTCGGATCGGCGACGATCTTGAGATGCGTCTTGTCGAGCCCGGCGCCGGCAAGCGCTACGGCGGCGGAGATGTTGACGTTCTGCGGATAGCGCCGGGCGCCGTCGCGCACCGGCCCTTCATAGACCGTGAAAGGTTCCTTCAGCGTCTTCAGGTCGACCATGCCCTCGGCTTCGGTGCCTAGCCAGGCCGAGGGCTGCTTCCGCACCGTCATCACCACCTCGTCGAGCCCGCCGATGGCAGCGCCAGAGAGCGTATCCAGCGCGCCGATGCCGGCCGACGGCAGGACGAGACGATGGCCATTGGCCTTGGCCGTCGAGATCAGCTGCGTCCTTAGGGCGTCGTCGGTCAGCGCCCCGACCGAGGTCACGAGCAGGTCCGCCCGCCGCAGGGCACGCTCGGCATGATCGCGGACGCATTGGTGTCCCGCGCCCTCGACGAAGGCGTCGACTTTGACCTTGAAGAAGGCATCCGGCTCGTTCGTGACCAGGAAGCGGGACTTGCCCTCGCGCGGCTTCCGCACCAGCGCCGAGGCGATCTCGACATCGGGCAGCACGCCGGAGGCGATGGCGGCCGCCACCTGCTCGCCGATAGCCCCCAGCCCCATCAAGCCGATCCGGAACATCTCATCCCCCCTTTGCGCCGTGGCGTTCGCGCCAGAGGCGCTTGGCGCTTTCCGGCACCGCGGCCTTCTCGCCGGTCGAATTGACGAACATGACGAGCAGCGTCGTCGCGCGGTTGACCTGCCCCTCGCCCCGCTTCCAGGTGCCGTAGGTCATGACCAGGCTCGAGCTGCGGAAGCTAACGACACGCGCGCCGTACAGGACCTCGTCACGATAGTGCAGCGGCTTGTGGTACTCCGCCTCGATCTTGGCCAGGACCGGCCCAGGCTCGTCCACCTTGAGCTCATGCCCGATCTCGGCCATCGCCCGGATGCGGCAGTCCTCGTACCATTCGAGATAGCTCGTGTGGTTCACATGCGCGTAGGCATCGACCTCGCTCCAGCGCACCTGATGGCGCACAAGGATCGGCCAGTCGCCTTCGACCTTGAACTCGGCGCGAAGCGCATCATCCAGAACCAGCGTCATCTGTCTCGCATAGCCCGATTGGTGTGACACCGGAAGCCTCGCCTTGACACGTCCGAAACGAGCGCGCTCCCCTGAAGTCATGCCAGACACGAGCCCTTCCCGCGACCTCTATCCTGCGATCGAGCCCCACGAGACCGGCACACTGCCGGTCGGCGACGGCCACACGCTCTACTACGAGGTTTCGGGCAACCCGAAAGGCAAGCCGGCGCTCTTCCTGCATGGCGGGCCCGGCAGCGGGACCCAGCCGCTGCAGCGCCGCTTCTTCGATCCGAAGCGCTATCGCATCGTGCTGTTCGATCAGCGCGGCGCCGGGCAATCGACGCCGCCGGGGTCGCTCGAAGCGAACACGACGCAGCACCTGGTCGCCGACATCGAGGCGCTCCGCCGCCACCTCGGCATCGCTCGCTGGGTCGTGCTCGGCGGCTCCTGGGGCTCGACCCTGGCGCTCGCCTATGCCGGCGCGCATCCGGAGGCCTGCACGGCGCTGGTCGTGCGCGGCATCTGGCTCGGGCGCAAGCGCGACATCGACTGGTGGATCTATGGGCTCAACCGGATCTATCCGGATTATTGGGAGGAGTTCGCCGGCCACCTCCACCCCTGGGAACGCGACGACATCGTCGAGGGCTATGCCCGCCGGCTGCTCGATCCCGATCCCAAGGTGCACATGCCGGCTGCTATCGCCTGGCGCGCCTTCGATCAGCGCGTCTCGACGCTGCTGCCGCAGCCGAGCGATCCGGCGCCGCCGGGACCACGTACGCTCGCGGTCTCGCGGATCGAGAACCACTATGTCCGCAACCTCGCCTTCCTCGGCGAGGGCGAGCTGCTGCGCGGCGTCGGCCGCTTCCGCCAGGTGCCGGGCGTGATCATCCATGGCCGCTACGACATGATCGCCCCCATCGACGGCGCCTTCGCGCTGGCCCGCGCTTGGCCGGAGGCCGAGCTCGTCCTGGTCGAGGGCGAGAGCCACTCGACCTCGGACCCCGGCATCCGCCAAGCCATGCTGGAGGCGGCGGACCGCTTCGCGGACCTCGCCTGAACGCCTTTTCTTGACACCCCAGGCGCCCCGGGCGGACACTTTCACAAGCGAAATCATCGCTTAAAAGCAGGCGCGCGTGCCCGACCAGACCCTTCCGGCCGACCTCTATCCCGCGATCGAGCCCTATGAGAGCGGGATGTTCCCGGTCGGTGACGGGCACGAGCTCTATTACGAGCTCTGCGGCAACCCGAAGGGAAAGCCGGTCGTCTTCCTTCATGGCGGCCCCGGCAGCGGCTCCCAGCCCGAGCACCGCCGCTTCTTCGACCCGAAGCGCTACCGCATCCTGGTCTTCGACCAGCGCGGCTGCGGCCGTTCCAAGCCGATCGCGTCGATCGAGAACAACACCACCCAGCACCTGATCCGGGACATTGAGGCACTGCGCGAGAAGCTCGGCGTCAAGCGCTGGGTCGTCTTCGGCGGCTCCTGGGGCTCCACGCTCGGCCTCGCCTACGCCATGGCGCATCCGGAGGCGTGCACGGCGCTGGTGCTGCGCGGTATCTGGCTATGCCGGAAAGCCGATCTACAGTGGTGGCTCTACAGCGTGCGCTCGATCTTCACCGAGTATTGGGACGATTTCGCCAACTACCTGCCGCCGGACCAGCGCGGCGACATCCTGGAAAACTACTTCAAGCTCCTAGTCCATCCCGATCCGGCCGTGCACATGCCGGCGGCCGCCAATTGGAAGACCTACGAGTCGCGGATCGCCAGCCTGATCCCGAAAGCCGGCGCCGAGAAATCGCAGAGCCCGCGCACGCTGGCGATGTCGCGGATCGAGGCGCATTACATGCGCAACGCCGTCTTCCTGCCCGAGAACGCCCTGATCGAGGCGGTGCCGCGCTTCCGCCACGTGCCGGGTGTCATCGTCCATGGCCGCTACGACGTGATCTGTCCCGCCGAGAACGCCATCGCGCTCTCGCGCGCCTGGCCCGAGGCCCAGCTCACCATGGTGCCCGATGCCGGCCACTCGGCGATGGAGCCCGGCATCCGCTCCGCGCTCGTCGCCGCTAGCGACCGTTTCGCCGAACTCGACTAGAGGAGAGACCGCCATGTTCGCACGCTGGCTGGCCATTGCCGCCGTTCTTGTCGCCGCGCCCGTTTCGGCCCAGGAGCTCAGGATCGGGCTTGGCGCCATGGCGCGGTCGATCGACCCGCACTTCTATAATTCCGGCCCGGACGTGGCGAATATGCTCCACGTCTTCGACAAGCTAGTGCTGCAGGATGAGAAGCAGGGCCTCATTCCTGGACTGGCCACGTCCTGGAAGGCAATCGACGACACCACCTGGGAGGTGAAGCTGCGCGAAGGCGTCACCTGGCATGACGGCTCACCCTTCACCGCCGAGGACGTCGCCTTCACGGTGAAGCGCGCGGTCGACGTGCCGAAGTCAGGCTCGCCCTTCGCGCTCTACGTCAGCACGATCAAGGCTGTCGAGATCAAGGGCCCTCACCTCGTCCATCTGAAGACAGCCGCGCCGGCCCCGCTGCTCCCCTGGGATATCTCGACCTTCGGCATCATCTCGAAGAAGCACGGAGAGACAGGCGCTACCGAAGACTACAATTCCGGCAAGGCGACGATCGGCACCGGCCCCTACAAGCTCGTTTCCTTCTCGCCGAACGAGCGCATCGTCTTGCAGCGCAACGGCGCCTACTGGGGCAAGAAGGAACCCTGGACCAAGGTCACCTTCACGCTGATCGCCAATCAGGCGTCGCGCACCGCGGCGCTGCTCGCAGGCGACGTCGACGCGATCGACACGGTCGCGACCCAGGACATCGCGCGAATCAAGTCGACCGCGGGTCTTGTCACCTGGCCATCGTTGTCGAACCGCATCATCTATCTGATCCAGGACAGCCATCGAGACGTCGCCGAACATGTTCGCGACGTCGACGGCAAGCCGATGACGGTCAACCCGCTGAAGGATCCGCGCGTACGCCAAGCGCTCTCGCTCTCGATCGCGCGCGACGCGCTGGTCGACCGCATCATGGAGGGCGAGGGCGTTCCGAGCGGCCAGCTGGTGCCGCCCGGCCTTTTCGGCCATGACCCGAGTCTGAAGACGCCGGCGCAGAACATCGATGCGGCGAAGAAGCTGCTGGCAGATGCGGGCTATCCGAAAGGCTTCCAGCTCACCTTGCACGGCTCGAACGGCCGCTATCTCAACGACGCCAAGATCACCCAGGCGATCGGCCAGATGTTCGTGCGTGCCGGCATCGCGACCACGGTCGAGACGCTGCCGCGCGCCGTGTTCGGCACGCGCGGCAACGAGTTCGGCTTCTCGGTCGGGCTGTTCGGCTGGGGCACCGACACCGGCGAGGCGGCTTCGCCGCTCAAGTCGCTGATCCACACCAAAGGCCCGGGTGGAGCCGGAGCGTCCAACCGCGGCCGCTACTCCAACCCGAAGATCGACGCGGTGATCGTCGAGGCGCTGCGCACCATCGACGACAAGAAGCGCGAGGCGCTGCTGCAGCAGGCCACCCGCATGGCGATGGAGGATGCCGCGATCATCCCGCTCTACTTCCAGGTCAACACCTGGGCGACGCGCGGCCCCATCGTGTGGACGCCGCGCACCGACGAATTCACGCTTGCCATGTCCGCGAGGCCGAAATGACTGCCGATAGCTCTTCCCGCAAGTTCACCCTCGCCGACGCCCGGGCGCAGTTCCCGGGCGCCGACCGCTGGGTCTACGCCAATGTCGCCTCCAAGGGCATCATCTCGCAGGCGAGCCGCGACGCGATCGACGAGGTCGCCGACGCCCAGCTCAACGGCGACGAGATCAAGGAGGAGTACAGCGGCTCGCTCGGCCGCGTGCGCGCCAACTTCGCCAGGCTGATCGGCGCCAAGCCGCACGAGGTCGCGGTCACCAAGAACGTCTCCGAAGGCCTGAACGCCATCGGCTCGGCGATCGACTGGAAGAAGGATGACAATGTCGTCATCTGCACCGAGCTCGAGCACCCGAACAACGTCTATCTGTGGATGAACCTTGCCGAGAAGCACGATATCGAGGTGCGCGGCGTGAAGTCGAATGACGGCATGATCGATGCCGCGACCGTGGCATCCGCCGTCGACGGCCGCACGCGGGTCGTCTCGGTCTCGACCGTGACCTTCACGCCGGGCTACCGCACGGACGTCGCCGCGATCTCGAAGGCCGCCCACAAGGTCGGCGCGCTGATGCTGGTGGATGCCGTGCAGTCAGCCGGCGTGCTCAGCCTCGATGTCGAGAAGCTCGGCATCGACGCGCTCGCCACATCGACCAGCAAGGGGCTGCTCGGCGTCATGGGCCTCGGCATGCTCTATGTCAGCGACCGCTGGGTCGAGAAGCTGCGGCCGGCCTGGGTCGCGCGCTTCAGCGTCGTCACCGGCAAGCATGAATCGGACCTCGGCGACGGCGTGCTGCGCCTGCAGCCGGATGCGCGCCGCTTCGAGATCGGCAACTACAACTGGATCGGCATCGCCGCTCTCGACGCCTCGCTCGACCTGCTGCTCGGCATCGGCCCGGACAAGATCGAGAGCCACGTGATGGCGCTGTCGAACCGGCTCGCCGGCGGACTCCAGCAACTCGGCTATCCGGTCTGCCGGCCGAAGGAGGACTGGGCCCGCAGCCACATCGTTACCATCGGCACGCTCGGCGCGGGCGACGCCTATACCTCCGACGACGAGCAGCTGAACAAGCTTTCGGCGGCGCTGAAAAAGGCTGAAGTGAAATTCACCGTCCGCCGCGGCCTCGTGCGCTTCGGCCTGCACCTCTATAACAACGAGGCGGACATCGACAAGATCCTGGAGATCGCGCGATCGGCGGCGCACTGACGCGAGCGCATGGACGATCTCTCGGGCCTCCTCGTCGTTAGCCTCGAGCAGGCGGTCGCAGCTCCCTATTGCTCCGGCCGCCTCGCCGATTCCGGCGCGCGGGTGATCAAGATCGAGCGGCCGGAGGGCGATTTCGCCCGGCGCTACGACAAGGCGGTCAAGGGCGAGTCCGCCTATTTCGTCTGGCTCAACCGGGGGAAGGAATCCCTGACCCTCGACATCAAGGCCGAGGCCGACAGCGCGCTGCTGTCGCGCATCCTCGCCAAGGCCGATGTCTTCATCCAGAACCTCGCCCCCGGCGCCGCCGAGCGCGCCGGCTTCGGCTCCGATGACTGGCGGAAGCGCAATAAACGGCTGATCACCGTCGACATCTCGGGCTATGGCGAGGACGGGCCTTATGCCGAGATGAAGGCCTATGACCTGCTGGTGCAGGCCGAGACCGGGCTCTGCTCGATCAATGGCGGACCGGAATCGCCGGCGCGGGTCGGCGTCAGCGTTTGCGACATCGCCGCCGGCATGGCCGCGCATGCCCAGGTCCTGCAGGCACTCTACGCCCGCGAGAGGACAGGCGAAGGCCGCGGCATCAAGACCTCGCTCTTCGCCGGCATGGCCGACTGGATGACGGTGCCGTACCTGCACCAGGTCTATGGCGGCAAGGCTCCGGAGCGGAGCGGCCTCGACCATCCCTCGATCGCACCCTACGGCCCCTACAGCTGCGCCGACGGCTCGGTGCTGGTCTCGATCCAGAACGAACGTGAATGGGTCAGCCTCTGCAGCAACGTGCTGCAGGAGCCCGACCTCGCGACCGAGCCCGACTACGCCGACAATCTGGTCCGCGTGAAGAACCGCGCGCGCCTCAAAGAGCGCATGGAGGTGATCCTGACCAGGCTGCCCCGCGCCGAGGTCGAGCGGCGTCTCAGAGCGGCGCAAGTCGCCTATGGCGGGCTCAACACGGTCGCCGATCTCGCCCGGCATCCGCAGCTCCGCACGCTGCCGGCGATGACCCAGGCCGGCACGATCGACCTGATCGCGCCGCCCGTCGCCATCGCCGGCGACGATCTCCGCCTCCGCCCGGTGCCGAGGATCGGAGAGCACACGGAGGCGATCCGCCGCGAGTTCGCCGCGTGAGACTGTCGTGACGAGCGCACCGGCCTTCAGCCGTGTCGTGCCGATGATCGTGGCGTGCGCCTTCTTCATGCAGAACCTGGATTCAACCGTGATCGCGACGGCCTTGCCGGCGATCGGCCGCTCGCTCGGCGAGGATCCGCTCCGCCTAAACCTCGCGATCAGCTCCTATCTCCTGGCGCTCGCCGTCTTCGTCCCCTTGAGCGGCTGGACCGCCGACCGCTTCGGGGCGAAGACGGTGTTCCGCTTCGCCATCCTGGGATTCATGCTGGGATCGGTCGCCTGCGCCTTCGCCGAGTCGCTGACCCACCTCGTCCTCGGCCGCATCCTCCAGGGAGCAGGCGGCTCGATGATGATCCCGGTCGGCCGCCTGGTGCTGCTGCGGAACGTGCCGAAGGCGGCGCTGGTCGATGCCATGGCCTATTTAACCATCCCCTCCTTGATGGGACCGCTGATCGGCCCGCCCTTGGGCGGCCTCATCGTCACCTACTTCTCCTGGCACTGGATCTTCCTGATCAACATCCCGATCGGCATCGTGGGCATCGTGCTGGTGACGCTGCTGATCCCGGAGGTGCGCGAGCCGCATCCCGGCCGCCTCGACTTTCCGGGCTTCATGCTGACCACCTTCGGCCTGACCGGCCTCGTCTTCGGCCTGGAGACCGTGGGCCGCGGCGCGGTCGAGGATTGGGTGACGATCACGCTGATCGCCTCGGGCACGCTGGCGGCGCTCGCCTATGTCCAGCACGCCCGCCGGACCGAAAGGGCGATCGTCGATCTGAGCCTCTTCGCGATCCCGGCCTTTCGCGCCGCGGTGGTCGGCGGCTTCCTTTTCCGCGTCGGCATCGGCGCTTTGCCGTTCCTGCTGCCGATGATGCTGCAGGTGGGGTTCGGCCTTTCCGCGCTCTCATCCGGGCTGATCACCTTCGCCGCGGCGGCGGGTGCGCTGACGATGAAGTTCACCGCCGCGCCGATCATCCGCGCCCTCGGCTTCCGCCGGGTCCTGATCTGGAACGTCGTCATTTCCGCCGGCTTCCTGGCGGTGAACGGCCTGTTCGAGCCGATGACCCCGCACTGGCTCATCTTCATGGTGCTGCTGGTCGGCGGCTTCTTCCGCTCGCTCCAGTTCACGGCCATGCAGGCGCTCAGCTTCGCCGACGTGCCGCCAGAGCGCATGAGCCGCGCCACCAGCCTCGGCAGCATGATGCAGCAGCTGGCGCAGAGCGTCGGCGTCGCCTTCGGCGCGATGGTCCTGCACCTCGCCGTCGTCTTCCGCGGCGGTGCTGCGCTCGACGCGGCCGACTTCCTTCCGCCCTTCGTCGGTATCGCGCTGGTGTCGCTGGGTGCCATCCTGTTCTTCCTGCCGCTGCCCGCCGATGCCGGCGCCGAGGTCAGCGGCCACCGGCTGCGATCACCCGCTCCACGGGAAAAAGCCGAGGACTGAGCCGCGTTCCGCGCCCTATTGCCAGGGACGAAACGCCAGCGCAGACTTTCCAATGGGAAACAGCTTCTGGGGAGTTCACGTCATGGTTCGGTTCCGAGGGCTCGGCGCGTGCCTGATGGGCGCCGTCGCGGCGGCAGCGCTGGTCGCGCCCACGCCGGCGGTCGCGCAAAAGGTGCTGAAAGTGGTCCCGCAGGCGGATGTCCGCGTGCTCGACCCGTTCGTCAACAACTCGGGCATCACGACCGAGTTCGCCTACATGGTCTATGACACGCTGATGGCGGTCGACAAGAACGAGCGCCCACAGCCGCAGATGGCCGAAAGCGTATCGATGTCGGCCGACGGCCTCACCTACACCTTCAAGCTCCGGCCGGGCCAGAAATTCTCCGACGGCTCGCCGGTCAGGGCCGCCGACGTCGCCGCCTCGCTCAGGCGCTGGGCCGGCCGCGACATCGCCGGCAAGCGCATGGTCGAGCTCGGCGCGACCTTCGAGGCCGCCGATGATGCGACCATGATCATGAAGCTGAAGGAACCCTTCGGCCTCGCTCTCGACACCCTCTCCAAGACCGTGTCGATGCCGACCTTCGTCATGCGCGAGAAGGACGCGAAGGTCGACGTCAACACGGCGGTGACCGATATCGTCGGCTCCGGCCCCTACCTCTTCAAGAAGGACGAGTGGGTGCCGGGCAGCAAGGTCGTCTTCACCAAGAGCCCGACCAGCGTGCCGCGTAGCGATGCACCCAACTTCTACTCCGGCGCCAAGCTGGCCAAGATCGAGCGCGTCGAGTGGATCATCATTCCCGACACCGCCACCGCCAGCGCCGCGCTGACCCAGGGCGAGGTCGACTTCTGGGAATCGCCTCCGGGCGACCTCATCCCGATCCTGAAGCGCAACAAGGACATCACCGTCGCCGTCCACAACCCGTCGGGCTTCATGGCCTATCTCCGGCCGAATTTCCTGCATCCGCCCTTCGACAATCCGAAGGCGCGGCAGGCGCTGCTCTACGCGGTGAACCAGTCGGACTACATGGCATCCGCCATCGGCGGCGATCCGACCCTCTACAAGCAGTGCAATGCCTGGCTGGTCTGCGGCACGCTCTATGCGAGCGAGGCCGGCACCGACGACTTCAAGAAGCCGAACCTCGACAAGGCGAAGGCCTTGCTCAAGGAAGCCGGCTACACCAACCAGAAGGTCGTGATCCTGCAGCCTTCCGATTTCAAGGTCATCCGCGACCTGACCGAGGTCACGATCCAGCGGCTTCGCGAGATCGGCATGAACATCGAGGTCGAGTCGATCGACTGGGGCCAGCTGATCCTGCGCCGCGGCAAGAAGGAGCCGATCGGCCAGGGCGGTTGGAGCATGTATCACACCTACTCGACCGGCTATGAGCTCGGCCCGCCCAACGCAAACTTCAACATCTCGGGCGCCTGCGAGCAGAAAAGCTGGTTCGGCTGGCCTTGCGATCCCGAAACCGAACGCCTGCGCGACTCCTTCGCCAAGGAAGGCGACCTCGCCAAGCGCAAGGCGATCGCCGAGGCCCTGCAGAAGCGCGCCGCCGAATTCGTGCACTACGTGCCGCTCGGCCAGTTCTTCTCGCCGGTCGCCTACCGTTCCAACCTCAAGGGCGTGATGGAAGTCCCCTGGGCCGTCTACTGGAACATCGAGAAGAACTGACCCTTCACGGATACTGAACGTCGGGATCGAGCGGGTAGAAGGCCCGCTCGAGCCGCGTATAGGGCATGCGTTCGACGTTGGAAGAGCACACGCCCGGCGTGTCGACATAGACATGCCCCTCGGCCATCGTGCCGAAGATCCCGCTCCAGGCGCTCGCACACTTCGCCGTCACCATCTTCGCCTTCTCCGGCTCGACGCCGGGGATGCGTAGATGCAGCGTGTCGAAGGGAATCGCGCGCTCGGTCGTCAGGATCACCTTCACGCCGCCGGTATCGACCGTCGCGACGAGGCCGAGATCGGCCGGCTGTCCGGTCATCCAGGTCGAGTCCCGCCGGTAGCTGACAGCCCGGGCGAAGGTCACCGTGCCTTCGATCTCGACCGGCTCGCCATGCAGCTTGAGCGTATTGCCGCCGACCTTGCCCTTGAAGCGCTTGCCGACGCCAAGGGAAGCGGCGGCCTTGGCCGCCGTCGGGTCCCAGATCACCGTCGCCGCCTCGCGCGCACGGCCTTCCAGCAACGCCCGCAAGAGATAGGTCCCGTCACCCGGCGCGCCGCCGCCGATATTGTCGGCGGGCTCGACCAGGAAGATCGGACCGGCATTGGCCGCGATCGCACGGCGCACCGCTTCCGCCGGCTCGACGAGGTCGGGCCTGAACTGCGCACGCCGCGACCAGACGGCCTCCGCCAGCCGGTCGGCCGCCGCCTCGGCGGCGGGCTTGTCGCCATAACTGAGGATTGCCATGCCGAGCTGCGGCACGTCGCAATAGGCGAAGGCCCCGATGACCGAGGCGGTGATCACCGCCGGGTCGCGCTCGGCTTCGGCAAGATCCGCCATGACCTCGCGCATCGGGCTCTCATGAGTCGGCTGGCGCTGCGGCACCGTGATAATGGGAAGCTTGAGGAAGACCTTGTGCGGCTTGCGCCCGGTCTCGATCAGCCGCGCGATGATCCGGGCCGCATCCTCGCCCCGCGCCCCCATGTCGACATGCGGCAGGGTCTTGTAGGCGATCAGCACGTCGGCCGGGTCGACCAGGGCGCGCTCGACATTGGCGTGGAAGTCGATGGTGCAGACGAGCGGCAGGTCCGGCCCGATTGCGTCGCGCACAGCCTGCACGACATAGGCATCGGCTTGGTCGATGCCCTCGGTCACCATGGCGCCGTGAAGCGCCAGCAGCACGCCATCGAGCAGACCGGCGGCTTCGATGTCGGCCTTGAGGCGGTCGACGACGAGGTCGACGACTTCGCGGCTGACCATGCCGGAGGGCGCCGCGCCGATATAGATCGAGGGGATCAGCTCGAGGCCGGCCGCCGGAGCGGCGGCGATCATGCCGCCGATCTCGGTATTGGTGCCGCGCGATCCGGTGATGACCGCCTCGCCTTCGAGGTAGAGGTAGCGGCGGAAGGCATCCAGGTCCGTCTTCACCGGCGAGAAGCTGTTGGTCTCGTGCCAGATGCCGCCGACCAGGACACGCTTGGCCATCGCCTTACTTCCCCTTGCCCTTGATCGCATCCAACCCGGCGCGATAGGCGCCGGCAAGCAGCATGGTGTCGGTGGAGTACATCACCATGCGGAAGCCCTTCTTCATCCAGGCCTTGGCCGCTTCCGGCGTCGCGACGAGGCAGACGCCCGGCTTCTTGTGGCGCTTGCAGGCGGCGATCACCTTGTCGACCGCAGCCGAGAACCTCGGATGCGTGTAGTTGCCCGGCACGCCGAGCGAGACCGAGAGATCCATATGGCCGACGAAGGCAGCGTCGATGCCCGGGACCGAGATGATCTCCTCGATGTTCTCGACGCCTTTCGCCGTCTCGATCTTCGGGATGATCATGTTGCGCTTGTCGGCAGCCTTGATGCGCTTGTCGAGGCCGCCCAGCGAGTAATCGTCCTGGGCGATGCCGAAGGCGACGCCGCGCTTGCCCTTGGGCGGGTAATGCGTGATCGCCGCGATCTTCTCCGCCTGCTCGCGCGTCTCGACCACCGGGATCATCAGGCCCATGGCGCCGCAATCGAGCGGCAGCTGCATCATCACCGGGTCCTGCGAGGCGACGTTGACCATCGGCACGATCTTCAGGCCCCGGCACATCGCCATCTGGTCCTTGATCTTGCCGATGTCGAAGCAGGCCGCCTCCATGTCGTACATGATGAAGTCGGCGCCGGCGTTCTCGAAGATCTTGGCGAGGCCAGGGCCCGCGAGGTCGAGGATCATGGTGCCGAACTGCGCCTCGCCGCGCACCAGCTTCGCCTTCACCGGATTCGGACGCATGTTTCCTCTCGGAGAGATCGTGGGAGGCGCATCCTAGGCTCGGCTGAGGGAGCGCGCTACACTGCCGTTCACGATCGGAAATCGGAGGAAAGATGCTCGAGCAGTTCTCGCTCAAGGGGAAGGTCGCGCTCGTCACCGGCTCGTCGCGCGGCCTCGGATGGGCGATCGCCCAGGCACTGGCCGGCGCAGGCGCGCATATCGTGCTGAACGGCCGCGATGCCGGCCGTGTTGCGCCGCGCGTGGACGAAGCGAAGAAGAACGGCTGGAGCGCCTCCACCTCGATCTTCGACGTGACCGACGGCCCCGCGGTCGCCGACGGTGTTGCCCGCATCGAGAAGGATCAGGGTCACCTGGACGTGCTGGTGAACAATGCCGGCATCGTCATCCGCAAGCCGACGCTCGAGACCACCGATCAGGACTGGCAGACGGTCATCGATTCGGACCTGACGGCCTGCTTCCGCCTCTCGCGCGAAGCGGCGCGCGGCATGGTGAAACGCAAATGGGGGCGGATCATCATGATCTCGTCCGTCATGGGCACGATCGCGCGCCCGACCATCGCCTCCTACGTCGCCTCGAAGGCCGGCCTCCATGGCCTGACGCGCGCGCTCGGCGTTGAGCTCGGGCCGATGGGCGTCAACGTCAACTGCATCGGCCCCGGCTTCTATCCGACCGAAGCGAACGACGTGGTGCGCAACAACAAGCAGTTCTACGACTGGGTCTGCGGCCGCTCGCCGCTCGGCCGCTGGGGCGATCCGAAGGAGCTCGGCGGCGCGGCGATCTACTTCGCTTCCGAAGCCTCATCCTTCTGTAACGGCCAGGTCCTGACCATCGATGGCGGCATGATCGCGGCGCTCTAGGGAAATCCAGGGTGCATCACCATCTCTGTTGGCGTGACCACGCCCCCGACTGACGAGCGTGAAGCGACGCTGGTGCGCTATCGCCTCTATGCCGGTTCGCTTCTGGTCCTGGCCGCAGCCGTATGGGTTGCCACCCATTACCTGCCGCTGCCGCCGGTGCCTCTCGGCTACGTCAGGGCGGCGGCCGAGGCGGCGATGGTCGGCGGCATCGCCGACTGGTTCGCGGTCACCGCCCTCTTCCGCCACCCGCTCGGCCTGCCGATCCCGCATACGCGGCTGATCCCGCGCAACCAGGCGCGTATCGCCGACGGCGTCGCCGCCTATATCGACCGCGAGTTCCTTCAGCACGACGTGCTGGTCTCGCGCCTCCAGCGCTTCGACATCGCCGAGCGCATCAGCCGGCTGCTCGACAGCGAGGACACCCGCCGGAAGCTCGTCGACGGGCTGATGCGCTTCCTGCCGCGGATGCTCGACGAGCGCGCCCAGCCAGGCGTCCTGGAAGCGGTCGCGACCGCGATCCGCTCCGGGCTCGCCAGCAGCAACATCAGGCCGGCCATCGCGCGGCTGGTCCGCCATGCGGTCAATCATCCGGATTTCGGCCGGCTCGTCGACGACTTCCTCGAGCGCGGCATCGACTGGCTCGAGGAGAACCGCGACGAGATCCGCGAGAGGGTCGGCGCCCGCAGCTACTGGTTCGTGCCGCGTTTCGTCGACCGCCATATCGCCGACAAGACCGTCGGCGGCGTCACCGACCTGCTGGAGGCGCTAGAGGACCCTGCCTCACCCGAACGCGCCGAGTTCGATCGCTGGCTGGCGACGCTGCCCGACTCGATCGAGCGCGCCGAAGGTGGCTTCGAGCGGCTGCCTGAGGTGATCAAGCGCATCCTCGACCATCCGGACACCTCGCACATCGTCGCCGGCGCGCTGACGACGCTGAAGAACACGATGCTGGCCGATCTCCAGGACCCGCAATCGCGCATCCGGCTTGCCTTCGACACGGTCGCCAAGTCGCTGGCAGACCAGCTCGACAGCCTGGCGCTCCGACGCGACATCAACGCTGCGGTCGAGGCTTTCTTCACCGAGAACGTCCCGGCCTGGCGCGAGGAAGTGCGCGGCTTCATCGTCGAGACGCTGAACCGCCAGCAGCCGGAGGCCTTCGCCCGGCGCATCGAGCTGCAGGTCGGCAAGGACCTTCAGTTCATCCGCATCAACGGCACGATCTTCGGTGGCCTGGTCGGCGCCGGCATCCATTTCGTCAACCGCCTGCTTGGCGGCTGAGGTCAGCCGCCCGCCAGCAGACGGTCGGATGCGGCCTCGATGCGCTCCTCGATCAGGCGCTGAGCCTTGGCCCGCGGCAGGCCGGGCGGGATCGGCTCCAGGAATTCGAGCGTGATCGTGCCGGGCCGCTTGATGAAGGCGCGGCGCGCCCAGAAGCGTCCCGAGTCGAGCGCAACCGGCACCACGGTCGCCTTGAGCTGGCCGTAGAGACCGACCACTCCCGGCTGATAGGGACGCTTCTCGCCCGGTGGCACCCGCGTCCCCTGGGGGAAGATCACGATCGGACGTCCACTCGCGAGCGCCTCGCCCGCCCGCGCCATCACGTTGCGCATCGCCGCGGCCTTGCCCTTGCGGTCGACCGGGATCATGCCCGATTTGAGCAGGCACCAGCCGAACAGCGGAACCCACAGGAGCTCGCGCTTGAGGATGTAGACGGGGCGGCCGAACACGGCGAAGAACGCGATCGTATCCCAGGCCGATTGGTGCTTGCTGGCGATGATCGCCCCGCCTTCCGGCACGCGCTCGCTGCCGACGACGCGATAGCCGAGCCCGCAGATCAGCCGGAGCAGAAGCAGCACGCTCCGCGCCCAGGTTCGCGCGTAGGCCACCATCGCGCGCTGCGGCATCGCCAGGAGCGGCACCGCCACCAGCACCGCCACGGTCGTCCAGGCGAAGAAGGTCGCATTGAAGAGAGCCGAGCGGATCCAGATCACGACAAGGCCTCCGCATCGACACGCGCCCCCACGATCTCGGCGAGGCCGAAGCGAAGGCGGGCGAGCATGTATTTGTGATACTCGGCAAGCACCAGCGCCGCCGATCCCGGCCAGCGCCACCATTCCTCGCGCTTGAAGTTATCCGGGAAGACCGGATAGGCGACGATATGCGCGTCCGGCAAGGCCTGGCGGAACTCGGCCAGGCTGCGCGGCATGTGATAGGTGGCGGTCACCAGCGCGAGCGAGGTGAAGGTCTCGCGCCGCATCCAGCGTGCCGCTTCCTGCGCGTTGCCGACCGTGTCGGTCGCCTCGTAGCCGAGTTCCAGGCAGCACTCGGCCAGCACCTGCAGGCGACGGTCGGCGCCAGCGATCTCGGCCTTGACCACGTCGGGATGCACGCCCGAGACCAGGAGCTTCTTGGCATCGCCGCGCGCGAGAATCTCAAGTCCGGCGCCGAGGCGGCGGCTGCCGCCCGTCAGCACCACGACGGCATCGATCGGCTGCATGTCGGCCGGTGCCGCCAGCGGCATCTCGCCCGCGAACCAGGAGAGCCCCATCCCCCAGGCGGAGACGGCAGCGGCACCGAAAGCGAGCATCGGCCATCGCCGCTTTCCGTCCCGGCGCTGTCGAAAGCTCAGCCTCACGGCATCCGCTTGAGCTGCCGATGCACGGTGGCGAGCGCGGCCAGCAGCGCGAAGACCGCCGCCGCGACGGGCACCGCGGCGATCGCAGTCCAGGCCATCGCCGTCAGCCTCACCTCGGGCAGCGGCAACGGACCGAGCGCGCCCCGTCCTTCGGCGAGAGCCGCGACCAGCGACACGGCTGCCGCCAAGCCGATCACACCGCCCTTGAGCGTGGTGCGGAAGGCATGGCCGGCGAACTGGCGCGCGATATAGGAATTGCGTGCGCCGATCAGATGCAGCACCTCGACTACGTCGCGATGGATGGCGAGGCCGGTGCGGACGGCGAAGCCGACGGCGACCGCGCACAGGACGGCGATCAGCGCGACCACGGCGAGCGCCACCGCCTCGACCGCGCGGACCACGGCGCCGACGCCGGCGAGCCAGAGCGCATGGTCGTCGAGCTTGGCCCCGGGCACGGCCTCGGAGAGCTTCTTGTCGAGCTCACCGAAATTCAGGGCAGCGTTCTCGGCCAGCCGCACCTCGATCAGGGACGGCAACGGCAGCTCCGCCACATGGGCTCCGGCGCCGAGCCAGGGCTCGACCAGGCGCTCGAGTCGCGCACGCGGCACGATCGCCGCGTCGGCGATGCCCTTCGTCTCCTTGAGCAGCGCGAGGGCGGCCTGCTCGCGCTCGGCGATGACTTCGCCCGTCCTCGGCGGCACCTCGACCGTGAGCGAGCCGGCGAGATCCTGCTGCCAGCGCGCCGCGACGGTCTGGGCAAGCATGGCACCGGCGAGCGCGAGTGCCGCCAGGAACACCATGGCGCCGGCGACCCAGGGCAGGAAGCGGGCCGATGCGTCGCCGGCGAGCGGCAGGTCGCGGCCGGTCCTAACCACGGGCACGTGCCCTCTCGGCGCGAGGCCGGCCGGGAACGCGGAAGAGCCGGCCGCCCTCGAGATGAAGCTGCGGATGCGGGAATCGGGCGACCAGGCCGTCATTGTGGGTGGCGATCACCACAGTCGTCCCCATCTTGTTCAGCTCCTCGAACAGGTACATGAGGCGGAGCGCGATGCGGTCATCGACATTGCCGGTCGGCTCGTCGGCGAGGAGAAGGCTCGGCCGGCCGATCACGGCGCGGGCGATGGCGATTCGCTGCTGCTGGCCGCCCGAGAGCGTCGTCGGCAGGTCGTTGACGTGATCGGCAAGGCCCACCCAGGCAAGGAGCTCGGCGACGTGGTCGCGGATCTGACCCTCCTTGGCGCCGGCAACCCTGAGCGGCAGCGCCACGTTGTCCAGCGCCGAAAGATGCCCGATCAGCCGAAAATCCTGGAAGACGACGCCGATGCGTCGGCGAAGCGCCGGCAGCTCGTCCCGCGCAATGCGGGCGACGTCGCGCTCGAACAGCTCGATCGTGCCGCTGACCGGCTTAAGCGCCAGATAAAGGAGCCTGAGCAGGGTCGACTTGCCGGCACCGGACGGGCCGGTGAGGAAATGGAAAGAACCCGGCGCCAGCTCGAAGGAAAGCCCCGAGAGCACGTCAGGCCCGCGGCCATATCGCGCCACCACATCCTCGAAGCGTACCAACCGCGCCCGTCCCTTTCGTCGGCGATACCCATCCGTCGGTCGGGATCGCCCCAGGGCGTCACCATCGCATGGGCCGCAAAGCCGCGTAAAGGCGACCGTCCCCACCCGCAAATGACTGCGGCGCCTTGCAAAATGGCTGTGGCGCACCCTATAGATGGGCAGCGCTTGGCGTCATCCGCCAACGGGGAGCCCGACCCGGCTTGATTCTCACCTGTCCTGCCTGCGGCAAACGCTACCTCGTCCCGTCGACTGCGCTCGGATCCGCCGGCCGTCGGGTACGGTGCGCGGCCTGTGGCGAGACTTGGTTCCAGGAAGCGCCGCCGGTCGAAACCGAGCCCCAGGAGCGCTTCGAGGACCTCGTCATCGATCCGCCGCCGGAGGACATCGAGCCGCCGCCGCTTCGGGCCGGCTCCAACCTGCCGGCGCTCCGCCGACGGCCTGAGAAGAAGAAGCTGCCGATCGGCTGGATCCTGCTCGGCCTGTTCATCGTCGCGGTGCTCGCCGGCGGCGTTGTCGGCCGCGGCACCATCGTCACTGCATGGCCTCCGTCGGCGCGGCTCTACGAGATGGTCGGGCTGCCTGTCCCGGTTCCCGGCGCCGGCCTCGTTCTGCATGACGTCGCGACCGAGCGCATGAGCCAGGGAGGTATCCCGGTGCTCGTCATCACCGGTACGATCGCCAACCCGACCCAGGAAGTGAAGAATGTGCCGAAGCTCCGGGTGAGCCTCCGCGACGCGCGCCGTCAGGAGATCCAGAGCTGGGTATTCTCGGCCGACACGGCGAAGCTCGTCCCAGGCGAGTTCGTCAAGTTCGGCACCGAATTCGCCAACCCGTCGACCGAGGCCGTCGATCTGACGCTGACCTTCACCAACGGGTGAGTCGCGTCCGTCGGGGTCCTAGCTTCGGCCTAGCATCATTGCAGCGAAGCGCGTGGTGCCATTGTTCTGGCGATAGCCATCTGCTGCCTCCTCCGCCGCCAGACGACGGGCCGGATAGGCATTCAGCATCGCCTCGACGGCGTCGGCGACGACTGCTGGTTCCGGCCGTACCGCCAGGCCGATGCGCGGATCAGCGGCGATCTCGTCGCCCATCGAGGTCTCGACGGCGGAGACGACGGGGATGCCAAACCAGCGCGCTTCGGCGAAGACGGCAGAGGTTCCGGCACGATAGCCGGACCCGAGATACGGCAGAAGCATCACATCGGCCGAGCGGATCGTCGCGTGATACGAGCTGCGATCGAGATAACCGTCGATGATGGTGGCGCCCGACGCAGCGATCGCATCCAGGGTCGCGCCCTCGGTCGGCGAGAACTGAACCACGAACTCGACATCCGATCGCCTCGCGCTGACACGGCGGATCACGTCCGGCAGCAGCGCAAAGCCCTTGGAATCGCGACTGCTGCCGCAGACGAGGACGCGGCGCCGGCCCGAAGACGGTGCCCGCGGAGACGGGTTCAGGCCGCCGAGCTCGCCGACGGGATAGGGCGCGTGCTCGACGTTCCTGCCACCGATCATCGAGAACTCGCGCGCCTGCCGCGCCGACAGCGCCAGGAAGCGAACGCGACTATCCTCCCCGGCGGGGAATCTCGAGAAGCCATATCGGTAGAAGAGCTGATCCAGGGTCCCGCCTCCGCCCTGGATCGCGAAGACGAAATGCCCGGGGAGAAGCACGAAGAGCCGGCGCGGGCGCTCCTTCCACTCCGCCACCCAGCGCCCGAGACCGGTGAGCGTGTTGTGGTCCGCCGTCGCGTAGAAGAGGGTGGATTGCTCGATGTCGATGACGTCCGACAGGCGCTTGAGATCGTCGTAGAGCCGCTCGTTCTGGATCTGGAAGCGATCGAGATCGACCAGCATCGGATCCTTGGTGCTCGGATGCGTGAGCACGTCGAAGAACGGCGTCACCTGCGGATGGTTGTTGAGGTGCGGATTGTCCGTGCGATGGCCGAAGATGTGGCCTTCGACGCCGAACGCTGCGGCGGCTTCGAGGATCGCCGTATCCAACTCGTAATGATGGCCAAAGACCATGTGCAGGCCGGGATCGATGACGATCAGCGTCATGACCGAGACGACGGCAAATGGCTCGGGAGCCGCGGGCGCATGCCGGCGGGCATAGCGCGCTTCGGCGCCGACGCCAAGTCTTAGAAGCGGCGCAGCAGCCGGTCGATGTAGTCGCGCTCGATCTGCGGACGATTCGGTTCCGAGGAGCGCCGGCGAAGTTCGTCGAAGATCTCGCGCGAGCGCTGGATGTCGGCTTCCTCTGGAATGTCGACATGGCCCCGGTTCATGCCGCCGGAGTTCCGAGTCGGACGGCCGAGCGGATCGCGGCCCTGACGGTCGGCCTGGGGACGTGGCTGGCCAGGCGCAGGCTCACCCATGCCCTCGCCTTCGCCCGGGTCCTGGCCCTCCATGCGCCGCGCCATCTCCTCGGCCATCTGCTGGGCGCCCTGCTGGAGCTGCTCGAGCGCGTCGGTCTGCGGACCGACGGCATCGCCCCAGCCCTGCCGGCGGAGCGCATCCGTCGCATCGCGCATCGCACGCTCGGCCCGCCCGAAGGCGCCGGGGATATCGCCGTTCTCGCCCATCTGGCGCATCAGGTCCCCGAGCATCCGGCGAAGAGCATCCTGGCTGTCCGCCGCCTGCTCGCCGTTCTCGCCGAACTGTCCCTGGCCGGGTTGCCCGCGCTGGCCGCGCTGGCCCTGTTGACCGCGCTGCCCTTGCTGGCCCTGCTGGCCGCGCTGGCCCTGCTGACCGCGTTGCCCTTGCTGGCTCTGCTGTCCTTGCTGCCCTTCCAGGCCTTCCTCGCCCTGCTGACGCTGATGGCTTTCGTCCAGGAGCTGACGCTGGCGCTTGGCCAGGTCTTGCAAGTTCTGCAGCATGCGCATCTGCTGCTGCATCTGATCGTTCGGGCGGCCGAGCTGGGCGCCGCGCAGATTCTCCAGCATCTCGCGCAGCTGAGAGAGCAGTTGCTTGGCGGCGTCGCGATTGCCGGAGCGCGCGAGCTCGCGCGCCTTGTCGAGCATGCGCTGCAGATCCTGGCGCTCCACCATCTGCGTCCCGGGGGGCAGCGCCTGCATCTCGCGCTGATCGCCGTTGCGCTGCTGCTCCTGCATCTGGCGCATCATCGCTTCGAGATAGCGGTCGATCGCGCGCTGCAGCTCGTCGATGAGACGCGCCAGCTCCTGGTCCTCGACATTGCGGGCCAGCGCGTCCTCGAGGGCCTGCTGCGCCTGGCGGAGCTCGCGCATCGCAATCGAGACGTCGCCATCCTCGACCCTGAGCGCCGTATCCCACAGGAGCTGGAGCGTCGACTGCAGGCCCTCCTTGGAATCGTCATGGCGCAGCCGGCTCATCGCCGAGCGCAGCGCCAGGAACACGACGATGTCGTCGGCATAGGTGCCGGGCCGCGAGGCGATCTCGGCGAGGCTGCGCATGACGCCCGCGCGGTTCGTGGTCGGGGCTTGCGCCAGCTTCTTGCGTTCCTCGACGATCGCGCGTGCGACCGGATGGCGGAAGCGACGCTCCGGCAGCACGAGCTTCTGCGCCTCGCTCTCGCCGGTCTGGCCGATGGCGTCCGTGGCGGTCAGCGTCGCCGTGACCTGAAGGCCGGCCCAGGGATGGGCGGTCAGGTCGTGGTAGCTCGCATTGGCGGCCTCTTTGAGCCCAAGCCCCGGAAGCGCGAGCGCAAGCTCGATCATCTCCTCGGCATCGAGCTCGGTCGAGCCCTCCTCCACCCGCCGGATACGCGCCACCACCGACTCGACGCCGTAGTCGTCGGTCGCCGCGTAATCGATGCGAAGCGCGCCGCGCTCGCTTTGGCTCGGCGGCTGGCGGAAGGCGATAGTCGGCGGATTGTCGGGAACCACCTGGATGCGCCAGGAGCCGAGCTCCTTCGATCCCGCGACGACGGAGATCTTGCTGCCTTCGACGAGGGCGACGCTGGCCCGGTGGCTCGTCGGTCCCAGGCTCTCGAAAGCGGTTTGCTGATCGTCGACCAGAAGACCAGGCGACTCCTTCAGCCCGTTGACCTGTGCCAGTACGGTCGAGCGGACAGGAATCTCGATTGGCGCCTCGGCCTGCTGCTGCCGGGCATCGAGGAAGATCGGGGCTCGGCCGGTATAGGCGGGCGGATTGACCCAGAGGTCGAGCGTCGTGCCCGGCCCGCTGCTCGCACCGGCAAAGTCGGGCGTCAGCGCACGCGCCATGCGGTCGTAGCCCTCGCCCCAGGACACGCCGATACCGATCACGAGGAGCAGGGCGGCCGCGGAGCGGATGCCGCGCGGATCGGCACGGCCCCAGCCGGCCTCTGGCCAGCCGACGCGCAGGCTGGCGATCCGCTGGGCAAGGCGACGGCGATGCGCTTCCCACAGCGCCTGGCTGACCGGGTCGTTGGCACCGAGCGCCAGTTGGTCGCCGATGCCGGAGAGTGGACGATGGGTCAGATTGCTAGAGACTTCGATCCGGCGCCGAGCCGCGGCGTCTCCTGGAAGCGACAAGGACGACAAGGCCCGCCAGGCCGAGATTAGAAAGGCAAGCGCGAAGACCGCGAGCGCCGCGACATGCGCCCAGGAGGGCAAGCGCGGCAGCACGTCGAGAAGCGAAAGCCCGACGAAGACGCCGAGGATCGTGGCGGGCAGCCAGAGAGAGGGCCAGAGCCCCTCCCAGAACAGTGCGGCCCGAGCCCTGCCGAGCTGTCGAGCGACCCGCGCTCGGGTGCCGGCATCGAGAAGGCTGGGCTGCGTGCGTTCTTCCATCGGGCTCATCACCTCACGGCTGCTCTCGCCGGCCGGTCCGACGAGCCCTCGAAACGGCTCCTAGAGCCAATCTGGAACGCGGTCGCGACCAATTAGCTCCTCATAGCTCGGACGGGGCCTAACCACCGAGAATTGTTGGCCCCGAACGAGCACCTCCGGCGTCAACCTGCGCGCATTGTAGCTGGATGCCATGACCGCGCCATAGGCCCCTGCATGGGTAATCGCGAGAATGTCACCGGCACCGACCGGGGCTAAATCCCTTTCCTTGGCGAAGAAATCGCCCGATTCGCAGATCGGGCCAACGACGTCGACCGGCCGCTTGGCAGCGCCGGGAGCCGGCTCCTTGACCGGGACGATCGGGTGGTAGGCCTCGTAGAGGGTCGGTCGAATGAGGTCGTTCATGGCGCCATCGACGATGACGAAGGTCTTGGCCGTGCCTTCCTTGACGAACAGCACGCGCGTCAGGAGCACACCCGACTCGGCGACGATCCGCCGCCCGGGCTCGAGCACGAGCTTGCAGCCGACCTCGGCCGCGGCGGCGCGCGCGACCTTCACATAGTCGGCGACCGAGGGCGGGTCTTCGCCGGTGTAACCGACACCGAGCCCGCCGCCGACATCGAGCACGTTGATCGCGATGTCCTCGGCGCGCAGCGCCTTGACCAGATCGACCATACGCCCGAAGGCCGCCCGGTAGGGGTCGAGACTGGTGATCTGCGAGCCGATATGGCTCGCGACGCCGACCGGGTCCAGCGATTGATGCGCGGCGGCGCGCTTGAACACGCCCATCGCCTGGTCGAAGTCGATGCCGAACTTGTTGCCCTTCTTACCGGTCGTGATCTTGGCGTGGGTCTTCGGATCGACGTCGGGGTTGATGCGGACGGCGATCTTGGCGCGCTTGCCCATCTGGCGGGCGACATCGGCCAGAAGCTCGACCTCGTGATCCGACTCGACGTTGAACTCGCCGATTCCCGCCGAGAGCGCGAAAGCCATCTCGTCGGCCGACTTGCCGACGCCCGAGTAGACGATCTTCTTCGGATCGAAGCCTGCGGCGAGGGCGCGGCGGATCTCGCCTTCCGAAACCGTGTCGGCGCCAGCACCGAGCTTCTTGAGCAGGCTCAGGACCGCCTGGTTGTCGTTGGCCTTCATCGCGTAACAGACCATCGCGTCGGTGCCGGCAAGCGCGTCGGCATATTCGCGATAACGCCGCTCGATGCCGCTGGCGGCATAGACATAGACCGGGGTTCCGACCGTCTCGGCGATACGCGCGAGATCGACGCCTTCGGCGTGAAGCCGGCCACTCTTGTAGACGAAGTCGCTCATTTGGTCGGGTAGGTCCGCGGATAGGGGATGTTCTTGCTCTCTTCGGGCACATCCAGCGTGCCCGGCTTCTTGCCGCAGGCGGTCGCGACGACCGACAGCAGGAGGAGGATCACGAACGCCCTCATAGCCAGGCCTTCCTCGCTGCCTTGGCCTGGCGCAGGACATTGGCCGGCGCGGTGCCGCCGTAGCTGACGCGGCTTGCGGCCGAGCGCTCGACCGTCAGCACCTTGAAGACGTCCTTCGTGATGCGCTTGTCGATGCCCTGGAAATCCTTGAGCGAAAGCTCGCCGAGATCGACACCCTTCTCTTCGGCGAGCCTCACCGCGCGGCCGGCGACATGGTGCGCTTCGCGGAAGGGAATGCCGATCGTGCGCACGCACCAGTCGGCGAGATCGGTCGCGGTCGCGTAGCCCTGCGCCGCGGCGGCCCGCAATACCTCGGCATTCGGCTTCATGTCGCGGACCATGCCGGCGGTCGCGGCGACGGCGAGCGCGAAAGCATCGGCCGCATCGAAGGTCGGTTCCTTGTCCTCCTGCATGTCCTTGCCGTAGGTCAGCGGCAGACCCTTCATGACGATGAGCAACGCATTCAGCGCGCCGATGATGCGGCCGGCCTTGGCGCGGACGAGCTCGGCGGCATCGGGGTTGCGCTTCTGCGGCATGATCGACGAGCCGGTGGTGAAGGCATCCGACAGCTTCACGAACCGGAACTGCGCCGAGCACCAGATCACGATCTCCTCGGCGAGCCGGGAGAGATGCATGGCCGAGATCGAGCAGGCTCCGAGGAACTCGATGGTGAAGTCGCGCGCTGCGACGGAGTCGAGGGAGTTCGCGGTCGGGCGGTCGAAGCCGAGCGCTTTGGCCGTGCGGTGACGGTCGATCGGGAATGAGGTACCGGCGAGCGCGGCGGCGCCAAGCGGGCATTCGTTCAGGCGCGTGCGCGCATCACGAAAGCGGCCGCGGTCGCGGCCGATCATCTCGACATAGGCCATCATGTGGTGGCCGAACGTCGTCGGCTGCGCCGACTGCAGATGCGTGAAGCCCGGCATGATCGTGCCGGCATGCGACTCGGCCTGCTCGATCAGGGCCGCCTGGAGGTCGCCGAGCGCCGCGTCGGCCTCGTCGATGGCCCGGCGGACCCAGAGGCGGAAGTCGAGCGCGATCTGGTCGTTGCGCGAACGCGCGGTGTGCAGGCGGCCGGCCGGCCGGCCGATGATCTCGGACAGGCGGGACTCCACGTTCATGTGGATGTCCTCGAGCGCGCGCGAGAACTTGAACTTGCCCGCCTCGATCTCGGCTTTGACCTGATGGAGCCCCTTCACGATGGCCTTCGCATCGGCCTTTGAGATGATATTCTGGGCCGCCAGCATCTCGGCATGCGCGATCGAGCCCTGGATGTCCTCGGCATAGAGCCGGCGGTCGAAGTCGATCGATGCGTTGATCTGCTCCATGATGGCGGCCATGCCGCCCGAGAAGCGGCCGCCCCACAGTGCATTGGCGGAGCGCCCCTTGGCAGAGCGGGCGGAGGTCTTGGAGGTCTTGCGGGCCATGTATCCTGGAATGAATCGCTTGGGAATGACGCGGCGGCTGGTGCTGGCGGGAGGACTCGCGACAGCCACCGGCGCCGCCTGGGCGGACGGGCGGCCGCCGCTCGCGGGCCAGATGAAGAAGTTTACCCTGCATCCGAAGCCGCGGCCAGCGCCGGAGGCCCCGTTCAAGACCAGGGCGGGGGAGCCGACGAACCTTGCCGACTTCAAGGGGCGGGTGCTGCTGGTCAATTATTGGGCGACTTGGTGCAGCCCCTGTGTCGCCGAGATGCCGTCTCTCGACCGCCTGGAAGCGAGCCTCGGCGGCAACGACTTCGCCGTGTTGCCGATCGCCTCCGACCGTGCCGGCCTCAAGGTGGTCGAGCCCTTCTACGAAAAGGCCGGTCTGAAGAAACTGCCGATCTATCTCGACCAGGACATGAAGTTCACGCGCTCGTCCGGCGTGCGCGGCCTGCCGACGACGTTGCTGGTCGATCGCACCGGACACGAGGTCGGACGAATGGAGGGCGATGCTGCCTGGGATTCGAAGGACGCCGAGGCGCTGATTCGCCGCTATCTCGTCGAAAAGAGCGATCCGTCACCGATCAAGGCCCGTGGCTAGCCCTGAGGTGTCAGGCCCAGCCGAAACCGAAAGCGGTCTCTCGACTAGCGACCAGGAAGCTCGTCTCGTCCAAGGGCCTAGCGACATCGATGCGGTTAGCAGCCTCGCGCGATCCCTCCACACGCATGGCTTCCATGTCGCCGCTGCCGACTGGTTCCGGCGCTTGGCGGCGTTATCGAATTCGACGAGCGCCGAAGGCCGGTTGAACGCCGCTATCTCCCTGGCAATGGTTGGAGAAGAAGAAACCGCAACCCAGTCCTTGACGTTGCTCGTCGGTCTTGTCGAGGACGCGATCACTCCGGCTGCCGCGGACCTGGTCGCCAGATGCGCGGCCAAAGCCCTCGACTCTGGGGCCGAAGACAGCGCCGAGACGATCGTACGCAAGCTGACCGCCCTCCATCCCGCCCTCGAGCTGACCTTCATTCTCGAAGCGCGCTTGGCCCGGCGCCGCGGCGATCTAGAAAGCGGCCACCTCCGCCTCCGCCGATTGCAGGCCATATCGCGCACCGCAAGCGTCCTCACCGACGGAGTCAACGCCGTCAAAGGACTTCTCCCGGTTGCGGAGATCCAGGCTCTGTTGCGCCGTATCATCTGCCACGATCCGAGCCACGCAGACGGCATGGCGCAGCTATTTCATGTCACTAGCCGAAGCGGCCGCTCCGAAGCAGTTCGCCACGGCTTGCGAACGCTGGCGCTGCTCGGGAACGGCAGCGTTGTCGAGATCCTAGTCGCCGCGGGAGTCGCCGCCATACTGTTCGTCAAGGACCGTCCGGATGCCGCGATGGCGATTCTCAATCGCTTCCCGGAGGACCGCTACGCCGCCGCCGGTGCGGCTAGCGGCATCGTGTATGCTCGCTTTGTCCGACGTCTCATCGACTGGTGGCGGCACAATCCCGCGGATTGCCGCGCGTCCCTGCCGGAGATTCAATACATCGGCGACAGCCATTCACTCAGCGCCCACGGCGTCATTACGCGATGGCGCGGACAGGATCACAGGATTCAGGCGCATTGCTTGGTCGGACAGACCGCTCACTCGATTGCCCGCGGCATCGGTGGCGTCGAAATCAGCGAGCGCCTCAAAGGATGCCGGTCATCGGCACCCGTCATCTTCGGGTTTGGTGAAGTCGATTGCCGGATGTCGGGGCATCTCGTGACCGAGAGGCGTCAAGGCGGAAGCGCCGCTTTCGAATCAGTGACAGCTCGGCTTGCCGGCCGCCTCGTCGACACGTTGATGGAGCTCGCGGCCGAGCAGCACGTGGTCGGTTGTCTCGGCGTGCCGGCTCCTCGTGCCGGACATGCTGGGGCGGCGCAGATGTCGGAGCTTCACCAAGTGATCAAAAGCTACAATGCCGCGCTCGATAGCGCCTGCCGGCGACGCGGCATAGCATTCATCGATGTCTACGGAACCTCTGCCGCCTCGGCGTTCGCCCACATTGACGACTATCACCTGGTGCCGTCCGTGATAGCCGAGGCACTGAGGCACAAGCTAGCCGAGGAAGTACCGGCTTAGCGGGCCGGAACCGGTGATCGCGCAGAGGTCCGACGCGCCGCCGGTCAGGACCGGAGGCCGAAACAAAGAGGCGGCCATCCGGGCCGCCTTTTTCGGTTTGCTCGCTCAGATTAGTCGCGGCGGATGAGCGTGATCTGGCGGGTCGGACGCGGGCGGACGACGACCGTCCGCGAGCCGTCGCGATGGACGTGCACTACCCGGCGGGGCGTACGCTCCTTCACGACGACAACCTTCTTCATGGGCTTCCGCTTCACCACGGTGATGTGGCCGGGCCGCTCCTTGATGATCGTGGTGGTCTGGGCCGAAGCCTGAGCAGAGGCATAGGCGCTGGCGGCGAAGATGGCGCCGATCGCGAGGGCGAAGATCGACTTACGAATGGCTGGGTTCCTGGCGTTTGCGTTGACGTGCCGGCGGGGGGCACAGAAGCGCGCCGGGTGACGCCCAGGACCGTCCAAATAGGCGTCGGGTTGCGTGCTCAGCTTGTGCGGCCGCAGCGGCACCCTGGTACCGAGGCCTAACGCGTCGGGACCGGCTTCTCGCCCGAATAGTCGTAGAAGCCGCGCTTGGTCTTGCGGCCGAGCCAGCCGGCCTCGACGTACTTTACCAAGAGCGGACAAGGCCGGTATTTCGAATCCGACAGGCCCTCATGCAGCACCTGCATGATGGCGAGGCAGGTATCGAGACCGATGAAGTCGGCGAGCTCGAGCGGCCCCATCGGATGGTTGGCGCCGAGCCGCATCGCGGTGTCGATCGCCTCGACCGATCCCACGCCCTCGTAGAGCGTGTACACGGCCTCGTTGATCATCGGCAGCAGGACCCGGTTGACGATGAAGGCCGGGAAGTCCTCGGCGGTCGCCGGGGTCTTGCCCAGCTTGATCGCCAGATCCTTGACCGACTTGAAGGTCTCCTCGTCGGTGGCGATGCCTCGGATGAGCTCGACCAGCTGCATCACCGGCACCGGATTCATGAAATGCATGCCGATGAACTTGCCGGGCCGGTCCGTCGAGGCCGCAAGACGCGTGATCGAGATCGACGAGGTGTTGGTAGCGATGATCGTCTCGGGACCCAACTCCGGCACCAGCTTCTTGAAGATGCCACGCTTGACGTCCTCGTTCTCGGTCGCCGCCTCGACGACGATGTCGCAGCCGCGGAGCTTGCTCATGTCGGTGACGGTGGCGATGCGCTTCATCGCCGCATCCTTGTCGGCCTGGGTCGCCTTGCCACGGGTGACCTGACGGTCGAGGTTCTTGCCGATGCTGTCGACGGCGCGCTTGAGCGCGTCCTCGCTGATGTCCGAGAGGCGGACATCGTAGCCCGACAGCGCCGCGACATGCGCGATGCCGCTGCCCATCTGGCCGGCGCCGATGACGCCGATGGTCTTGATCATGGTCAGCGTCCCTTGGCGAGCTCGGCGTCGAGCTCGGGCACGACCTTGAATAGGTCGCCGACGAGGCCGTAATCGGCGACCTGGAAGATCGGCGCTTCCTCGTCCTTGTTGATCGCGACGATGACCTTCGAGTCCTTCATACCGGCAAGATGCTGGATCGCGCCGGAGATGCCGACCGCCACATAGAGATCGGGGGCGACGATCTTGCCGGTCTGGCCAACCTGATAATCGTTGGGAACGAAGCCGGCATCGACCGCCGCGCGGCTGGCGCCGACCGCGGCGCCGAGCTTGTCGGCGACGGATTCGAGGAGCTTGAAGTTGTCGCCGGACTGCATGCCGCGGCCGCCCGAGATGACGATGCGGGCCGAGGTCAGCTCCGGCCGCTCCGACTTGGAGAGCTCCGAGCCCTTGAACTCCGAGAGACCGGCCGCACCCTTGGCTGCGACCTTCTCGATCGAAGCCGATCCGCCGGTCGCCGCCGCCGGATCGAAGCCGGTGGCACGAACGGTGACGATCTTGACCGCGTCCTTGGACTGCACCGTCGCCATCGCGTTGCCTGCGTAGATCGGGCGGACAAAGGTGTCGGCAGAGACAACCTCGATGATCTCGGAGATCTGAGCCACGTCGAGCAGGGCTGCGACGCGCGGCATCACGTTCTTGCCGTTGGTCGTGGCCGCAGCGAGCACGTGGCTGCGCGACTTCGCGAGCTCGACGATCAGCGGCGCCAGGTTCTCCGCCAGCGCGTTGGCATATTCGGCGGAGTCGGCGACCAGCACCTTCTTGACGCCGGCGACGTTCGACGCCGCTTGCGCCGCAGCGTCGCAATTCTGGCCAGCGACCAGCACCTCGACGTCGCCGCCGATCTTGGCGGCGGCGGTGACGGCGTTCAGCGTCGCTGCCTTGAGCGAGGCGTTGTCGTGCTCGGCGAGGACGAGGACGCTCATGGGATCACCTTCGCTTCGGTACGCAGCTTCTCGACCAGTTCGGCGACAGATCCGACCTTGACGCCGGATTTGCGCTTCGGCGGCTCCTCGACCTTGAGCGTGACCAGGCGCGGCGCCGGATCGACGCCGAGCGCATCGGGCGTCAGCGCCTCGATCGGCTTCTTCTTCGCCTTCATGATGTTGGGCAGCGAGGCGTAGCGCGGCTCGTTGAGCCGAAGGTCAGTGGTGACAATCGCCGGGAGCTTGAGCTGCACGGTCTCGAGACCGCCGTCGACCTCTCGGGTCACCGTCATCGCATCGCCCTCAGGCGCGATCTTCGAGGCGAAGGTGCCCTGGGACCAGCCCAGCAGCGCGGCCAGCATCTGGCCGGTCTGGTTGCAATCGTCGTCGATCGCCTGCTTGCCGAGGATGACGAGCTTCGGCTGCTCCTTCTCGACCACGGCCTTGAGCAGCTTCGCCACCGCGAGCGGCTGAAGCTCGGCATCGGTCTGCACATGGATACCGCGGTCGGCGCCCATGGCAAGCGCGGTGCGGATCGTCTCCTGCGCCTGGGCGACGCCGACAGAGACGGCGACGACCTCGGTCGCCTTGCCGGCTTCCTTGAGGCGGATCGCCTCTTCGACGCCGATTTCGTCGAAGGGATTCATCGACATCTTCACGTTGGCGGTCTCGACGCCCGTCTTGTCGGCTTTGACGCGGACCTTGACGTTGAAGTCGACGACCCGCTTGACCGCGACCAGCACTTTCATTTCGTGCCCATCGTCTGATTTGAGGGGAGGGGTGGGCTGGTGTAGACGCCATGCTGCACCGCGTCAAGACGCCCGCCCCGCCGCCGTTAACCAGATCTAGCGGAGGATAAACAGAACGGATGCCGCCAGCGTCACGCCCATGACAATGTTGAAGATGCGGCCGCGCCGGGCGTCCGCAAGCAGGCGTTGCGCGGTGGCGCCGAAGCCGAGCCAGATCAGGTTGCTAGGGAAGGCGGCCGAGACGAAGACGAGCGCGAAGAGCAGCGCCTGAACGACCGCCGCACCGCTCCCGGCCTGCAGGTAGGTGGCGACGGCGCCGGTCGCGACCATCCAGGCCTTCGGGTTGACCCATTGCAGCGCCGCGGCGCCGAGGAAGCCCGTCGGCTTGCCGGCTGCCTGCCCGGAACCGACAGGCGCGGTCGCTATCTTCCAGGCGAGCCAGAGGAGGAACGCCGCGCCGCCGAAGCGGATCGCGGTCATGACGTCCGGCAGGCCGATCAGGACGGAGCCAAGGCCGAGCGCCGCCAGGAACATCAGCGAGCCCATGCCGGCCGAAACGCCGAAGGCACAAGGCAGCCCGCGCCAGAAGCCAGCCTGGGCACCGGTCGCGGTCAACAGCACGTTGCTCGGCCCCGGCGTGATCGCAGCGACGAAGGCAAAGAGGAAGAAGGCGCCGGCCTGGTCGAGGGTCATGACCCGCTGAGCAGGTCACATCGCGCCGGCGGCGTCTTGAATCTTTGTGCTCTCAGCGGTTCTGGCCGGGAACCCAGAGCACATCCTTGGCGCCGCCATCATTCTCGGCGCGGGCCAGGACGAAAAGGTGATCCGAGAGGCGGTTGGCGTAGCGGATGGCGATCGCCGACACCTCCTCCTTCTCGGCCAGCCGCGTGATCGCGCGCTCGGCGCGGCGAACGATGGTGCGTGCCAGATGCAGAGCCGCCGACGAGGGTGTGCCGCCGGGGAGCACGAAGGAGTCGAGCGGCTTCAGCCGCTCGTTCATCGCATCGATCTCGTGTTCGAGGCGCGCGACCTGAACCTCGGCAACGCGAAGGCCGTCAGTGCCCGGCCGGCAGAGATCGGCACCGAGGTCGAAGAGATCGTTCTGGATCCGCGCCAGCATCGCATCCGACGCTTTGGAGGCGTGCAGCCGGGCGAGTCCGATCGCGGCGTTCGCCTCATCGACCGTGCCGTAGGCTTCGACGCGCAGCGCGTGCTTCGGCACGCGCTTGCCGCCGCCGAGCGAGGTCCGGCCCTTGTCGCCACCCTTGGTATAGATCCGGGAGAGCCGGACCATCAGCGCGTCAGCATCATCAGAAGAGCGAAGAGCCCGATCGCGACCGCCTGCAGGATAACTCGGTAGCGCATGAACTTGTTCGAGCGCTGGGCCGCCCCCACGCCGCCGCGCGCCATGGTGACAAGGCCGAAGAGGAGCGCGCCCAGCGTAGCGATCATCGCGATCACGATCAGGACGACAAAGAACGTGTTCATGGTGGGAATCTAGTCATTCGCGCCGCCTATCACCACCCGCAGATCCGGTCTTTCTGACGCAGCCTCTTCGAGCGTCGCTCTGATCCGCTCGACGGCCGGACCGAGGATCTTCCGGGCGTTGGCGAAATCGAGCCAGACGATCTCGATCGGCCCCTCGACATCGCGGGTAAGCGCATCCCAGAGCGCATCCAGATTGGCGCCGAAGTGTCCGGGAAGAGCCAGCTGGCGCGCGAGGTCGACATAGAGCGCCTCGACCCCGGCATAGGGCCCGGCCAGGGTGCAACGCTTCACTTCGGCACCTCGCGGAAGCTCTTGTAGTGATCGACGGTCACCCACTGGCGGCCATCGGAGCTCCACACCAGACGCTTCGCTCCGCGGCTGCCGCCGGCATAGTCGAGATCGGCCTCGAAGAAGCGCCGGCCCGAGGCTGACGGCAGCAGGCCCTCGCGGTTGCCGAAGCGATCGCCGCCGATGCTCTTGCCCGGCGCCACTTTCGAAAGATCGACGCCCGGCCGCCAGCCGAGCCGCGATGCCTCGTCCTTCGTCACGTAGCGGGACGGAAGTCGCTTGGTACGGTCGAGCGCCTCGATCGTTTCGACAAACCCGGCGACGTCGCGAAGCCCGGCCGAACGCGCGAATGACTCCAGGCTCTCGCCGCGCCCCCAGGCAGAGGTCCCGGCCAGCAGCATAATCGCGAGGACCATCAGGTTGATGGCGGTGCGGTACGACAGTAGCTTCGCGCTGATCATGGCTCTCGGCCGATCCTATACCATCCCCTGCGCCTCGGCGTTCCGAGACCGCGTGACGAGCCTGGCGCAGCGCCAGGGCGTCAGCGTCGCGGATCTGGTCCGCGCCGTGCAGCTCCTCGTGCCGGCCGCCTCCCTCGCTCAGGTCGCCGATCCTGGCGAGCCCGGCCGAACCGACCGCGAGAGCATCCAGGTGAAGACCGGGCCATCCAAGGACCGGCGTATGCGCCGGAAGCCGCGCCTGCAGGTGCGGCTCGCCGGCGAGCACCAGATCGCCGACCTCCGCCGCGCGCTCAGGCTTGCCCTCGACCTCGCCGAAGGCGGCACCTCCCTCCGTCTGGAAGCGGCGGGCGCCGTCGATCTGGCGGAGCTCCATCGCGAAGAGGTTACGCGCCTGAAGAACACCGTAGAGACGCTGTCCTTCGCGCCCCTGGAGACCGATATCCGCACGCGTTCTGAGGCGCTTTACGTTCTCGGCTTTCCGACCTGGTCGACGCCGGACCAGCGGATGCTGCGTAGCCGCTTCCGGCAGCTCGCGATCATCTATCACCCGGACAGCCCGACCGGCGACACGACGCGCATGGCCCAGCTCAACGCCGCCATTGCCTTCCTGACCCGCTCTTGAGCGAGTAGGCTTGCATCATGCTCGAGATCCTCAAAAGCGACGTCGTCATCGTCGGCGGCGGCCTGGTCGGCCTCTCGCTCGCCCATGCGCTCGCCTCGGCCGGGATCGAGACGACGGTCGTCGACCGCGAGGAGCCGGCAATCGCGGCCAACGACGCCTATGACGGCCGTGCCTTCGCCATCTCCTATGGCTCGCGCCGGATCCTCGAAGGGCTCGGCCTCTGGCAGGAGATGGGCCGGCAGGCGGCGCCGATCCTCGACATCCGCGTCACCGACGGGCCGTCGACGCTCTTCCTGCACTACGACCATCGCGAGGTCGGCGACGAGCCGCTCGGCCATATCGTCGAGTCGCGCTTCGTCCGGCGCGCGTTGCTTGGCAAGCTTGGTGACCGGCCGAAGCTCAGGCTGATCGCGCCGGAGTCGGTCGCCCGGCTGGAGCGCGGGAAGGCGGGCGTCGTTGCGCGCCTCGCCGATGGCCGGCGCATCGCGGCACGGCTAGCCGTCGCCGCCGACGGCCGTGGCTCGCCCATCCGGAGAGCCGCCGGCATCGGCGCGATGGAATGGGGTTATGCGCAGACAGCCATCGTCTGCACCGTGGCGCTGACACGACCGCATGAGGGCGTGGCGCATGAGCGCTTCCTGCCGGCCGGGCCCTTCGCCCTCCTCCCGCTTCCCGGCGACTTCTCCTCGATCGTCTGGGCGGAGCGCAACGAGGTGGCACCGGCGATGCTCGCGCTCGACGACGACGGCTTCTCGGCGGCTATGACGCGGCGCTTCGGCGACGCACTCGGACCGCTCCGCGTCGTCGGCCGGCGCTGGTCCTATCCGCTCGGCCTGCTCGTCGCCGAGCGCTTCACATCAGACCGCTTGGCACTGATCGGCGATGCAGCGCATTCGATCCATCCGCTCGCCGGCCAGGGACTCAACCTCGCGATCCGCGACGTCGCGGCGCTGGCCGAAGTCATCGTGGATGCGCATCGCCTCGGCCTCGACATCGGCGCCGTAGACGTGCTCGATCGCTACGCCTCATGGCGACGCCTCGACACGCTGGCGCTCCTCGCTGTGACCGATGGCCTCAATCGCCTCTTCTCGAACGATCTCGGCCCGGTGCGGCTCATCCGCGATCTTGGCCTTGCCGCGGTAGACCGGCTGCCCGCGCTGAAGCGCCTGTTCATGAACCATGCGATGGGGACGGTCGGCGACCTGCCGCGGCTGGCGCGCGGCGAAACGCTCTAGCGACGAAGCTCGGCAAGCACGCGCTTATATGCCGCCGTCGTCTCCGCACCGAAGCAGCAGAAGATCGCGCGCGTACGGGCCGACAGCTCGGCCGCGACCGTCGAAACCGCGATCCGCGTCGCCGGTTCCAGCGGATAGCCATAGACGCCAGTCGAGATCGCGGGAAACGCGACCGAGGCGAGCTTGTGCGCCGCCGCCAGCTTGAGGGAGTTTCGATAGCAGCTCGCGAGTTTCTCGGGCTCGCCCGAGTGGCCGCCATGCCAGACCGGGCCGACCGTATGGATCACGTGGAGTGCCTTCAGCCGATAGCCGCGCGTGATCTTGGCGTCGCCTGTCAGGCAGCCGCCGAGCGTGCGGCACTCCACCAGGAGCTCGGGTCCGGCCGCGCGGTGGATCGCGCCGTCGACGCCGCCACCGCCGAGCAGGGACTCGTTGGCCGCGTTCACGATTGCATCGACATCGAGCTTGGTGATGTCGCCTTCGACGATCTCGATCCGGTCCCAGGCCATCAGAGCCATCCCGCACCGATTGCCAGCAGGCGCAGGGCCAGCGCCGTCACCACCAGGCGGATGAGGAGGCTGACGAGGACGACCGGAAGCCGGATGCGAAGCCGCGGCGCCAGCACCATGCCGAGAGCGCCGGCAGCGATCATGGCGACGAGCACCGGGATCAGGGAAAGATAGGCGGCGCCGAGGACGGCGAAGGCCAGCATCTTGAGCCCGTGCTGTATCGCGGCGACCGCGCTCACCGTGCCCGGCACAAGCGTGGGGTCGACCGGCTCATCGGCGATGAAGGGGCGCAGCAGCGGCCCGGTCTCGCCGAGAAAGACCGAGGAGGCGCCGGTGAGGCCGCTCGCGACGGGCAGCCGGAACGGAAAGCGCCGGCCGGGGTCGGGCGCCGGCCACCAGCATGCCCAGATCAGGAAGGCACCAAGCAGGATCGCCTGCACATCGCTCGGAACGACGCTGGCGAAGGGCGCGGCGAGGCCGATCGCCACGAGCGAGCCGAGACCGGCGGCAACCACGATCTGTAGGCTGAATGCGCGGCGAAGCCGGTACCAGCCGACGCCGTTGCGCAGCGCTTCGAGCACGGCATGGGCCGGGACCACGAGCGGCGGCGGCAGCACGCTTGCCATGGCCGCCAGCAGCAGACCGCCCGTCGATCCGAGAGTGGCGTTGCCGAACCCGACCAGGAACGCCCCGGCGACCAGGATCGCCTCGCCGAGCTCGAACTCCATCAGCCGCGCCCGAAGGCCGCGTGGGCGAAGGCGTCGAGATAGTCGATCAGCTGGTCCGAGGCGGATACCGCGGCATCGGCGCCGTCATCGGCGATCGCCCGCATCAGCCCGGCATGACGCGAGGCCGATTCCAGCAGATCCTCCTGGTCGCGATAGGCATGCCAGAAGCGCCGCGAATGCGCGTGAAGCTGCGCCGCCGCGCGCGCGGTGAAGGGGTTGCGGCAGGCTGTGGCGATGAGCTGGTCGCAGGCGCGATCGCAGGCGAGAAACCCGTCGACATCGTTGCGCTCGGCGGCCGAGACGATCTCTGCCGCGAGCCGGCGGAATTCGTCACGCTCGCTGCGCGTCGCACGCCTCGCCGCACTCTCCGCGAGGAGCCGGTCGATCGGCCGCCGCGTCTCGAGCTGGAGACGGAACTGCCCGGCATCGATGGGGCTCACAAGCACGCCCCGCTGCGGCAGGACGACCAGCAGCCCCTCGGCGTCGAGGCGCTTGATCGCTTCTCGGATCGGCATGCGGCCGATGCCGAGCTGCCGTCCAAGTCCGGCCTCGGAGACCACGGCGCCCGGCTTCAGGCGCGCCGTGACGATCAGCTCCTCGAGGCGCTGATAAGCCTGGACGGCGAGCGTCGGCGGCGACGCCTCGGGCGCCTCCTCGACGCGGCGGCGAACGGCGGTCACGGAGAGCCCTGACCCTAGGCTGCCTTCGCCAGATTCGGCCGCGTCGCCAGCGCCTTCCGCATCGCCTCCTCGACATGGCGCCGCTCGGCGCCTTCGAGCGCGAGACGCGGCGGGCGCGTGCGTTCGTTGCCGCGGCCGGCGATCGCCTCGCAGAGCTTGATGCACTGGACGAGGTCGGCCCGCGCATCGAGATGCAGCAGCGGCATGAACCAGCGATAGATGCTCATCGCCTCGTCGAAGCGGCCGGCGCGCGCCAGCGCGAAGAGCTCGTTCGACTCCTTGGGGAAGACGTTGGAGAGGCCGGAGACCCAGCCGACGGCGCCGAGCATGATCGCTTCGAGCACGACATCGTCGAGGCCGCAGAAGAGCGTGAAGCGATCGCCGGTGAGGTTCACGAGGTCGACGAAGCGCCGCGTGTCGCCGGAGGATTCCTTGATCGCGACGATGGTCTTCACGTCGGCGAGCTTGGCGACGATCTCAGGCACCAGGTCGTTACCGTAGGCCGGCGGGTTGTTGTAGAGCATGATCGGAAGGTCGCTCGCCGCGCCGACCGCGCGAAAATGCGCGAGGATCTCCTGCGGCTTCGCCGAATAGACCATCGCCGGCATCGCCATCAGTCCGTCGATGCCGATCTTCTGCGCGTCGCGCGCGTACTCTCGGGCAAGCTCGGTCGTGTACTCGGCGACGCCGGAGACCACCGGCACGCGGCCACGCGAAACGTCCTTGGCGAGCTTCAGCATCTCGCGCTTCTCTTCCGGGCGAAGCGCCGTGTTCTCGCCGACCGAGCCGCAGACGATGAGGCCGTTGACGCCATCGTCGATCAGTGCCGACATGACCTTGCGGGTCGCGTCGTAGTCGATCTTGAAATCCTTATCGAACTGAGTGGTCGCCGCGGGAAAGACGCCGGTCCAAGAAATGCCCATGGGCCCCCTCCAGGTATTCCCCAACTGATATACGAGTGATATACGAGTTGCAACCCCCACTAGGTACCGACTAGAGAGGCGGCGTGGAGGACGCGCCAGAAAGCATCCTTGTCTATGTCGGCCTCGACCGCTTCGGCGACGGGCTGATGAAGCTTCCCTTCGTCCGCGCGCTGCGCGCGACCTGGCCCAAGGCGCGTGTCACCTGGCTCGCCGGCAAGGGCGAAACCGTCTATGCCGGGCGCCTCGGTGGCTTGATGACAGGCCTTATCGACGAGATCATCCAGAGCGCCGGTATCGGTCTCGCGCCGCAGGAGCTTCTCAAGCGCCCCCTGCCCGGCCGCCGCTTCGACCTGATCCTCGACACGCAGAGGCGCTTCCTGACCTCGCTGATCGTGAAGCGGATACGGCACACGCGATACATCGCCGGCACCGCGGGGTGGCTGCTCTCCGACGCACGCTCGCCGCGGCGCGAGAAGCCGCCGGGCATGATCCGCCAGATGCTCGACCTGATCGAGGCTGCGAGCGGTCAGCCCGCTGCGCCGGGCCGCGCGCGGATAGCACTGTCGCCCGAGATCGAGCGCCAGGCGGCGCAGCTTCTTCCCGACGGACCGAGCTATGTCGGCCTCGTGCCCGGCGCCGGCGACCGCCGAAAGTGCTGGCCGCGCGGGCGCTTCATCGCGCTGGGGCAGCGCCTCGATGCGCCGGTGATCCTGCTCGGCCCCGACGAGACCGAGTGGCATGCGGAGCTTAAGGGCGCGCTACCCGGCGCGCTGTTTCCGTTCCAGGCAACAGCGCTCGGTGCCGACCCTGCCCTCTCGCTAGCCGTCGGTCGCCGCCTCAAGGTGGCGGTCGCCAACGACGCCGGCATGGGACACCTGCTGGCTGCCGGAGACTGTCCGCTGATCTCCCTCTTCGGGCCGACGCCGGCGAGAAAATTCGCCCCCTTCGCCGAGCGGCTGACGGTGATCGAGGCGCAGAGCTTCCGCGGCGACGAGATGGCGGCGATCCCGTTCGAGGCGGTCTCCGGCGCGGTCGAGGCCCATCTCCGCGGTTGACGCCTGCTGGCCGCCGCCATAGGGTCGGCCCATGGCACACGGCCTTCGGATTACCACGCGAATTACGACCCCGGTCCTCTAGGGATCGGGCTGTCGCTATTCGTCCGTGCGTAATCCGTTTTCAGGAGCCGTATCGTGTCTACCTCTCTCGCCTATGAGCCGTCGGCCGCCTCGCCCGAGGCGTTGCCGCATTGCTATTCCGTCCTCGCCCGCGCCGAAGTCTCGGTGATGCCGCGCGTGCTGGAGCTGTTCGTGAAACGCGGCATCCTGCCTCGTCGCTGCCATGGCGTCGTCTCCGGCCCCGGCCATGACGAGCTCGAGATCGACCTGCAGGTCGACGGGCTCGACACCGATGCCGCCGAGCACATCCAGCGCTGCCTCGCGCAGATCATCCATGTCGAGCGCGTGTTGATGTCGCGAGCGCATCGCGCCTGATGGCGCTGGTCGACCACATCCGGCGCTGCAACGCGTACAGGCCGGAGGATTTCGTCCCGTGGTCGATCGACGGCAAGGTCGCGGGCTATGTCCGCCGCGAGCTGCGCCCGATCATCGCAGGTTATCGCGGGCTCTTCGTCGATGACGGCGCTCTCGCGCTCGATCCTCGCCATGTCGACGCCGCAGCCCGTAGCGACGCACTGCGCGAGGCGGCCGAGCGGCTGCACCGCGCGGGTATCGTCCACCGCCTGACCGAGGAACGCTATGCGGTCACGGCGGGCGGCGAACCGGTCGCCACCCTGCCTCGCGGCGCGGCGTCCGTGCTCGGCATCGTCGCCTCTGGCTGCCACGTCAACGGCTTCGTCCGCCGCGCGGACGGGATCCATCTCTGGATTGGCCGACGCGCGGCAAATCGTCCTTATCCCGGCCAGCTCGACAATTTCGTCGCCGGCGGACAGCCGGCCGGACTTTCGGTCATCGACATCCTGATCAAGGAATGCGCCGAGGAGGCCGGCGTGCCCGCTTCCGTGGCGCGCCGAGGGATACCGGTCGGTATCGTAAATTATGTTATGGCAACGGAACCGGGCATGGGCGGCGATGGCCTCTATCGCCACTGCCTTCATTGCTTCGACCTCGAACTGCCCGAGGATTTCACGCCGGTCTCGGCAGACGGCGAAGTTGCCGAATTCAGTCTGCTACCGGTGGTAGAGGTAAGGCAGATCATCGAAACGAGCTTCCGCTTCAAGTTCAACTGCGCCCTGATCATCATCGATTTTCTGATCCGACATGGCCTCGTTCGACCTGACCACCCTGACTACATTGAACTCTACGCCGGGCTTCGATCGTCATTTGATAGAATTAACTAAAACAAATGTCATTTTGAAAAACCATGTCTGGTTGACCCCTGGGGAGACCTCATGGTTCGATGCCAAGCCTGATCCGGACTTCCCCAAACGGGAACGGCATCGGGCTGGTCCGGTGGGGACCGACATTCGGGTCGTCCTAGAAGCGGGTGCGATGTCCGGCCGATCAGCAATCTGGCGCACTTCGTCGCGACACGCTCGGCCGCAGACGCGCGCCGACGCCGATCTCGACCTCGGAAGAACCGATATCCATGTAGGCTCGGGGCGTCGCCAAGCCTACCTGCACAAGACCGAGGCTTGAGGAAGCACTGTGGCCAGGATCCTTGTGATCGACGATGACGCCGAAGTCCGCCGCACCCTCGTGCGCATGCTCGAATCGGCCGGCCACGAGGTACATCAGGCGGCCGACGGCGAGACTGGTATCACGGTCTGCAATCAGATCCTGCCGCACCTGGTCATCACCGACAGATAACGTACAGAATCTTTCGCACTTTCGGGAATGGTGGCTTCTTCTAGAGTGAAGGAGCAAACGATGAGCAGTGAGACTGCGATGGGCCAGGTGATCCAGATCGACGA
>VGEH01000010.1 GCA_016869375.1 Alphaproteobacteria bacterium | reverse complement strand
GGACCCGCGCCAGCGAGGCAATGCCGGACAGCCGGGCGACCGAGACCAAGAACCGCCTCGCGGTCGCGACAACTCAGACTGACACTGAGCTCGACCATTTCGTCACCCAGGATGGGCTTACCTTCGCAGGCACCCATCTGATCCTCGATCTTTGGGGCTGCACCGGCCTCGACGACGAGAAGCTGATCGAGCAGGCGTTCCGGAAGGCCATCGAGGTCTCCGGCGCGACGCTGCTGCACATCCACCTGCACCGCTTCCTGCCTTCGGGCGGGATCTCGGGCGTGGCCGTGCTGGCGGAGTCGCATATCTCGATCCACACCTGGCCGGAGCGAGGCTACGCCGCGCTCGACCTGTTCATGTGCGGCGACGCCAAGCCGCACAGGGCGATCCCGGTCTTGAAGGAAGCCTTCAAGCCGACGCACGTCACGCTCGGAGACCAGAAGCGGGGCCTCATCTGATGGAGTGGTTCAACGAGACCCTCTATCCGAACATCGGGCAGCGCTTCCAGGTCACCAAAGTCGTCTTCCGCGAGAAAACCGAGCACCAGGATCTCATCATCTTCGAGACCCCGGTGCTCGGTCGCGCGCTGGCGCTTGACGGCGTCATCCAGGTGACCGAGGGCGACGAGTACGTCTATCATGAGATGCTAACCCACGTGCCGCTGACGGCGCATGGCAAGGCGAAGCGCATGCTGATCGTCGGCGGCGGCGATGGCGGCATAGCACGCGAGGCCTTGAAGCATCCGCTCGAGCGCGTGGTGATGGTCGAGATCGATCGTGCCGTGGTCGATCTTTGCACCAAGTACATGCCGGGCGTCTCCGGCGGCGCCTTCGACGACAAGCGCCTCGACCTGGTGATCGCCGACGGCTGCAAGTACATGGCCGAGACGAGCGAGCGCTTCGACGTGATCGTTGTCGATTCCACCGATCCGCAGGGCCCGGGCGAGGTGCTGTTCACCGAGCAGTTCTACAAGGACTGCAAGCGCTCGCTGGCGCCGGGCGGTGTGCTTTGCGTGCAGGACGGCGTGCCGTTCCTACAGCCGGACGAGCTCGTCATGGTTAACGGACGGCTCAAGAAGATTTTTGCCGACGCGTACGCCTATGTCGCGGCGATCCCGACCTACTACGGCGGGTTCATGGCGCTGGGCTGGGCGACGGACGATAAGTCCTTGAGGCAGACCAAGGTCGAGGTCCTGAGCGAGCGCTTCGACAAACTCAGCATCCGCACCAAATACTACACGCCGCATGTGCATGCCGGCGCCTTCCACCCGCCGCGCTTCATCGCCGAAAAGCTGGCGTGATCCGCGTCACAGAAATGGGGATTTAGGCGGGGTAAGGGTTCCTTTACCTCTCGCGTCTATGGTAGACGGAGAGCGGTTGCAAAACGCAGCCATCGGGAAGGAAAAACCATGCCCTCCGCTATCGGTTCGTCGGGCGACGTCACGGGTCTCGGGATCGTTGGGCTGAAGATCGCCCAGAAATCCGCGGAAACCCAGGCGCAGGTCGTCCTCCAAGCCGCTGAAAGCGCCAAGCAGATCGCCTCCCAGGCAGCGCCTTCGGGCGGCCGCGGACAGATCGTCGACACCTCGGCGTAACGGCGTCGGCTCTTCGGAGCCGTCGCGCCCTCGCTTTCTTAACGAAAGCGGGGGCGTTCGCTTTTAGGGGGCCCTTAAGCCCAGGCGACTTCGGGCGGCAGCGACATCAGGATCGCTTCGACATTGCCGCCGGTCTTGAGCCCGAACAGCGTGCCGCGGTCGTGGAGCAGGTTGAACTCGACGTAGCGCCCGCGCTTGAGCAGGAGCGCCCGCCGCTGCTCCTCGGTCCAGGAACGGCCCATGTGCCGGCGGATCAGCTCCGGATAGACCTCAAGGAATGCTTCGCCGGCATCGCGGGTGAAGGCGAAGTCGCGCTCGAAATCGCTTTCGAGGTTATCGAAGAAGATGCCGCCGACGCCGCGCGTCTCGCCTCGGTGCGGCAGGAAGAAGTAGCGGTCGCACCATTCCTTGAAGCGCGAATAGTGGGCGGGATCGTGGCGATCGCAGGCGGCCTTGAGCGCAGCGTGGAAACGCTCGGTATCGGCCGCCTCGGGAAACGTCGGCGTCATGTCGGCGCCACCGCCGAACCAGGCCCTAGTGGTGACGATGTGGCGGGTGTTCATGTGCGCGGCCGGCACCAGCGGCGAACGCATATGCGCCACCAGCGAGACGCCCGACGCCCAGAAGCGCGGATCCTCGGCCGCACCCGGGATCGACTTGGCGAATTCCGGCTGAAACTCGCCATGCACGGTCGAGACGTTGACGCCGACCTTCTCGAAAACGCGCCCCTTCATGATCGACATGACGCCGCCGCCGCCGCCCGGCCGCTGCCAGGCCTTGCGCTCGAAGCGGCCGGCCGGGAGATGCTCCAGGGCGCCCCGGTAATCGTCCTCGATCTTCTCGAAAGCGGCGCAGAGCCGGTCGCGCAGCGCCTCGAACCAGATCTTCGCCCGTTCCTTCCGCTCCTCGCTCACGCCGCCTCCGGAAAGCCGTTGGTCTGGCGCAAGGCCTCGCCCAGAACGAGCGCGGCGGCAAGCGTCACGTTGAGCGAGCGCAGACCCGCGCGCATCGGCACGCGCACCTCGGCGTCGCAGGCCGCCTTCACCTCGGGCGGCACGCCCGTCGATTCTTGGCCGAGCAGGAGTGTGTCATCGGCCTGGAAGGTGAAATCGAGGTGGCGGGTGGCGGCCTTGGTGGTCAGCAGGACCAGCCGACCGGGCGGGCGTCCGGCGAGGTAGCGCTCCCAGGAGGCGTGCCGGGTCAGGTCGGCGGCGGCCGCGTAGTCCATGACGGCGCGGGAGAGCCTGCGGTCGTCGATCAGGAATCCGGCCGGTTCGACGAGGTCGAGAGGGACCCCGAGGCAGGCCCCCAGCCTGAGGAGGGCTCCGGCGTTCTGCGGGATGTCGGGCTGGTAGAGGGCGAGACGCATGCTGCGACAAAAAACGCGGCGCCGCATGGCTTTGCAAGCCTTTCAAAATGCTCTATACGCGCCACGGATGTGCTGGGGGTAACGATCTTGCGTCATAGTGTCGCAAGCGTGATTCCGAGCGCTCGGGGTAGGTTCAACACCCGGGTTCCAAAGCAAGATTTCGACCGCCTTTCGGGGGTGTGAATGGCAGAAGCAGCGACGGCGACGCGGGGTCACGCGGAAGGCGAGACCCGTCGCGATTTCATTTATTTGGCTGCTGGCGGCATGGGCGTCGTCGGCGCCGCCGCGGTCGCCTGGCCGTTCATCTCCTTCATGAACCCCTCGGCCGACGTGCTCGCGCTGTCGACCACCGAGGTCGACCTGAAGCCGGTCCAGGAAGGCATGGCGATCACCGTCACCTGGCGCGGCAAGCCGGTCTTCGTGCGCAAGCGCACCAAGGCGGAGATCGACGCGGCCGCCGCGACCCCGCTCTCCGCGCTTCCCGACCCGCAGCCGGACAGCGCCCGGGCGAAGAAGCCCGAGTGGCTGATCCTGGTCGGCGTCTGCACCCATCTCGGCTGCGTGCCGCTGGGCCAGAAGACCGCCGATCCTAAGGGCGAGTTCGGCGGCTGGTTCTGTCCCTGCCACGGCTCGCACTACGACACCTCCGGGCGTATCCGGAAGGGACCGGCGCCGAAGAATCTCGAAGTGCCGGCTTACGCCTTCCTCGACGACACGACCATCCGCATCGGCTAGGACCAGACGCCATGGCAGCGCCCGCCTTCAAGAACGGTCTCGTGCGCTGGATCGACCACCGCCTGCCGGTGTTCTCGTTCCTCCATCACGAGCTGCATGAGTACCCGACGCCGAAGAACCTCTCCTACTGGTGGAACTTCGGATCGCTCGCCGGGATCGTGCTGGTCATCATGATCGCGACCGGCATCTTCCTCGCGATGCATTACACGCCTCACACGCTGTATGCCTTCGACTCCGTCGAGCGCATCATGCGCGACGTGAACTATGGATGGCTGATCCGCTACATCCATATGAACGGCGCGTCGTTCTTCTTCATCGTCGTCTACATCCACATATTCCGAGGCATGTACTACGGCTCCTACAAGGCGCCGCGCGAGCTTCTGTGGATACTGGGCGTGGTGATTTTGCTGCTGATGATGGCGACCGCCTTCATGGGCTACGTGCTGCCCTGGGGCCAGATGAGCTTCTGGGGTGCGACCGTCATCACCAACCTGTTCTCGGCCATCCCGGTGGTCGGCGACTGGATCGTGACCTGGCTCTGGGGCGGCTTCTCGGTCGACAACCCGACCCTCAACCGCTTCTTCTCGCTGCACTACCTGCTGCCCTTCCTCATCGTCGCCGTGGTCATGCTCCACATGGTGGCGCTGCACCGCTTCGGCTCGGGCAACCCGCTCGGCATCGACGTCAAGGGCCCGCAGGACTCGATCCCCTTTCACCCGTACTACACGGCGAAGGACTCCTTCGGACTCGGCGTCTTCCTGATCCTCTTCGCGGGCGTGGTGTTCTTCGCGCCAAACCTCTTCGGCGAGCCGGACAACTACATCCCGGCCAACCCGATGGTGACGCCGCCGCACATCGTGCCGGAGTGGTACTTCCTGCCCTACTACGCGATCCTCCGCGCCATCCCGAACAAGCTGCTCGGCGTCATCGCGATGTTCGCCTCGATCCTCGTGCTGTTCATCCTGCCGTGGCTCGACACGGCGCGCGTGCGCAGCGCGAAGTTCCGGCCCACATACCGGAAGTTCTTCTGGGTGCTGGTGATCGACTGCTTCGTTCTCGGCTATGTCGGTGCCAACCCGCCGGAAGGCTGGTTCGTCATCACCGGCCAGATCGCCACCGCCTACTACTTCTTCCACTTCCTGATCCTGCTGCCGGTGCTGGGGCTGATCGAACGGCCGCTGCCCCTGCCGCAATCGATCTCCGCACCCGTGCTCAAGCCTGCGGAAGGGAAAGCCTGATGCGCCGTCTGATTTCCGCTGTCGCGCTTCTCCTTGCCTTCGGCACCGCCGCCGAGGCGGCGGAAGCGGTGAAGCCGCCCAAGCAGCACTGGAGCTTCTCGGGCATCTTCGGGACCTTCGACCGGGCATCGCTGCAGCGCGGCTTCCAGGTCTACAAGGAGGGTTGCGCCGCGTGCCACGCGGTCACCCAGCTCTCCTATCGCGACCTGAAGGGCATCGGCTACCAGGAAGACGACATCAAGGCGATCGCCGCCCAGGCCAAAGTCATGGACGGGCCGAACGACGCCGGCGAGATGTTCGAGCGCGTCGGGCGTCCGTCCGACAAGTTCGTGCGGCCCTTCCCGAACGAGAACGCGGCGCGTGCCGGCAACAACGGCGCCTTCCCGCCGGACCTCTCGATGATCGCCAAGGCGCGCGTCGGCGGCCCCGACTACGTCTATGGCGTGCTGGTCGGCTATGTGCCGCCGCCCGCCGGCGTCACGGTGGCCGACGGCATGCACTTCAACACCTACTTCCCGGGTCAGCAGATCGCCATGCCGGCACCGCTCAACGTCGATGGCGTCCCCTACCAGGACGGCACCAAGGCGACGGTCGAGCAGCAGGCGAAGGACGTGACGACCTTCCTCACCTGGGCCTCCGAGCCGACGCTCGAGGCGCGCAAGCAGATGGGCATCAAGGTCCTGATCTTCCTGATCGTGTTCACCGGCATCCTCTACGCCGCGAAGCGCAAGGTCTGGGCCTCGGTCCACTGACCGCCGGCCCTTCAGTCGGAATTCGAGCGAGGGCCGCGGCGAAGCGGCCCTCGTCGCTTTTGGGGAGTGAGATTCGATGACCCTGGTCGGCATCATCGGCGGCAGCGGCGTCTACGACATTCCTGGCCTGACCGAGGTCTCTTGGAAGAAGGTCGAGACGCCGTGGGGTGCCCCTTCGGACGAACTCATGTTCGGGACGCTGAACGGCCAGCGGCTGGTGTTCCTGCCGCGACACGGACGCGGCCACAAGATCAGTCCTTCCGACATCAACTACCGCGCCAATATCGATGCGCTGAAGCGTGTCGGCGTCACCGACATCATCTCGGTCTCGGCGGTCGGCTCGCTGAAGGAGGAGCTGCCGCCCGGCACCTTCGTCATCGTTGACCAGTTCATCGACCGCACCTTCGCGCGCACCAAGAGCTTCTTCTCGGCCGGCTGCGTCGCCCATGTCTCGGTCGCGCATCCTGTCTGCGGGCGTCTCGGCGACCACCTGGTCGCGGCGGGCCAGAAGCTAGGCCTCAAGATCGTGCGCGGCGGCACCTACATGGTCATGGAAGGTCCGCAATTCTCGACCCAGGCGGAATCGCATCTCTACCGGAGCTGGGGCTGCAGCGTCATCGGCATGACCAACATGCCGGAGGCCAAGCTCGCCCGCGAGGCGGAGATCTGCTACGCGACCGTCGCCATGGTCACGGACTATGACTGCTGGCATCCGGACCACGACGCCGTCACCGTCGATCAGGTGGTCAAGGTGGTGATCGCCAATGCCGGCAACGCCCGCGGCCTAGTCTGCGAGGCGGCGCCGCGCATGAAGGACCATACGGGTCCGTGCAAGCATGGCTGCCAGATCGCGCTCGAGCACGCGATCATGACCCATCCCGACAAGCGCGATCCGGCGCTGCTTGCCAAGCTGGATGCGGTCGCCGGGCGCGTCCTCAAGAAATGAGCCTGTTCGGCGTCGACCACGTCCAGGTCGTGGTCCGTGACCTGGAGATGGCGAAGCGTACCTGGGCGCGCCTCGGATTCACCGCGACGCCGCGCGGGCGTCATCTCAACCGCGGCAGCGGCAATTACTGCCTGATGCTGCGCCAGGGCTACATCGAGCTGATCGGCATCGTCGATCCGGCGCTGCCGACCTCGAACCTGGACGGGCATCTGGCCCACGGCCCCGGCCTGATCGGTCTTGCCTTCGGTGCACCCTCAGGCGCCGCGGCCTTCGCGCGCCTCGACAAGGCGGGGCTCGCCCCGGCGCCGCCGAACCGGCTCGAGCGCGTGATCGAGCATGGCAGCGGCGACGCCCGCCTCGCCTTCGACATCGTCAACCTGCCGGACGGCACGGTGCCGGGCTTCCGCAGCTTCGTCTGCTGCCATCTCTCCGAAAAGGAAGTGCGGGCGCCGGAATGGCTCGACCATCCCAACACGGCGGTCGCGACCTCGGGTTTCGTCATCGCCGCGGCCGATTCCCGGCCGGTCCTCGATGCCTTCCGCCGGATCTTCGGGGCGGACGCGGTCAGGGGCCGGGTGGTCGAGACCGGGCGCGAGCGCATCGAGGTGGTCTCGCCGGCGGAGCTGGAAACCGTGTATCCGGGGGTTAACGCCAAGCCCGGCCGGCCGTTACCCTGCCTCGTCGGCATGTCGGTCAGGGTCGAAGACCTCAAGCACTGCAAGGCCATCCTCGAATCGACCGGGGTCGATCCGAAGCCGGGGCCGGGGGGCTCGCTTCTGGTCCCGGCCGATGAAGCCACGGGAACCGTCCTCGCCCTTCATTCCTGACCCCTCCGCTGCTATATCTCCCGCTCAAGCCTCCAGTGGATCCCATGGCTCGACGCAGGCGCATCTACGAGGGCAAGGCCAAGATCCTTTACGAAGGGCCCGAGCCCGGCACCCTCATCCAGTATTTCAAGGACGACGCCTCCGCCTTCAACAACCAGAAGCGCGGCGTGATCGAGGGCAAGGGGGTGCTGAACAACCGCATCTCCGAGTACCTCATGTCGCGGCTGGCGGAGATCGGCGTGCCGACGCACTTCGTGCGCCGCCTCAACATGCGCGAGCAGCTCGTGCGCGAGGTCGAGATCATCCCGATCGAGGTGGTGATCCGCAACCACGCCGCCGGCTCGATCGCCAAGCGCTTCAAGATCGAGGAGGGCACGCCGCTGCCGCGCTCGATCGTCGAGTACTATTACAAGTCCGACGAGCTCGGCGACCCGATGGTCTCGGAAGAGCACATCACCGCCTTCGGCTGGGCCACCACCCAGGACCTCGACGACATGCTGTCGCTCGGCCTCCGGGTGAACGACTTCCTGATCGGCCTGCTGCTCGGCGTCGGCCTCAAGCTCGTCGACTTCAAGCTCGAGTTCGGCCGGCTCTACACCGAGAACGACGAGATGCGGATCGTCATCGCCGACGAGATCAGCCCGGACAATTGCCGGCTCTGGGACGCGCGCACCAACGAGCGTCTCGACAAGGACCGCTTCCGCGAGGATCTCGGCAACGTCAAGGAAGCCTATCAGGAGGTCGCGCGCCGTCTCGGCGTGCTGACCTGAGAGACGGGCGTATAGGCGTCAGTTCAACCGGGGGCGTTCGCGCCCCCTCGTCGTCCCAAGGAGCATCATGAAGGCGACCGTCCACGTCACCCTCAAGCCCGGCGTCCTCGATCCGCAGGGCGTCGCCATCGGCCATGCGCTGACGGGCCTCGGCTTCGCCGGCGTCAACTCCGTCCGCATGGGCAAGTTCCTCGAGCTCGACCTGGCCGAGACCGACAGGGCCAAGGCCGAGGCCGCGGTGAAGGCGATGTGCGAGAAGCTTCTCGCCAACACGGTGATCGAATCCTACCGGGTGGAGATCAGGTGATGAAGGCAGCCGTCGTCAGCTTCCCCGGCTCGAACCGCGAGCGCGACATCATGATGGCTCTCGAGCGTGCCTCGGGCGTGAAGCCGAGCCTGCTCTGGCACGGCGACACCGAGATCCCGGACACCGACCTGATCGTGGTGCCCGGCGGCTTCTCCTATGGCGACTATCTCCGCTGCGGCGCCATGGCGGCGCATTCGCCGGTGATGAAGGCGCTGAAGGAGAAGGCGGCGAAGGGAACGCCGGTGCTCGGCGTCTGCAACGGCTTCCAGATCCTGGTCGAGGCCGGCCTGCTGCCCGGCGCGCTCATGCGCAACGCCTCGCTCAAATTCGTCTGCCGCCAGGTCCATCTCCGTGTCGAGGACAGCCAGTCGCTGTTCACCAACGCCTATGAGAAGGGCCAGGTGATCCGCGTGCCGGTGGCCCATGCCGAGGGCAACTACACCGCCGACGAGGACACGCTGAAGCACCTCGAGGATCGCGGCCTCGTCGCCTTCCGCTACGTGGCGCCCGACGGCAGCCTCGCGCCGGAAGCGAACCCGAACGGCTCGACCCGCGCGATCGCCGGCATCTTCAACGACTCGAAGACGGTGCTGGGGTTGATGCCGCATCCGGAAGACGCCACCGACCCGCATGCCGGCGGCATGGACGGGTTCGGCATGTTCAAGAGCCTGGTGAACGCGCTCCACTGATGATCCCCAATACGAAGATCACCGCCGAGGTCGTGCAGGAGCATGGCCTCACCGAGGACGAGTACGCGCTTCTCCTCAAGATCATGGATCGCGAGCCGACGCTGGCCGAGCTCGGCATCTTCTCGGTCATGTGGAGCGAGCACTGCTCCTACAAATCCTCGCGCGTCTGGCTCAAGACCTTCCCGACCTCGGGACCTAAGGTCCTGCAGGGGCCGGGCGAGAATGCCGGTGCCGTCGATATCGGCGACGGGCTCGCCGCGGTCTTCAAGATCGAGAGCCACAACCATCCGAGCTTCATCGAGCCCTATCAGGGTGCGGCGACGGGTGTGGGCGGCATCCTCCGCGACGTCTTCACCATGGGCGCGCGGCCGATCGCCAATTTGAACGCGTTGCGCTTCGGCGATCCCAAGCATCCGAAGACCAGGCACCTGGTCTCGGGCGTCGTCGCCGGCATCGGCGGCTACGGCAACTGCATCGGCGTGCCGACCGTCGCGGGCGAGACCAATTTCCATCCGTCTTACAACGGCAACATCCTGGTCAACGCGATGACCGTGGGTCTCGCCCGGGCCGACCGTATCTTCAAGGCCGCGGCGCGCGGGCCGGGCAACCGCGTCCTCTATGTCGGCGCCAAGACCGGCCGCGACGGCATCCATGGCGCGACCATGGCCTCGGCTGAGTTCACCGAGGAGTCGGAAGCCAAGCGCCCGACCGTGCAGGTCGGCGACCCCTTCACCGAGAAGCTGCTGCTGGAAGCCTGCCTCGAGCTGATGGCCGAGGACGCGATCGTCGCGATCCAGGACATGGGCGCGGCCGGTCTTACTTCGTCTTCGGTCGAGATGGCGGCGCGCGGCGGGCTCGGCATCGAGCTCAATATCGATCATGTGCCGATGCGCGAGACCGGCATGACCACCTATGAGGTCATGCTGTCGGAGAGCCAGGAGCGCATGCTCCTGGTCGTCAAGCCGGGCGCGGAGAAGATCGCCGAGCGCATCTTCAAGAAGTGGGAGCTCGACTGCGCCGATATCGGCGTGGTGACCGAGACGGGCCGCCTGGTCGTCAAGAAGGACGGCAAGGTCGAGATCGACATTCCGGTGGCGCCGCTGGTCGACCAGTCGCCGCTCTATCGCCGACCGCACGTGCCCTCGCCGAAGCGGCCGGAGATCAAGGCCGCCAACACCAAGGTGGTCGAGCCGGTCGCCGCGCTGAAGCAGCTGATGGGCTGCCCCGATCTCGCTTCCAAGCGCTGGATCTGGGACCAGTACGATCACCTCGTCGGCAACGACACGATCCAGACGCCGGGCGGCGATGCCGCGGTCGTGCGCGTGCGCGACACGCGGAAGGCGCTGGCGATGGTGGTCGACTGTACGCCCCGCTATTGCGTCGCCGACCCGAAGACCGGCGGCATGCAGGCGGTGGTCGAGACCTGGCGCAACCTGACCGCGGTCGGTGCCGAGCCGATCGCGATCACCGACAACCTCAATTTCGGCAACCCGCAGCGGCCCGAGATCATGGGGCAGATCGTCGGTTGCATCGAAGGCATGGGCGAGGCCTGCCGCGCCCTCGACTACCCGGTCATCTCCGGCAACGTCTCGCTCTACAACGAGACCAACGGCCAGGGCATCCTGCCGACCCCAGTGGTCGGCGGCGTCGGCCTGCTGGACGAGTACACCCAGACCGTCGGCCTCGCGCTCAAGAACGCCGGCTGCGCGCTTGTGCTCATCGGCGAGACCAAGGGCTGGCTCGGCGCCTCGCTCTATCTCCGCGAGATCGCGGGGTGGGAGGAGGGGGCACCGCCGCCGATCGACCTCGCGGTCGAAAGGAAGACCGGCGACCTCGTCCGCGGCCTGGTTCGGGGCGGCAAGGTCGAGGCCTGCCACGATCTCTCCGATGGCGGCCTCCTGGTCGGCATCGCCGAAATGGCGCTGGCCGGTGGCATCGGCGCCAAGCTGGAGGCGGCGCCTAAGGGGACCCCGGACCACGCCTGGTGGTTCGGCGAGGACCAGGCCCGCTACGTGGTCGCCACGGCCGACCTGGACGGGGTGCTGGCTACTGCCAAGGCCGCCGGCGTGCCGGCCCGGGTCATCGGCGAAACCGCCGGGGCTTCGTTGACGCTGGCGGGGGGCAGTGCCATATCCTTGGACGAGTTGCGCAGCATCCATGAAGGGTGGCTGCCGAAATACATGAGCTGAGGCGGCCGGTTATGGCGATGGATGCAGGCACGATCGAGCGGATGATCCGGGAGGCGATCCCGGATGCGACCGTCACGATCGAGGACCTCCGGGGCGACGGCGACCACTACGCCGCCCATGTGACCTCGGCCCAATTCGTCGGCAAGTCCCGCGTCCAGCAGCACCAGATGGTTTACCAGGCCCTGAAGGGCCGCATGGGGGGCGAACTGCATGCGCTCGCGCTCCAGACCTCGATCCCTCGATAAGGAATCCCGCCATGAGCGATCCCGTCGTCTTCGACCGCATCCGCCAGGACATCAAGGACAACGACGTCGTCCTCTACATGAAGGGCACGCCGGTGTTCCCGCAATGCGGCTTCTCCGCCGCGGTCGTCCAGGTGCTGAGCCAGGTCGGCGTCAAGTTCAAGGGCGTCAACGTGCTGACCGACCCGGAGATCCGCGAAGGCATCAAGGCCTTCGCCAACTGGCCGACCATTCCCCAGCTCTATGTGAAGGGCGAGTTCGTCGGCGGCTGCGACATCGTCCGCGAGATGCACGAGACCGGCGAGCTCGAAGGCCTGCTCAAGGACAAGGGCGTCGCCGTCGCCGCGCAGTAACAACGGCGTCTCCAAATGCGAAGGGCGCGGAGCTTGGCTCCGCGCCCTTTTTGCTTTCTTTGCCGGTCACCGAGGTGGCGAAAAATCGTCCACTGATTTTCATTGAACCTTCACAGATCGCGGATATCGTTGTGACAGGGTGAAATTGGGGCAAATGGGGAGAACCTAGGAGTTCGACGCTATGCGCTGTAGCACCTGCAAACGTCTTGCCGCAGCATGCCTCGCCTGCTGGGCCTTCTTCGGTCCGATCACGGACACCGGGACCGAAGTCCTGAAGAAAATCGAGAGCAGCCGCACGATCCAGGCGCTGTTCACCGTCGGATCCGGCACGATGTCCTCTACAACAGCCACGATGAGTGGCACCGCGGGCAGCGGTACAGCGGCCGGTGGCTCCATCAACATGGCTCGTCTCAACGGCATGGTGACGCTGCAGGGCGACGCCGTTGCCGGCTCGCAGGCGCAGCGTGTCCGGGCGGCCGACTGGCGCATCGGCTACGACTTAGTGGCCGGTCCAACCGGCAGCGGTAACCCGTCGCCGATGGTCGTCGGTACGTCGACCGACTGGAAAGGTCCGGCCACGAGCTAATCGACTCGTACTCCTTCTTAGTTGGACGCCGAAAGTGTAGTCGGCGTCGCCAAGAGCGAAGGGCGCGGAGCTAAGCTCCGCGCCCTTTCTGCTGCGCGCGTGTCGGGCGTCAGCCGACGTGCTTGCGGAACAGGTCCAGCGTGCGCTCGCGCGCGATCTTGGCCGAGACCGGCTCCTAGCTCGCGCGCTCGTCGCAGTTGAAGCCGTGGTCGGCAGGATAGATGTAGATCGGCACGTCCGGTCGCGCCTTTCGGATGATCTCGACATCGGTCAGTGGGATGCCTTTGTCGCGCTCGCCGAAATGCAGGATGGTCGGGCAGGTCGGCTTCTCGTCCTTGTGGGGCACGATGGCACCGCCGTAGTAGCCGGAGGCCGCCTGCACGCCGAGACGCGTCGCCGAGACGAAGGCGAGCGAGCCGCCCCAGCAGTAGCCCACGACACCGACCCGGCCGGCGGAGCCCGCGGTGCCGCAGGCGGCCTTGAGGTCCTTCAGCACGTCGTCGAGCGCCAGCTTCTGGCGGGTGTCGCGGCCGGCGGGAATGTCGTCGGGGCCGTAGCCGAGCTCGATGCCCGGCTTCACGCGGTCGAACAACGCCGGCGTCACGCAGAGGTAGCCGTCGGCGGCGAAGCCGTCGGCGACCTTCCGCATGTGCTGGTTGACGCCGAAGATCTCCTGGATGACGACGAGGCCGCCGCGCGGCTTGCCCGCCGGCTGCGCGACATAGGCATCAAGTTTATGCCCGTCCGACGCCGTGAGCTTGATCGTCTCCGCCATGCCGGTCTCCCCGTGAGCAGCCAAGGGGCCGGACTATAGCTCAGCGCCTCTGGGCGATGTAGACGCCGGCGATGATGGTGATGCCGGAGACGACCAGCGACAGGGTCAGCGGCTCTCCGAGCAGGAGAAGCGCGGCGAGCACGGCGGTCGGTGTCTGGAGGAACTGCATGAGCCCGACGCGGCCGATGCCGCCGACGCCCAGCGCCCAGTACCACGCGACATAGGCGGCCAGCGTGGAGCCGAGGGCGAGATGCGCCATGCCGAGCCATCCGATGGATGGAGCCGCGGCGAGCGTCTCGAGCGAGATCAGGAAGGGCAGCAGCGGCGCCAGCACCAAGCTGGCGATAGCGACCGACCACAGCGTCGCCGACAACGCCGGATAGCCCTGCTGCTGCAGCCTGCCGCCGGCGACATAGCCGATCGAGGCGATGAAGCCGGCGGTGATCACGATCGCATCGCCGAGCAGCGAGGCCTCGCCGATGCCGCCGATATGGCTGGAGACGAGCACGATCTCGCCCGAGAGCGCGATCGCCGAGCCGAGCCACCAGCGGCGGCCCGGCCAGCGGTGATCGACCGTCGCGGCGACGAGTCCGGTGAAGATCGGCTGCACCGTCAGGATCAGCGCGGAATGAGAGGCGGAGGTCATCCCCTGGCCGACCGTGAACATCAGCGGGAAGAGGATCATGCCGGTCAGGCACGAGATGCCGAGCAGCATGAGCAGCTGGCGTGTCTTCGGCGGGCTTAAGCGCAAGAGCAGGATCGCGGGCCACGCGACGACACCGGCGAGGCTCATGCGCAGGATGGCGACGACGACGGGATCGACGACATCGACCGCGACCTTGGTCGCGACCGGCGTCAGGCCCCAGAGGAAGACGGCGAAGCCGGCGACGAGAAGCGGCAGCGTCAACGACGAACGGGTGTCGGGCCTTGCCTCCAGCGACACCGTGTTCCCGTCCTAGACGTTGAAGCGGAAGAGCAGGATGTCGCCGTCCTTCACCTGGTACTCGGCGCCCTCGACCCGCATCTTGCCGGCATCCTTGGCGCCCTGCTCGCCGCCGCAGGAAACGAAGTCGTCATAGGCGATGGTCTCGGCGCGGATGAAGCCGCGCTCGAAGTCGGTGTGGATGACCCCCGCCGCTTCCGGCGCCTTGGCGCCGTTGCGCACGGTCCAGGCATGCGCCTCCTTTGGCCCCACGGTGAAGAAGGTGTTGAGGTCGAGAAGCTTGTGGCCGGCGCGGATGACGCGCGCCAGGCCTGTCTCTTCGAGGCCGAGATCGTCGAGGAAGACCTTGCGCTCGGCCGGGTCGCTGAGCTGGGCCACCTCGGCCTCGATCGCCGCCGAGATCACGACGGAGGCCGCGCCCTGCTCCTTCGCCATCGCATCGACCTTGGCCGAGATGCTGTTGCCGGTTGCGGCAGAGGATTCCTCGACATTGGCGACGTAGAGCACCGGCTTCGAGGTCAGGAGCTGCAGGCCCTTGATCGCCTTACGGTCGTCGTCGGACCTGGCGACGGTGCGCGCGGGCCTGCCGGCGCGGAGCGCCTCCAGCACGCGCTCGGCGATGGCGAGGCGCTCCTTCGCATCCTTCTCGCCGCCGCGCGCCTTCTTCTGGTCGGCGTTGACGCGGCGTTCGAGCGAGTCGAGGTCGGACAGCATCAGCTCGGTCTCGACCGTCTCCGCGTCGCGCAGCGGATCGATCGAGCCCTCGACATGGGTGATGTCGGAGGATTCGAAGCAGCGCAGCACATGGACGATCGCGTCGACCTCCCGGATGTTGCCGAGGAACTGGTTGCCGAGGCCTTCGCCCTTCGAGGCGCCGCGCACGAGGCCGGCGATGTCGACGAATTCGAGCGAGGTCGGAACGATCTTCTGCGACTTGCCGAGCTTCGCCAGCGTATCGAGACGAGGATCGGGCACCGGCACGCGGCCGACATTCGGCTCGATCGTGCAGAACGGATAATTGGCGGCGGCGGCCGCCGCGGTCTCCGTCAGCGCGTTGAAGAGCGTCGACTTGCCGACATTGGGCAGGCCGACGATGCCGCAGTTGAAGCCCATGTCAGGTCTCTGGCTCGGTCTTGGGGGGAGGGTCTTTGCGCGGCGGCTTCGGCCGCGGCGGGAAAAGCGCGATGGTGCAGCGGTTCATGTATTCGCCGTCGCGGCCTTCGACAAGAAGCGGGACCTCGGCTGCGACAACATCGAGCAGCTTTTCCAGCCACTCGCGGTCGGTCTTGGCGAAGTCGTTGAGCACCCAGGCATGGACGAGGTCTTTGTGGCCCGGATGGCCGACGCCGAGGCGGATGCGCCAGAAATCGGGATCGATCGAGGACATGGTCGAGCGGATGCCGTTATGGCCGCCGGCGCCGCCGCCCTTCTTCACCTTCACGCGTCCGGGCGGAAGGTCGATCTCGTCGTAGAAGACGATGACCTGCTCGGACGGGATCTTGAAGAAATGCGCCGCCTCGCCGATCGCTTCGCCCGACAGGTTCATATAGGTGAGCGGCTTCAGCAGCAGCACCTTCTCCCCGCCGATCGATCCGTCGGAAGCAAGGCCGCGAAAACGAGCCCGCCACGGCTGGAAGCCGTGGCGGGCATGGATGCGGTCGACCGCCATGAAACCGATATTGTGGCGGTTGCCGGCGTCTCCCGGCCGGGGATTGCCCAGACCGGCGAAGAGCCACATGACGTCCGGTCTTTACTTCTTCTGCGCGGGCTTCTTGTCATCGCCTCCGGCAGGCGCGGCACCCGCCGCACCGGCGGCAGGAGCAGCGGCGCCTTCGGCCCCGGCAGCAGCCTCGCCTTCGGCGGCGGCGGCAGCGGCGACCGGCGCCTCTTCGACGTAGACCGTCGGAGCGGCGACCGAGGCGATGGTGAAGTCGCGGGCGATCGTCGGCTTCACGCCTTCCGGCAGCTTCACATGGCTGATGTGGATCGAGTCGCCGATGTCGAGGCCGGTCAGGTCAGCGGTGAAGAGCTCCGGGATCGCATCGGCGAGGCAGTAGACCTCGACCGCATGGCGGACGACGTTGAGCACGCCGCCGCGCTTCAGGCCCGGGGATGCCGCCTCGTTCTCGAAGTGGATCGGCACCGCGACGGTGATGCGGGTCTTCGGACCCACGCGCAGGAAGTCGGCATGGATCGGCCGGTCGCTGACAGGATCCAGCTGCACTTCGCGCGGCAGCACCTTGAAGCTCTCGCCGTCGACGGTCACGGTCGCCAGCTTGGCGAAGAAGCTTTCCTTGCCGGCGACGCGCTCCAGGGCGCGCTGCTCGACACTGATCATGATGGGGGGCTTCTTGTCGCCGTAGATGACGCCGGGAACCCGATCGCTACGACGGGTTGCCCGGGCGGCCCCCTTTCCGGCCCGGTCTCGCCGCTGGGCGGCGAGGGTCACAGTCTCAGCCATGTCACGTCTACTCCTTGGTCAGAACTCAATGGGCCGGGATGGCCCTCTCAACATCCGACGCGGCCTCCAGGGGTGCCGCTGCCGGAATCTCGGTGATTCTAGTCGAAAAGGCTCGAAACGGAACGTTCCTCGCTGATCCGCCGCATCGCCTCGGCGACGAGGTGCGCGATCGGTAGCTGGCGGATGTTGCGGGAGCTTCGGACCGCCTCGGTCGCGGCGATCGTGTCGGTGATGACCATCTCTTCGAGCGGCGACTTGGCGATGCGGTCGACCGCCGTGCCCGAGAGCACGCCATGGGTGCAGTAGGCGGAGACGCCGGTGGCGCCCTCGGCCATCAAGGCCTCGGCGGCGTTGCAGAGCGTGCCGCCGGAATCGACCAGGTCGTCGATCAGGATGCAGCGCTGGCCCTTCACGTCGCCGATCACATGCATGACTTCGGAGACGCCGGCGCGCTCGCGCCGCTTGTCGATGATGGCGAGGTCGCATTCGAGCCGCTTGGCGACAGCGCGAGCGCGAGCGACCCCGCCGACATCCGGAGAGACCACTGTCAGCTCGGCGCCGTCATAGCGCTGCTGGATGTCCTTCACGAAGTCGGGGGCGGAGAAGAGGTTGTCGAGCGGGATGTCGAAGAAGCCCTGGATCTGGGCTGCGTGCAGATCCATGGTCAGAACGCGGTCGGCGCCCGCGGTGGTGATCAAATTGGCCACCAGCTTGGCCGAGATCGGCGTGCGCGGACCCGACTTCCGGTCCTGCCTCGCATAGCCGTAATAGGGCATCACCGCGGTGATGCGGCGGGCGGAGGAGCGCCGGAGTGCGTCGATCGCGACCAGCAACTCCATCAGGTGGTCGTTGGCCGGGAACGAGGTCGACTGCACGAGGAACACGTCCTCGCCGCGGATGTTCTCGTGGATCTCGGCGAAGACTTCCTGGTCGTTGAAGCGCTTTATCGACGCCTTGACCAGGGGCAGGTTCAGATACGCGCAGATCGCCTCGGCCAGTGGCCGATTGCTATTGCCCGTCATGACCTTCATGCGATGAGACCCCTAATCGCCCCGGGGGCGCGAAGCCCGGTCCCGGAGGCGACCCGTCCGCCGCCGGCGCGCGGTTTCTAGCAGGGGGCCAGGGGGATGTAAACGACAGGGGGAACGGGCATTTCGGCGCAGCGCGTCATTCGAACAAAGCAAGAACGCCAGTGTAGCCATAGAGGCGGCTCGACGAGATCTCGCCATTGCCGAAGAAGCCGGTGAGCGGGAAGGCGCCGAGCATGTCGGCGATCATCTCGGCCTCGGTCGACTCGCCCTCGAAGAGGTACGGGCCGCGTGCGACGCAGGAGTAGTAGAGGCCGGCCGCAGGGACGGCGTTTCGGCGAGCCTTGAGGCGCTTCAGCATGCGCTCGAGATCTTCGCCCGCGCTCTTCGGATCGCGGCGGCAGAACATGACGCGGTCACCGGCGCTCACGTGGTCGCCGATGCCGATCCAGCCCTTCTCCGGGTCGACCCCGAGCAGGTTGCGCACGAGAAAATCGCCGGTGTCGGATCCCGGCACCGAGAGCGCGACGTGCAGCGCCTGGGCGAGCACCTGGCCGGCGGACTCGAGATCGGCCTTCAGCGCATCGACCGCGGGCTTGCCCTCGATCGTCTTGATGATGTTGGCCTCGGCGTCGGTCACGCCGCGCGACGGGCCGATCGGTGAGCAGCCCTGGCTCAAGCCGCAGGCGACGGCGACATCGCCGGCGAAGAGCACACCGGAGATTCCGCCCTCGGCCGCGCCGGCGCCCGCGCCGGCCACCTGCGCATGACGGCTGCGCGAGGAGGTGAGCCCGCCGACGAGATAGCAGGGAAGCTCGTCGGCGAGCTGCGTTACCAACTCCGGCGTTTTCGGGTTGCGCGGATCGGCGTGGACGATACCGAAGGCCGGCTGCTTCTCGGCGATCCATGCGCCATGCTTGCGGCGGAAATCCTCCATGCCGCGCTCGAGGCCGGAGAAGACGCGAAAGGAATTCTCAGGCAGAGCGCCGACCATCACCGATAGCGCCGGCCGGTCGAAATAGCCGGCCGAGGTAGCGCTGACGCCGAGGCCGACTGTCCCCACCCACTCCTTGACGCCGGTCGCCTCGCGCAGCCGCCCGACCAGCGAGGGAAGTTCCGCGGCGAAGCTGTCGGTCGCATAGACGAAGCCGATATTGGCGCCCTGCGGCAGCGGCGGGAGGCCGGCCAGCGTCAGCGTCACCGCTTCGTCGGCATCGTCGTCGGCGGCGTGGGACGAAACGAATGCGCTCATCCCGGCGGCGTCTCCAGCAGCTGCTTCACCAGCGGCGCCAGGCGCCCGGCGATGATCTTCACCCCCTCGGCGTTGGGATGGATGCCGTCGCGCTGGTTCAGCTTAGGATCGAGTGCGACGCCGTCGAGCAGGAATGGATAGAGGGGCACGCGATGCTTCTCCGCGAGCTTCGGGAAGATGCCGGCGAAGCTCTCGCGGTATTCCTTCCCAAGATTGAGCGGCGCCAGCATGCCGAGGATCATCACCCTGACGTTCTTCGCCTTCAGCTTGCCGATGATCGCGTCGAGATTCTCGTAGGCTTTCTCCGGGCTCAGGCCGCGCAGCGCGTCATTGGCGCCGAGCGCGACCAGCGCGTAGTCCGGGCTGTCGGAGAGCGCCCAGTCGAGGCGCGCGAGGCCGCCCGCGGTGGTGTCGCCCGAGACGCCGCCATTGAGGATGGCGACGTCGAGCCCTTGGCCCTTGAGTACGGCTTCGAGCTGCGAGGGCAGGGAGTCGGGCACCGGCAGCCCATAGCCGGCCGTCAGGCTGTCGCCCAGCATCAGCACGCGTGCCGGCGCGGCATCCGCGCTTCCATGAACGGCCGTTTGCCCAAGAAGCAGGCACAAGGCCGCGAGCGCGGCCCTCAATCCGTTGACAATCCTCTGCAAGGGACCACCTTTCATTTCGGTACCGGCCCATCGGCCGCATTCAATCCGCACTCGAAAGTCCCCCCGGAACCGCCCGATGACCGATGCTTCCGCCAATGGTGCTCTGCTCGAACTTGCGGGCGTGCAGGTCAGCCTGCCCAGCACCATCGGACCCGTCAACATCCTGCGCGGCATCGATCTTTCGATCGGACGCGGCGAGGCGGTGGCTGTGGTCGGCCCTTCCGGCGCCGGCAAGTCGACGCTGATGATGGTGGTGGCCGGGCTTGAGCGCGTCAGTGCGGGGCGAATCTCTCTCGCGGGTCATGAACTCTCGACGCTCGATGAAGATGGGCTCGCGCTGCTCCGGCGCAAGCATGTCGGCATCGTTTTTCAGAGTTTCCGTCTCGTGCCGACCATGACGGCGCTGGAAAACGTTGCCGTGCCGCTCGAGCTTGCCGGCCGCGACGATGCCTTCGATGCGGCGGGCGAGGCGCTGCGCTCCGTCGGCCTCGGCCATCGATTGGAACACTATCCCGACCAGCTTTCCGGCGGCGAGCAGCAGCGCGTCGCCATCGCGCGCGCCGTGGTTGCCAAGCCGTCGCTCATCCTCGCCGACGAGCCGACCGGCAATCTCGACGGCGACACGGGCCACCAGATCATCGAGCTGCTGTTCGAGCGCCGCCGCGCCACCGGCTCCACTTTGATGCTAATCACCCACGACCCGGAGCTCGCCAACCGCGCGGACCGCATCATCCGTCTCGCCGACGGCAAGGTCGTCAGCGAGAACGTCGGCGCGCTCGCCTGATGCTCTCCCTCGCGCTCCGCTTCGTGCGCCGTGAGCTGCGCGGCGGTCTTAAGGGCTTCCGGCTCTTCCTCGCCTGTCTCGCGCTCGGCGTCGGCGCCATCGCCGCGGTCGGCTCGGTGACGGCCTCGCTGATGGCGGGGCTCGCCGGCGATGCACGCGCCATCCTCGGCGGCGATGTCGAGGTCCAGCTGATCCAGCGCGATGTGACCGATGGAGAGCGCGACTTCCTCGCGCGCTTCGGCAGGCTGTCTCACGTCGCCGAGCTGCGCGCGATGGCGGTGAAGCCGGGCGGCGCGGATCGCACGCTGGTCGAGCTCAAGGCCGCCGATGCTGCCTATCCGCTGATCGGTACGCTCGCCTTCGAGCCCGAGCAGTCGCTCTCCCAGGTGCTTGCCGGACGCGGCGCGGCGATCGAGCCGACCTTGGCTTCGCGTCTCGGCATCGGCCCCGGCGACACGCTCTCGGTCGGCGACGTCACGCTCGAGATCCGCGCGCTCCTCTCGCGCGAGCCCGACAAGGCGACCGGCGCCTTCACCTTCGGCCCGCGCGTCCTCGTCTCCTTCGACACGCTGCAGGCGACCGGACTGCTGTTGCCCGGAAGCCTCGTCCGCCACGAATACCGCCTTATGCTCGCGCCCGGCATCACCGTGCCGGCGCTGCGCGAGGCGGCGAGCGCCGAGCAGCCGCAGGCGGGCTGGCGTATCCGCGCCTTCGACGAGGCGGCGCCTGGATTGCGACGCTTCCTCGAACGCATTGGCCAATACTTGACGCTGGTCGGCCTCACGGCGCTGCTTGTCGGCGGCGTCGGCGTCGGCAACGCGGTCCGGAGCTACCTCGACGGCAAGCTCCCGGCGATCGCGACGTTGAAGGCACTCGGCGCGCCGGCGCGTCTCGCCTTCACCACTTACCTGATCCTCGTCCTGGTGATGGCGACGGGCGGCATCCTTGCCGGCCTCGCGCTAGGCGCGATCACGCCGATGATCTTCGGCCAGGCTCTGGCTGCCGTGCTGCCGATCCAGGCGAAGGTCGGCCTCTACTGGCAGCCGCTCGCGGTTGCCGCCGCCTGCGGCCTCTTCACCACGCTCGCCTTTGCCTTCGTGCCGTTGGCGCGTGCTTCGCAGGTCGCGCCGGGCGATCTCTTCCGCGCCCAGATCTCGCCGCCCAGGCGTTTTCCCGGCTGGCTTCCGGTCATCGGTACCGCTGCTGCTTTCGTCGCGCTCAGCCTGCTGATGGTGGCGACGGCGCAGGATCGCTGGCTCGCGCTGTGGTTCCTCTTGGGCTCGATCGGCTCGGTCTTCCTCTTCTACGGCACCGCGACCGCGATCGCGGCGCTGGCTCGCCGCGCCGGACGGCCGAGCCGTCCGCTGCTCCGCCTCGCGCTCGCCAACCTGACGCGGCCGGGCTCGCCGATGGGGGCGCTGGCGCTCTCGCTCGGTCTCGGGCTCACCGTGCTGGTCGCGGTCGCGCTGATCGAGCGCAACCTCGACCGCCAGGTGAACGAGCGCCTGCCGGAGCGCGCGCCGACCTTCTTCTTCATCGACATCCAGCCCGATCAGGCCGAGGCTTTCGACCGACTCGTCACAGCGACGCCGGGCGCCAGCGACCTCTCGCGCACACCGATGATCCGCGGCCGCGTCGCCAGCGTGAATGGCGTGCCCGCCGATCAAGTGAAGGTGGAGCCCGGTGCGGCCTGGGCGCTGCGGGGCGACCGCGGCTTCTCCTATGCGCGGCAGATCCCGGCGAATGCGCGCCTCGTTGAAGGCAAGTGGTGGCCGGCCGACTATTCCGGACCGCCGCTCGTTTCGATGGACGTCAACATCGCGCGCGGGCTCGGCATCGGCATCGGCGACCGCATCGGCCTCAACGTTCTCGGCCGCGTGATCGAGGCCGAGATCGCCTCGCTGCGCGAGATCGACTGGGGCACGCTGTCGATGAACTTCACCTTCATCTTCGCGCCCGGCGCGCTCGACCGCGCGCCGCAGACGCATCTTGCCACCGTGCATCTCGCCTCGGCACAGGAGGAGGGGAAGCTGCTCGCGGCGCTGGGCAAGGACTTCCCCAACGTCTCGGCGGTGCGCGTGAAAGATGCGATCGACGCCGCCAACCGCATCCTTGAAGGCATCGCCTTCGCCGTCCGCGTCACTGCCGCGGTGACGCTTGCCGCCGGCACGCTGGTCCTCGCCGGCGCGGTCGCCGCCGGCCATCGCCGGCGCGTGAAGGATGCGGTCGTGCTCAAGGTGCTGGGCGCGCGGCGCGCTGAGGTGCTGGGCGCTTATCTGCTCGAATTCGGCCTGCTTGGCCTCGTCATCGCTGCGATCGCCGCGGTGGCCGGCACCGTCGCCGGCTGGGCCATCCTGGTCTTCCCGATGCGCAGCGACTTCGTCTTCTCGCTGACCGCGGTAGCGGGCTCGGCGTCGCTCTCGGTCGTGCTGACGGTGCTGCTCGGCCTGATCGGCACCTGGCACGCGCTCGGCCAAAAAGCTGCCCCAATGCTGCGCGACGCTTAGGCGGAAAGGACTTCCGCCATGTCTCGCGCACCCGCCTTGATCCTCGCTTTCGCGCTTGCGGCCGCGCCGGTCTCGGCCCAGCAGTCCGAGCCTCCGCCGCCGCTCTCTCTCGAGGCGCCGAGCGCACCCGACATCATCAGCGAAGGCGCGCGGCGCATCCTGGAAGGCATCCGCCGGCTGGTCGATCAGATGCCGATGTTCGAGCCGCCCCGGGTCACCCCGGAGGGCGACATCATCCTGAAACGTATCCGCCCGACCTTCCCGGAGGGGGAAGAGGCGAGGACCGGCGGCCAGCCGGCCCATGAGGGGCTCGAACTCTAAGGATTCTCAGGATTTTGTGGTCCTGACACCGCGCTTCAGCTATATACTGTAAGTCGCGGGCATTGCTCGCCAATGCCGTTTGGGCCTTCTGAACCCCGAGATCGATGACCAACAGCCGCCTCGATCCGCTCAAGGATTATGCCTTCCGCCAGCTCCACGAGCTGCTGACCCCGATCCAGCCCAAGAGCAACCGGGCGCCGATCCTGTTGTCGGTCGGCGAGCCGCAGAACCAGCCTCCGGCCTTCATCGCGGAGGAGATGGCGAAGAACGCCGACAAGTGGAACCGCTACACCGATCATTCGGGCACGCCGGAGTTCCGGAAGGCGGTCGCCGCCTGGCTGACGCGCCGATACAAGTTGCCGCAAGGCATGGTGAACGCGGACAAGCACATCCTGCCGGTGCCGGGCTCGCGCGAGGGCTTGTTCATGGCGGCGCTGTTCGCGGTGCCGGAGACCAAGGCCGGCAAGAAGCCGGCCTGCCTGATCCCGAACCCCTCCTACCACGTCTATACCGGGGCGGCGCTGATCGCCGGCGCCGATCTCGTCTACTTGCCGGCGCGCAAGGAGACGGGCTTCCTTCCCGATCTCGATGCGATCGCCAAGAGCGATCTCGAGCGCGCGGCGCTGTTCTATCTCTGCACGCCGGTCAATCCTCAAGGAACGGTCGCGAGCCTCGACTATCTCAAGCGCGCGGTCGAGCTGGCGCGCCGGCACGACTTCCTGCTCGTGGTCGACGAGTGCTACGCCGAGATCTACGACAAGGTGCCGCCGCCGGGCGCGCTCGAAGCCTGCGCTGCCCTGGGCGGCAGCCTGGATAACGTCGTCATCGCGCATTCGCTCTCAAAGCGCTCCAGCGCGCCGGGGCTTCGCTCCGGCTTCGTCTGCGGCCCGGCGGAGTCCGTCCAGGCCTTCGTCAACGTGCTCAACTACGGTGCCGCCGGCATGAGCCAGCCGACGCTCGCGGCGGCGACGCGGCTGTGGTCGGACGAGGCGCATGTCGACGCAAACCGCGAGATCTATCGCCGCAACTTCGACATCGCCGACAAAGTGCTGGACGGGCGCTTCGGCTATTACCGGCCCGATGGTGGATTCTATCTCTGGCTCGATGTCGGCGACGGCGCTGAGGCGGCGAAGAAGCTCTGGGGCGAAGCCGGTATCCGCGTGCTGCCGGGCGGCTTCATGTCCTGGCCCGACCACACCGGCAAGAACCACGGCCAGCCCTATATCCGCGTCGCCATGGTCTATGACCAGCCGATGATGGAAACGGCGCTCAAGCTCATGACGCAGGTGCTGTGATGGTCGCCGAGGCAGGCTTCCTCCCCGAAGGCGCCGAGGTCTTCCTCAAGCGGCGGACCCAGGAGATCCTCGGCACCGGGCTCGTCCTCGTCGGCCTGTTCCTCGCCGCCTGCATCCTCTTCTACGTGCCGGGCGACCGCTCCTTCAGCGTCGCCGTCGACCGGCCGATCGCGCATCCGCTTGGTACAATCGGCGCCAACACCGCCGATGTGCTGGTGCAGGGGCTCGGCGCAGCTGGGCTCGGCATGGCGCTCGTCGTGTTCGTCTGGGGCCTCCGCTTCCTTCTGCATCGTCCGGTCACGCGCTTCTGGCTTCGTCTGACGGCGTTGCCGGCGGCGACGCTGGCGGTCTCGGTCGCGCTAACGCTTCTGCCGGCGACGCTGCTTTGGCCGGAGCTCGCCGAGCTCAGGCTCGGCGGTATCGTCGGCCAGCTGATTGTCGGAAAGCTGATCGCCTGGGTTCCGCCCTGGGGCGGGCTCGCCGCGACCAGCCTGGTCTCGGCTGGTGCCGCCTCGCTCGCCGTGCCGCTCGCCGCCGTCGCCTTCGGCCTCTCGGTCGGAGACTGGGTGTCGCTGGCGCAAAGCAGCGGCAAGGGTATCGCAGTCGGCGGCCGCGCCGCCTGGAAGCTCGGCGTCTGGGGAGGCAAGGCCGGCAGCCGTGCTGCGCAGGCCGGCTACCGCAAGGCGACGTCGCTCTCGAAGACGTCGGCGAAGCGGGTCGAGCCCAAGCTCGCGATCCGGCCCTTAGCCGAGGACAAGGACGAGGAAGCCGATCCGCCGCCCTTAGTGCTCGATCGCGCTGCCGAAGCCGAGGCGAAGCCGGCGCGGGCCGAGCCGCTGGTTGCGGCCAAGGCGGCGGCACCGAAGAAGTCGGAAGCGCGCCGCCAGTCGCGCCTCGCGCTCGATGAGGCCGGCGGCGACTACCGCCTGCCGCCGGTCGATCTGCTCTCGCCGGCGAAGGCTGGCCCGGTCGCCAAGCTCGACGAGAACGCGCTTTCGGAGAATGCGCGGCTGCTCGAATCCGTGCTGCAGGAGTTCGGCGTCAAAGGCCAGATCGTGAAGGTCAGGCCCGGTCCCGTGGTCACGCTCTACGAGCTGGAGCCCGCGCCCGGCATCAAGTCCTCGCGCGTGATCGGCCTTGCCGACGACATCGCGCGCTCGATGAGCGCGCTTTCCGTGCGCGTCGCCGTCATCCCCGGGCGCAACGTCATCGGCATCGAGCTGCCGAATTCCAGCCGCGAGACTGTCTTCCTCCGCGAGCTGCTCGGCACCGAGGCCTATGACCGCACCGGCGGCCGCCTGCCGCTGAAATTAGGCAAGGATATCGGCGGCGCGCCTGTTGTCGTCGATCTCGCGCGCATGCCGCATCTGCTCGTTGCCGGCACCACCGGCTCGGGCAAGTCGGTCGCGATCAACACCATGATCCTGTCGCTGCTGTTCCGGCTCCCGCCCGAGAACTGCCGCTTCATCATGGTCGATCCGAAGATGCTCGAGCTCTCGGTCTATGACGGCATCCCGCATCTGCTGGCGCCGGTCGTCACTGATCCCAAGAAGGCGGTGGTCGCGCTCAAATGGGCGGTGCGCGAGATGGAGAACCGCTACCGCTCCATGTCGAAGCTCGGCGTGCGCAACATCGACGGCTACAATGCGCGCGTAGAGGAGGCGAAGGCCAAAGGCGAGATGATCACGCGCCGGGTGCAGACCGGCTTCGATGCCGATACCGGCAAGCCGGTGTTCGAGGACGAGACGCTCGACCTCGTCGCCTTGCCCTACATCGTGGTGGTCGTCGACGAGATGGCCGACCTGATGCTGGTGGCAGGCAAGGACATCGAATGGGCGATCCAGCGCCTGGCGCAGATGGCGCGCGCCGCCGGCATCCATATCATCATGGCGACGCAGCGGCCTTCGGTCGACGTCATCACCGGCACGATCAAGGCGAACTTCCCGACCCGCATCAGCTTCCAGGTCACCTCCAAGATCGACAGCCGCACCATCCTGGGCGAGCAGGGCGCCGAGCAGCTGCTGGGCCAGGGCGACATGCTCTACATGGCCGGCGGCGGGCGCATCACGCGCGTGCACGGGCCGTTCGTCTCGGACGGCGAGGTCGAGGACGTGGTGCGCTTCCTGAAGGCGCAGGGCCAGCCCGAATATGTGGAAGCGGTGACCGAAGACCCGGAAGAAGAGGCCGCCTTCGGCGCCATGGGCGGCGAGGAAGGCGAAGGCTCAGGCGATGCGCTCTACGATCAGGCGGTGGCACTGGTCATCCGCGAGCGCAAGTGCTCGACCAGCTTCATCCAGCGCCACCTGCAGCTGGGCTACAACCGCGCCGCGCGGCTGGTGGAGCGCATGGAGGCCGAGGGTCTGGTCTCGGCCGCCAACCACGTCGGGAAGCGCGAAGTCCTCACGCGCCCCGACGCGGGTGACGTCTAGCCAGTTCAGGCCGCCCAGGGAACGCGTCGGTCGCGACGTTCTTCGGCCGCGCGCTCGCGCTTGGGCTCCGAAGCCGAATAGGCCTTCTCGCGATGAGCAAGGCAGTAGGGGCTCCGACTGTCGGTCGGCGTGCCACAGAAGTGGAAATCCGCGTTCTTGGGATCGCCGATTGGCCAGGCGCAGCAGGCGCGGCCGAGGTCGATCAGGCTGTTGGAGGCGGCCTTGAGCGGCACCTGCTGTTCCTGCAGCTCCGCCGTCAGCTTGCGCTTCTTGTGCCCGCCATGCGCCGCGTTGCGGCCCTGGCCGGTCAGCTTCATGCGATTGACCAAGCCCGCGACTACGTCCCGGCTCATGCCGAGACGGTGCGAGATCTGGCCGTAGCTCAGTCCGTCTTGCGTGAAAAGGGTGCGTACCTGCTCGCGCATCTCATCTGTCCACACGCGCTTGCCCATTTTGGGCTCCTGAAAGTGAGACCTTCAGGGGTGTGTCGTGGAGACTCGCGAGACGGTTCGAAGCAATTTCAGAGAAATCCGAGTGACCGCAGCTCCTGCTCGAGCTGGGCCGGGTTGCGGAAGTGGATACCGTGGATGCCGACGGCGGTGGCTCCCTCCGCATTCTTCGGAGAGTCGTCGATGAAAACGGCATCTTCAGGGCGGACGCCGTAGCGCGAGCAGAGAAGCTGATAGATGCGCGCTTCGGGCTTCAGCATGCGCTCGTCGCCGGAGACGACGATGCCGCGAAAGCGCTGGAAAAAGGCAAAGCGCTTGAAGGTCGGGGGAAAGGTCTCGCGCGAGAAATTGGTCAGTGCGTAGAGCGGGACGCCGCTCGCATGCAGCCGCTCCAGGATATCGACCGTGCCCTGGACGGCCTGCGGGATCATCTCGGCGAAACGCGGAAGCCAGGCGCGGATGAGGTCGGCCTTGTCGGGGTGGCGCGCGATCGCCTCGGCCTTGGCATCGGCGAAGCTGCGCCCGCCATCCTGCGCGATGTTCCATTCGGGGTGGCAGACCTCGGCGAGGAAGCGCTCGCATTCGGCCTCGTCCGGGATGAGCTTGCGGTAGAGGTAGCGCGGGTTCCAGTCGAGGAGGACGCCGCCGAGATCGAAGACGACGGTGGAACGACGCGCGCTGCTCATGTCGAAGACGGCCTCTCTCGGGTCGGCGAAGGGGCCGGATCATAGTCGCGCAGGGCTGTCTTGCCAGCGTGCTAAGATTGCCCTCGCCGTCCGGGAGGGAGCGGCCTATGATCCACAAGATCATTCAGGGGGTAAAATGAAGTTATACACAATAATTCTGGGCATATCGGTTCTGGCCATTGCGCCCGCCTTTGCGCAGAACGCTGATGTCACCATCCTCGCCGCCACCTGCTCCGGCTGCCACGGCGCCTCGGCGGACGGCTCGGGCGGTATTCCAGGCCTCAAGGGCCAGCAGGAGCGCTACCTCGCCGACCAGCTCAAGGCCTTCAAGGCCGGCAGCCGGCCGGCGACGGTGATGAACCGCCTGGCCAAGGGCTACACCGACGAGGAGATCGCCGGTCTAGCCCTTCACTTCTCGCGACTGCGCTAAGGGAGGACCCGGATGACCACTCAATCACGTCGTCGCTTCCTCGCCGGTGTTGCCGGCGTCTCCGCTTCCTTCGCCATGCCGGCGATCGCCTATGGCCAGGGCGCGGCACGCGTCGTCGTCATCGGCGGCGGCTTCGGCGGCGCCACCGCGGCGCGCTACCTGAAGAAGACCTCGCCGCAGCTCCAGGTCACGCTGGTCGAGCCGAGCCGGCGCTTCGTCACCTGCCCCTACTCGAACCTGGTGATCGGCGGCCAGCGCAGGATCGACTCGATCAGCTTCGGCTACGACAAGCTCGCCAAGTCCGGCATCACCGTCGCCCACGACACGGCGGCGGCGATCGAGCATGACCGCAAGCGCGTCCGCCTCGCCGGCGGCCGCATGCTTCCCTATGACCGCCTGATCGTCTCGCCCGGCATCGACATCCGCTGGAACGGCATCGCCGGCTACGACGAGAAGGCGGCGCAGACGATGCCGCATGCTTGGCGCGCCGGCGAGCAAACGCTCGTGCTGCGCCGTCAGCTCGAGGCGATGCCCGATGGCGGCCTCTTCGTCATGGCCGCTCCGGCCAATCCGTTCCGCTGCCCGCCCGGGCCTTACGAACGCGTCTCGATGATCGCGAGCTACCTCAAGGGCGCGAAGCCGCGCTCGAAGATCCTGATCCTCGATGCCAAGGAGAACTTCTCCAAGCAGCCGCTGTTCCAGGATGCCTGGGCGAAGCTCTATCCGGGCATGATCGAATGGGTGCCGGTTGGCAAGGACGGCAAGGTGGTCAAGGTCGATGCGCGCACGAAGACGCTGGAGACCGAGTTCGGCCAGCAGCACAAGGCCGCGGTCGCCAATGTGATCCCGCCGCAGATGGCAGCGAAGATCGCGCGCGATTCAGGCCTCGCCGACCAGTCCGGCTGGTGCCCGATCGATGCCTCGAGCTTCGAATCCAAGCTGGTGAAGGGCATCCACGTGGTCGGCGACGCGACGATCGCGGCTCCGATGCCGAAATCCGGCTTCGCCGCGAGCAGCCAGGGCAAGGTCGCGGCGATCGCCGCCGCCTCGATGCTGCAGGGCAAACCCGTGCCGGCCGCGTCGATGGTCAACACCTGCTACAGCCATGTCGGCAAGGACTACGCGATCTCGGTCGCCGGCGTGTATCGCGGCACCGCGGAACGCCTGATCGAGGTGCCGGACTCCGGCGGCGTCAGCCCGCGCCAGTGGGACGACGAGAACCGCAAGCTGGAGGCGATCTATGCCGATGGCTGGTACGCCAGCATCACCGGCGAAATGTTCGGCTGAGCGGCGTTCGATACAAGAGAAAAGCCCCGCGCTCGCGCGCGGGGCTTTTTCTTTGCGGCGATGAGGATCGCGCTCAGCTCTTCATGAGCTGGTCGCGCGCCTGCTTGCCGAACTCCTCAAGCTCCTTGCGGATGCGGTGCTCGGTCATGTCGATGCCTTTCCCCTTCAGGTCGGCGATGGCCTTGCTGACGACGTCGTCATCGCCGGGCTTCGACATGTCCTCGATCACCAGCGACTTGGCATAAGTCTCGGCGGCGTCGCCCGAGAGTCCCATCTGGCCGGCGACCCAGAGCCCAAGAAGCTTGGTGCGCCTAGCGTTGACCTTGAAGCGCATCTCTTCGTCGAGCTGGAACCTCTTTTCGGCGTCCTTCTTGCGGTCGTCGAAGCCCGTCATTTTTGTTTATCTCCTGGGGATGGCACTGGGCCTCTGATCTAAGGGCTCGACGCGACTCGATCAAGAGCGGCCGAAAACCGCGCGGAGGGCGCCTGCCATGCTGCCTTCCTCGAGCCAGCGCAGCGCCAGCACCGCGCCGAAGACGATGGCGGCGACGGAGATGAAGGATCCCAGCGCCAGCGTCGAGAGTCCGGAGAGCCCCTGGCCGATCGTGCAGCCGAGCGCGAGCACGCCGCCCACGCCCATCAATGCGCCGCCGCCGATGTGGCGCAGCAGGTCGGGCGTGTCGCGAAAGCCTTCGAGGCGGAACTGGCCCGAGGCGAGCGCTGCGATCAGCGCACCGGCGATCACGCCGCCGACCGAGGCGGCGCCGAAGCTCAGGCTCGCGCCGGTGAAGAACATCAGGTACTGCAGCCCCTCTCCGATCGGCGCGACGAAAGAGAGACCGGAGACCTGCATGGTCTCGAACGGATCGCTGGCACCCCAGCTCGTCGCGGCCCAGGCAGCGGGAATGACGAGGCCGATGAGAATCGCGGCAACCAAGAGCTTGCGGTCGCGGCGCAGGCTCGGCGAGGACAGCGCCCAGGCGGCGACGCCGAGGCCGAGCAACAAGGTCAGCGCCCCCTGCCAGAAGCCGCTACCGAGTCCGGTCGCGTACGCGAGCAGATCGGGAAGGCCTTGGCTCGCCGCGCCGATGCCACGGAGGTCGATCTGCGTCGCGCGCTCGAAGGGTTGGCGCAGCGCCGCGACCAGACCGCGCAAGGTCATCAGCGCGGCGATGGCGACGACGATCACCGCGACCAGGCTTTTGAGGTTGCCGGCGCCGGCGCGGACCAGGATGCGGCTGCCGCAGCCGCCGGCGAGCACCATGCCGAAGCCGAAGGCGGTGCCGCCGAGAATCGCGCCCGCCCATCCGAGCGCGGGCGTCCGGTAGATCGAGGCCGAGAGAGTCGCGAATCCAAGAGCGTCCAGGGCCTGGCTGCCCATGAGTGCGATCGCGACCGAGAGCAGCCCGGCACGCAACCGGCGGGTGTCGCCCATCAGCACGGTGTCGGAGATCGCGCCCATGGTGCAGTAGTTGCTGCGCTGGACGGTGGCGCCGAATATCAGTCCCAGCACGAAGCCGATGGCAAGGACTACATATTTTGGTTGTAGTTCTTCCACGACTCTCCCCTCGGCAAGTCTTAGCCCTTATCCTATATAGCTGCGATCTCGTATCGTCGCGCGGCCCGGTAGCCGCGCAGGAGCATCTGTTGGACGTCACCACTCTCGACGCGCGCGGCCTTACCTGTCCGCTGCCGGTGCTGAAAGCACGGAAGGCGCTTCAATCTCTGCCTCCCGGCGGCCGGCTCCGCGTGCTTGTGACTGACCCGGGCGCGGTCGGCGATTTCCGCGCGCTGTGCGAGGCCGGCGGCCACACCATGCTCGGCATGATCGAGGCCGACAAGGTCTACACCTTCGACCTGCAGAAATCGGCGGGCTGACGCCCGCCGTCTATTGTTCCCTACTTCGCCTTCAGCTCGGCGCGGACGCGCTCGACCACGATCGCCGGGTCGCCCGGCTTCATGCAGGTCGGGCCGAACACCACCATGCCGTCGCGGACACGCGCATGGTTCGCATGCACCGAGGGATTGCCGTCCTGCAGGCGCTTTACCAGGTCGCGCGCCGAGAAGCCCAGCTCGTCCTCGTGCACCGTCAGCTCGACTGCCGGCGCCCCCTTGTACTTCTTGTCGACGAGGGTGACGGTCGCACCCTTCACGCCCTTGAGGCCGTTGGCGACCTCCTGGCAGAGGCCGAGCAGGCGCTTGTGCCGCTCCTCGGTGTTCTCCTCGAGGAAGAACTTGAGCGCGGTCAGCAGGCCGACGATCTCCTCCTTGCCGCACTTCGACGCGCGGCCGATGCCGCTCGCCGGGAAGCCGACCAGCTTGCTCTTGTCGAAGAGCGAGGCCGGCGGGGTCCACTGCTCGAAATAGGTGTCGTGGTCGAGCTGCTGCAGCGCCGCCGACTGGATGAGGTCGCGCCGGCCGCAGAGGATGCCGGAGGCCTGCGGCCCGCCGATCGCCTTGCCGCCGGAGAAGGCGACAAGGTCGGCGCCCTGGGCGATGAACTTCTTCAGATTCTCTGCCGGCGGCAGCTGGCCGGCGGCATCGACGATCACCGGCACGCCGCGGCGCTTCGCGACAGCGACGATCTCGGGCAGCGTCGGCTCGCTATGCGCCTGCGCGACCCAGAGGACGGCGGCGGTCTTGTCGGTGATCGCCGCGTCGTATTCCCAGACCTGCGCATCGCGTACGCCGGCACCGGAGAAGCGGTCGGGAATGCCGACCTCGATCAGCTTGGCGCCGGCCTGGGCGATGGCGTGGTCGTACATGTTGCGATGGCTGCGGGCCATCACGACCTCGTTCGCCATGCCGGTTGTGTCGGGGAGCCGGTTCATCTTCGCCGGATCGAGCCCGGCGAGGCAAGCGGCCGAGGCCAGCATCAGCGCGGCGGAGGCGCCGGCGGTGACATAGGCGGCCTCCGCGCCGGTGGCTTCGGAGATGATCTCCGAGGCGCGGCCCTGCAGCTCGGCGAGATCGACGCACCATTGCGAGGCTTCCGCCATCGCCTCGGCGACCTCGGGCCGCATGATGCCGCCGGTGAGCCTGGTCGACGGGCCGGAGGCGTTGACGATCGTGCGCAGGCCGATGCGCTGATAGATGCTCTCGTTGGGACGGGCGGGGGCTTTTTTGGCGGTCATGACTTGCTCCAGGGATCGGCCTCGAAGGGCCACATCGGCTTCTTGCGCTTGGTGTAGGTGATGCGACGCGGATCGCCGGCGAGCGCGCCCGGACCATCCGAGTAGAGAATGTGCTTGGTCACCGGGCCGAAGCCCGAGACGAAGTGGTTGGTCGACTTGACCACGAGGATATGCGTCTTCAGCGGATCGATGCCGACCGCGCGGAACAGGTCCGGGTGATAGGCCTGCACACGGTTCGAGGAGAGCACGACGGAGATGCCGTCGAACTCGATGCCGGCCATGTCGCCCATGTCGAAGAAGGTGTCGCCGAAGGGCTGCTTGGCGTTGCGCACCAGGCCGACGACCTTGACCTTGGCGTCGATCGGATCGCCCGAGGTCGGGCCGAGCTTGCCGCCGAAGCGGAGCTCGAGCGTGCCGCCGAGGCCGGCGGCGAAGCAGAGCTTGACCGCGCCCGGATCCCAGATCGGCGCATTGGCGGCGTTCCTGATGCCGCGCTTCATCATCAGGCGGACGAAGAAGGTAGAGTCCGACGGCGCGCCGCCGCCGGCATTGTCGGCCGGATCGGCGATGACGACCGGGCTCTCCTTGATCTTGAGCGCCTCGTCGAGGGCTTCGTCGGGCGAGAGCAGCTTGGTCGAGAGCGCGTCGCGCTTCTCCCAGATCTCTTTGCCGAGCTCGGCAGCGACCTTGTCGCCATGCGCCTTGTTGTTGTCGGTGACGACCAGGACCTTGCTGCCGAGATCGTCGACATCGCCATAGGCGAAGCCGTGGACGAGCGAGACCGAGAGGATGCCGTCCTTCCCCTCCATCGCCTTGATCTTGTCGACGAGGCCGCGCGCCGGCTCGCGCGTCGGGCGGAACGGCACCAGCATCTTGCAGTCATAGACGCTGGCGACCGGCTTCACCTCGCCGCGTGCGGTCTTGATCAGGATGTCGAGAAGCTCGTCGCCGCGCTCGAGGAAATCCGTGTGCGGATACTCCTTCATGATCACGATCGCGTCGGTGTTGCGCACCATCTGGTCGGTCAGGTGGCAATGCGGGTCGATCTCGATCCCGATTGCGACCTTCGGCCCGACGATCTTGCGCACGCGCTCGACGATGTCGCCCTCGCAATCGTCATAGCCGTCGGCCGCCATGGCGCCATGTAGGCCGAGGGCGACGATGTCGACTGGCATCGCCGCCTTGAGCTCGGAGAGAAGCTGGTCTCGCAGTTCCTCGTAGACCGACCTGACCGTGCGGCCCGCCGGCATGGCGAGCGCATGCAGGCCCTCGATGACCTCGATGTTCGACCCCTTGGCGCGCTTGCGCGCGGCGAAGGTCGGCCCCGACATGAAGCCCGGCTCGTCCGGATGCTTCCCCGCCTCGGCGAAGAAGGTCTCCTTGAACAGCGTCATGTCGGTCGGCATCGGCGAGAAGGTGTTGGTCTCCGTCGCGAGCGAGCCGGTGAAGATACGCACGTGCGGAGGCTCCTAGCGCGCGGCCCAGGGATTGTCGTCGAGCGGCCAGATCGGGCGCTTGACGCGCGTGTATCCGACCTTCTTGAAGTCGCGCGGCAGCGCGCCGGGACCGTCGGAGTAGAGCACCTGCTTCGCGATCGGGCCGAAGGCGCCGTGGAAGTGGTTCGTCGACTTGACGATGATCACGCGCTTGGACTTGAGGTCGACGCCGAGATTGGTGAAGAGGTCGGTGCCGAGCGCCTGGGTGCGGATCGAGATCAGCGCCACGGTGATCCCGTCGAACTCGATCGAGGCCGCGTCTCCGAGAGGAACCACCGCACCGGAGAAGGTCTGGATCGCGTCCTTCACGCATTTGATCACCTTGACCTTGGCGTCGACCGGCTCGCCCGAGGTCGGGCCCATCTTGCCGCCGAAGCGGAGGTCGAAGGAGGCACCGTCGCCCGCAGCGTGGCACATGCGGACGGCGATCGGATCCCAGATCGGGCCGATGCAGACATTCTTCACGCCGCGCTTGCGCAGCAGCTCGATGAAGAAGGTCGAGTCCGAGGGCGCGCCGCCGCCGGCATTGTCGGCCGGCTCGGCGACGACCGCGGGACCGCCCTCGACCTTGAGCGCTGCATCGAGCGCACCTTCGAGGGTGAGGAAGGCCGGGCGCACGGTATCGCGCATCGCGATCAGCTCCTCGCCGAGCTGCTTCGCGATCTTGTCGCCGAGCGCCTTGTTGTTGTCGGTGACGACCAGCATCTTGGTGCCGAGGTCAGGCACGTCGGCGTAGGGATAGCAGTGGATCATCGAGATCGAGAGGATCCCGTCCTTGCCCTCCATCGCCTTGAACTTGTCGACGAAGCTGCGCATCGGCTCGCGCGAGGTCGGGTAGGAGTTGATCATCCGGCAGTCGTAGACGCTCTGCACCGGCTTGATCTTGCCGACCGCGGTGTCGGCGATGATCTGCACCAGCTCCTCGCCGCGCTCGGCGAAGTCGGTATGCGGGAACTCCTTGAAGCAAATCATCGCGTCGGTTGAGTTCACCATCGCGTCGGTCATGTGGCAGTGCGGGTCCAGCTCGGCGCCGATCGGCACCTTCGGCCCGACGATCTTGCGGATGCGCTGCAGAAGGTCGCCTTCGCAATCGTCATAGCCGTCGGCGACCATGGCGCCGTGCAGGCCCATGAGCACCGCGTCGACCGGCATCGCCGCCCTGAGCTGGTCGAGGATCTCGTCGCGCAACCCCTCATAGGCCTCTCGCGTTACGGTTCCTGCGGGCTCGGCGAAGGTGCAGGTGCCTTCGACGACCTCCCAGTTGGACGATTTGGCGCGCTTGCGCGCCGCAGCCAGCGGTGCGGTGAACAGCTTGGGGTAGTCGGGGTGCTTGCCGGCGGGCGCGTAGAAGGACTCCTCGAACTCCGTCCGGCTCGTCAGCATCGGCGAGAAGGTGTTGGTCTCGGTCGCCAGCGAAGCGGTGAAGACGCGCATGGTTTTCAGGGTCCTTCGGTCGATAGGGGGCGAACGCTATCACCCGGCGCGCTTTCCCGCCAAGCTGCTGAGATAGAACAATGATTTCTCATGCGAAAACAACGCCGGACGTTAACCGGCGATAAACCGCGAACGCCGTAGAAACTTCCCGGCGCCAAAAGGGCGCGCTTGTGGTCCAGGAGAGTGCGATGGGCGTCGGCATGGTCATCGGTACGGTTTTCGTCTTCGCGACGGTCTTTCTCGCCGCGCTGGAATGGCTGAGCCGTTCGCAGCCGAAGCGGGCCGCGCAGCCGGCCAAGTCGCAGCCGCGCAAGCCCGTGCGCTAAAGGCGTCGCCGGCTTCAGCCGGCAACGCGCTTGGCGCTGAACGAGGTCTTCCCGTACTGGGCGAGGTTGACCGGGCCTTGATGGGCTTCGCCGCCGGTACCCAGGACCACATCGCCCGCCATGGCGCCGTCCTTGACGGTGCCCTCGAAGCGATAGCCCAGGCGGCATCCCTCGTAGCGGTGCAGCGCCGAGACCGTGACGCGGTCGCCGGCGACCGTGCCGTTGACCTCGCTGTCGAAATACTTGGTCTTGTGGCGGCCGCCGACCTTCGCATCGCTCTGCGTCAGCTCGAGGCGATGCGTCGCCGGGCCGTCGCCGAAATCGATCGTCACGTCCCATTTGCCGTCGACCTTCACCGACGGCGCCGGCGCGGTGACGGCCACCGGCTTCGCCGCGAGCGCGCGCGCCATGGCGTCGCCGACGATCACGGCCTCCCCCTTCACTAGGTTGAACGGATCGACGACTACCGAGCGGTCGGTCGCTTCCATGTCGTCCAGCATGACGCGGGGCTCGCCGTCGAGAAGGCGCTGGCGCAGCTCGAGGCCGGTATGCGGGACCTTGGTCTTGTCCCAGGAGATGATCAGGCGCGGCACCTTCACGCCGCCTGACGGCGCGCGAATCTTGGTCTCGACGCCGGGAACGGCGCTCACCTTCTTGGCGATGATGTCGAGGTCGGCCGCCCATTGCTTGCGCTCGCCCGGATGGTCGCGCTCCTCGATCCAGTATTCGAGCGCGGTGACGACGCCGATGATGTCCTCCTTCGAGACCTTCATCGGCCGGCCGATGCCTTGGTGCGGCGAGGCGTTGGCCCAGGCGGCACGGATGATCTTCTCCTTGCCGAGCAGAAGGCCGGTCACCTGCGGCGCCTGCAGGAACTTGCCGCCGGAATAGATGACCATGTCGGCGCCGCGCACGAGCCAGGGCGAAGGCCGCTCGACATGTTCGGAGGCGGCGTCGACCATGATCGGCACGTTCTTCGGCCTGGCCAGCTCGATCATATCCTCGAGCGAGCAGGGACCTTCGGGCTCCATCAGGCCGTAGACGCAGATCATCGCCACGGTCGGATCCTCGAGCAGCTTTCTCAGCTCCTCCTTGGAGCCGAACTCGTGGATCGTCGTGCCGCACATGCGGATCGCGTGGTCGTAGGAGAAGCGGTGCCCCTTGCCCATCAGCACCTTGTTGCGCATGCCCTCGGTCAGCGGCAGGCGCGAGATGCGCTCGGGGTCGTTGCCGGCGACGGCGCCCGCGGTACCGAGCGCGACCGCGGCGGCGCTGCCCGGCGTGACGATGCCGAGGTCGCAGCCCATCAGGTCGCCGATACGCTTTCCGGCCTCTTCCATCAGCTCGTAGATGTTCACGAACTGGGCGGACGCCCGCGACATCGCCGATTTGACCTCGGGCCGCATCAGGCTGCCGCCATGAATCGTGCGCACCGAGGCGCAGTTGATGAACGGCCGGACGTTGAGGCGGAGATACGGATTGTCGTTGGCGCGGGAGGAGGACGCGTCGGTCATCGGAGGATCAGCCTTTCGAGGGAAATACGTCAGCTCGCGTATTCGGGTTCTTCCTTGTCGAGGATGCGCCGCCAGGCATCGAGATGCATGCGGGAATCCCAGCGCTCGCCGATCGAGCCGAGATGGCGGCGGCGCATATGGTCGGGGAAGGTGCGCAGCTTGCGACCGGTCTGCATGGCGGTGATCTGATACATCGCGGTGCGCTCGGCGCCGGCAAGCTCGTCGAAGGCCTCTTCGATCGTCGGGCCGATCACGGTGACGCCGTGATGCGGCATCAGCAGGATCGTCTTGTCGCCGAGGACGCGGGCGTAGCGGTCGCCTTCCTCGGGCGTGATCGCATCGTTGGTCTCGTCGTCATAGGCGATGCGGTCGTTCAGCATGAGGTTGTTGAAGTGTGACAGCTCGAGCCGCCCGTCCTCGATCATCGAGAGAGCGGTCAGGTACTGCGGATGCACGTGCAGCAGAGCCACCGCCTTCGGATTGGCGAGGTGGATGCGCGCATGGATGCAGAAGGCGACCTTGCGCAGCTCGCCGGTGCCGCGCACGACATTGCCGTCGAGGTCGCAGACGATCAGGTTGGAGGCGGTGACCTCCTGGAACAGGAGGCCGCGCGCATTGATCAGGAACAGCGGCTTCTCGCCCGGCCTCGTCGGCAGCATCACCGAATGGTGGTTGCCGATCTGCTCGTTCCAGCCGAGCCGGGCATGGACGCGGAACACGGCGGCGAGGTCGGTGCGGAGCTTCCACTCCGCCTCTTCCTGGGCGGAGTTGGAGCGGGCACGAATGGGTATGGCGGTCATCGGAAATCGCTCCGGCGGGGAGGGCCAAAGACTGCCATGGTGCCGCCGGTGTTTCCAACAGGAAACAAAGAGCGCGGATGCGCCGTTCTGCGCCCCTCGCTTTCGCCGGGTCCTCGCCGCTTCGCGGCTGCAGGCCGGCCCCGCTCGGTCGCCGGCGCGATTCGAGGGACTTCGCGGCAGAGGGCGTGATCGCCGCGACCGTGGTCTTGAGGGTATTATGTTCTGATGAAGGACATCCTCGGCCTCATCTCACCAGGCAAGCCGTTCCTGCCCGACTCGCTCAATGCCATGCAGCTCGGGCAAGCGAATGCGATGCGCCATCTCTGGCTCACCGCCTCGGTGTCGCTGTTCGCCGGGCGTGAAACCAAATTCCGGCTGCTCGAGGTCGGGTCCTGGATGGGCGCCTCGGTGCTGACCTGGGGTGCGGCGATCGATCGCTTCATCGCCGGCGACGGCGAGATCCTCTGCGTCGATACCTGGTCGCCCTATCTCGCCTCCGACGACATCAATGTCGACGGCGCCTATCACGCGATGAACCAGGCGGCCTCGACCGAGCTCGCCTATTCGGTCTTCCGCCACAACGCCTCCTGCGTGCCGAAGAAGGTGCGGGTCGACCATCTGCGCGGCAAGTCGAAGGACGTGCTGTCGATGCTGCGCGAGGGCGGCTTCGACATCGTCTATGTCGACGGCTCGCATTACTACCCCGACGTCGTCGCCGACCTCGCCGAGGCCAGGCGGCTCGTCGCCGAGGGCGGTCTTCTCTGCGGCGACGACCTCGAGCAGCAGCTGACCGAGGTCGACGAGAAATTCCTCCGCGACAACATCGATCGCGACGCCGTCATCGATCCGAAGAACCGCAAGCCCTATCACCCGGGCGTGACGCTGGCGGTCGCCGAGGCGATGGGGCCGGTCTCGTCCTATACCGGCTTCTGGGTCATGCGGCGCGAGGCCGACAAGTTCGTGCCGGTCGATCTCGCCGGCGCGTCGCCCTTCGTGCCGAGTCATTTCAGCGAGGAGTACCGCAAGACGGTGCTCGACTGGGCGCGCGAGAGCGGCTTCTTCCAGAAGAAGGGGTAGCCGCCATGAGCGCCTTCGTCTTCGACGCGATCCCGGCGCCGGCGACCGACGCGCGGGCGAGGCTGCAGTCGCTCTACCGCGCCGACGAGACCCAGGTGATCGAGGCGCTGCTGGCCGAGGCGGCGCTCAGCCCCGACCAGATACGCGAGGTCACGCGCACCGCACGCGCCCTGGTCGAGGAGGTGCGCAAGCAGCGCACGTCAGGCGGCCTCGATGCCTTCCTGCACGAATACGCGCTCTCCAGCCGCGAAGGCGTCGTGCTCATGTGCCTCGCCGAGGCGCTGTTGCGCATTCCCGACGCAGAGACCGCCGACCGGCTGATCCGCGACAAGATCGGCGGTGCCGACTGGGAAAGCCATCTCGGCGGATCCGACTCCCTCTTCGTCAATGCCTCGACCTGGGCGCTGATGCTCACCGGCCGCGTCATGGGCATGCGGGAGGACGAGGACCGCGACTGGACCAACGTGCTGCGCCGCATCGTGCGCCGCTCGGGCGAGCCGGTGATCCGCCAGGCGGTGACCCAGGCGATGCGTATCCTCGGCCGGCAGTTCGTCATGGGCCGCACCATCGAGGAGGCGCTGGACCGCGCCGAGCCGATGGAGAAGAAGGGCTACCGCTACTCCTACGACATGCTGGGCGAGGCGGCACGCACCCAGGCCGATGCCGACCGCTATCTCGCCTCGTATCGCGCCGCGATCGCGGCGATCGGCAAGGCGGCGAAGGGCAGGGGACCGCTCAAGGCGCCTGGCATCTCGGTCAAGCTCTCGGCGATCCATCCACGCTACGAGCACGGCAAGCGCGCGCGCGTCATGGCGGAGCTGGTGCCGCGCCTGCTTTCGCTCGCCGAGGCTGCCGCGTCGCACGACATCAACTTCACCGTCGATGCCGAGGAGGCCGACCGGCTCGAGCTGTCGCTCGACATCGTCGCCGCGGTCGCTGCCTCGCCCTCGCTGAAGAGCTGGGAGGGCTTCGGGCTCGCGGTTCAGGCCTATCAGAAGCGTGGTACCGCCGTGGTCGAGCGCCTGATCGAGATCGCCGAGGCCTCGCGCCGCCGGCTGATGGTGCGGCTGGTCAAGGGCGCCTACTGGGATTCGGAGGTGAAGCGCGCGCAGGAACGCGGCCTCGGCTACCCGGTCTTCACGCGAAAAGTCTCGACCGACGTCTCCTATCTCGCCGTCGCCAAGCGGCTGCTTGCGCGCACCGATCTCTTCTATCCGCAATTCGCCACGCACAACGCGCACACGCTGGCGGCGATCCGCGTGCTCGCCGGCAACCGGCCCTTCGAGTTCCAGCGCCTGCACGGCATGGGCGAGGCGCTCTACGAGCAGGTGATCGCCGAAGTGCCGTGCCGCGTCTACGCGCCGGTCGGAACGCATGAGGATCTGCTCGCCTATCTCGTGCGCCGCCTGCTCGAGAATGGCGCCAACACCTCCTTCGTCAACCGCATCGTCGATGAGTCCCTGCCGATCGAGGAGATCGTCGCCGATCCGGTCTCGCGTCTGCGCAGCCTCGCGGCCAAGCCGCATCCGCGCATCCCGCACCCGCTCGACCTCTACCGGCCCGAGCGCGCCAATTCGCGAGGGCTGGATCTCTCCGACGATCCGACGCTGACGCAGCTGGCGAAGGACATGGAAGCCGCGGCGAAAGCGCCCTGGCGGGCCGAGCCGCTGGTCGAGGGCAAGGCCGCCCGCGGCTACGAGAAGCCGGGCTTCGATCCATCGGATACGACGCGGCGCGTCTCGACCATCGTCGAGGCGGACGACGCGACCATCGAGAAGGCGCTCGCCTCGGCGTCGAAGGCGGCGAAAGCCTGGGACGAGACGCCGGCCGAGCATCGTGCCCTCGCGTTAGAGCGGCTCGCCAGCCTCTACGAAACCCACATGCCGGCGCTGATGGCGCTTTGCGTGCGCGAGGCCGGGAAGACGCTGCCCGACGCCGTCGCGGAGGTCCGCGAGGCGGTCGATTTCTGCCGCTACTACGCGGCGCGGGCGCGCGCCGATTTCGCCCGGCCGATCGAGCTTCCAGGCCCCACGGGCGAAAAGAACCGGCTGGAGCTGCATGGCCGCGGCGTCTTCGCCTGCATCAGCCCGTGGAATTTCCCGCTGGCGATCTTCACGGGACAGATCACCGCGGCGCTGGCATCCGGCAATGCGGTGATCGCCAAGCCGGCGGAGCAAACGCCGGCGATCGCGACTTACGCCGTGCATCTGATGCACGAGGCTGGCATTCCGGGCGAGGTCATCCACCTGCTGCCGGGCGACGGCAGGGTCGGCGCGAAGCTGGTCGAGGATACGCGCATCGCCGGTATCGCCTTCACCGGCGGCACCGACACCGCGCGCAAGATCGCCAAGGCGCTCGCCGACCGCGACGGGCCGATCATCCCCTTCATCGCCGAGACCGGCGGGCAGAACGCGATGATCGTCGACTCCTCCGCCCTGCCCGAGCAGGTGGTGCAGGACGCGATCACCTCCGCCTTCCAGAGCGCCGGCCAGCGCTGCTCGGCGCTCCGGGTGCTCTTCCTGCAGGAGGAGGTCGCCGACCGCATCTGCACCATGCTCGCCGGCGCGATGAAGGAAGTGAGCGTCGGCGATCCCGGACTGCTCGCGACCGATGTCGGCCCGGTGATCGATGCCGATGCGATCAAGATGCTCGACGAGCACGCGACCAGGATGGTGCGGGAGGGCAAGCTCATTGCCCGCGCCCCGGTCGACCGCGACTGCCTGAAAGGCACCTTCTTCGCGCCGATGGCGGTCGAGATCGATTCGATCGGGCGCCTGCCGGGCGAAGTGTTCGGCCCGATCCTGCATGTCGTCCGCTACCGGGCGCGCGACCTCGACCGCGTTCTGGAGGAGGTCCGCGGCACGCGCTTCGGCCTGACGCTCGGCGTCCACAGCCGCATCGACGGAACGGTCGAGCGGGTGGTTCGCGGAATCGGGGTCGGCAACACCTATGTGAACCGCAACATGATCGGCGCCGTGGTCGGCGTCCAACCCTTTGGCGGAGAAGGGCTTTCAGGCACCGGCCCGAAGGCCGGCGGGCCCTTCTACTTGCATCGTTTCGCGACCGAACGCACAATATCGGTCGACACGACAGCAGCGGGCGGGAACGCCTCGCTGCTGTCTTTGTCTGAAGCCTAGAATCAAGGAGAACGTGCGATGACTCGGCCGGCGGTGTTCATTGATGGCGAAGCGGGTACGACCGGATTGCAGATCCAGGCGCGTCTCCGCGGCCGTCGTGACATCGAGCTGGTGAGCATCGACCCGGCGAAGCGGAAGGATCCGGCCGAGCGCAAACGGATGCTGAATGCAGCCGACCTCGCCATCCTCTGCCTTCCCGACGACGCCGCGCGCGAGGCCGTCTCGCTGATCGACAACCCGAAGGTCCGGGTGATCGACGCGTCGACCGCGCATCGCGTCAACCCAGACTGGGCCTACGGCTTCCCCGAAATGATCGCGGGGCAGGCGGAGAAGATCCGCTCGTCCACTCGGGTCTCCAATCCCGGTTGCTATCCGACCGGCGCGGTCGCGCTGATCCGGCCCCTGACCGATGCCGGCGTCATGTCGGCCGATCATCCGGTGACGGTGAACGCGATCTCGGGCTACTCCGGCGCGGGCAAGTCGCTGATCGACGTCTATGAAGGCCGCTCGACCGCGAAGCCCAAGGACGTCTATCTCGCCTACGGCCTGGAGCTGAAGCACAAGCACCTGCCGGAGATGAAGGTCTACGGCAAGCTCTCGGGCGCGCCGGTGTTCCAGCCGTCATACGCGGCCTTCGCGCAGGGCATGCTGGTGAATGTGCCGCTGCATCTGCGCACGCTGGCGAAGAAGGCGAGCGGCAAGGACCTGCACGCGCTGCTCGCCGAGCGCTATGCCGGCCAGCGCTTCGTCAAGGTGATGCCGATGGGCAGCTCGACGGCGGGCGTCGCTCCCGACGCGCTGAACGGCACCAACCTGATGGAGCTCTTCGTCTTCGAGAACGAGGCCAGCGGCCAGGTGCTCCTGACTGCGCGCCTCGACAATCTCGGCAAGGGCGCGTCCGGCGCCTGCGTGCAGAACATGGATCTGATGCTGGGTCTCCAGCAGACCGACGCGGCGCTTCCGGTCGCGGCGGAGTAAGGCTGAAGACATCGTCTAAGGTCGAGCGGATGCCGCCGCAGAATATTGCGGCGGCATCCGCATTTTTTGGGGTCTTTGCCGATGATCAAGAAAAACCTGGCGTGAGCGCCGAAGCGGTGGCGCAACGAAACGTGCGCCTCCTCTCGATCGCGCAGGCGCTCGCGGGCGCGGGGCCGCCGATCGTCATCTCGCTGGGCGGGCTCGTCGGCCAGGCGTTGGCACCGGACCCGGCCCTCGTCACCCTGCCGGTCAGCGTCTACAACCTCGGCCTCGCGCTCGGCACTTTGCCGGCCGCCTATGTCATGCGCCGGCTCGGACGCCGCAACGCCTATGTGCTGAGCAGCGTGTTCGGCGTCGCCGGCGGTTTGCTCGCGGCGGGCGGCATCTTCGCCTCGGCCTTCATCCTCTTCTGCCTCGGCACCTTCATCGCCGGCTTCTACGGCTCCTATGTGCAGAGCTACCGCTTCGCCGCGGCCGAAGGCATCCCGGCGTCGCGCAGGGCCAAGGCGATCTCCGCGGTGATGGTCGGCGGCCTCGCCGCCGCGGTCATCGGCCCGCAGCTCGTGATCTGGACCCGCGATACGGTTCCGGGAGCGCCCTTCGCGGGCAGCTTCCTGAGCCAGGCGGCGCTCGCGCTCGCTGCGATGCCGGTGCTGTTCCTGCTGCGCACGCCGAGCGTCGCCGCGGCGGAGACCAAGGGCGGCGGACGCCCGCTCGCTGCGATCCTCACCATGCCGCGCTACATGCTGTCGGTGGCGACCGGCGTCGTCTCCTACGGCCTGATGACCTTCGTCATGACCGCCTCGCCGGTGGCGATGGTCGGGCACGGCCATTCGGTCGACCACGCCGCGCTCGGCATCCAATGGCATGTGCTGGCGATGTTCGTACCGAGCTTCTTCACCGGTGCGCTGATCACGCGCTTCGGCAAGGAGCGGATCGCCGCGGTCGGCCTCGTCCTGATCGCGGCCTCGGGCGCCGTTGCGCTCGGTGGCCTCGATCTCGGCCATTTCTGGGTCGCACTGATCCTGCTCGGTGTCGGCTGGAATTTCGGCTTCATCGGCGCGACCGCGATGGTCACCGACTGCCACACGCCGGAGGAGCGCGGCAAGGCGCAGGGCGCCAACGACTTCATGATCTTCGGCGCCGTCGCCTGCGCGTCGTTCTTCTCGGGCAACCTGCTGCATGCCTCGGGGTGGGAGGCGATCAACTGGCTGATCTTCCCGGCGGTCGCGGCGATCCTCGTGCCGCTCCTGTGGCGAGCCGCGGCGATCAGGGCGGCGTGAGGCCGATCGAGGGCGGCGACTACGCCGCCTTGCTGCGCACGTTCCGGATCAGCGACAGGACTTCCGCGGCGGCTTCGACGATGTTGGTGCCGGGGCCGTAGATCGCGGCGACGCCGTGACCCTTGAGGAAGGCGTAGTCCTGGGGCGGGATCACGCCGCCGCAGATGATCAGGATGTCGACGGCGCCCTCGGCGTCGAGCGCTTTCCGCAGCGCCGGCACCAGCGTCTTGTGACCGGCGGCCTGGCTCGAGATGCCGACGACATGCACGTCGTTCTCGATCGCCTGGCGGGCGGCTTCCTCGGGCGTCGAGAAGAGGGGGCCGATATCGACGTCGAATCCCAGATCGGCGAAAGCGGTGGCGATCACCTTGGCGCCGCGGTCATGCCCGTCCTGGCCGAGCTTGGCGACCAGCAGGCGCGGGCGGCGGCCTTCCTCCTTGGCGAAGCCTTCGGTCTCGGCGCGGATGCCGCGGAACCTGCCGTCGTCGCGATAGGCGCCGCCATAGACGCCGGTGACGCTGCGGATCGTCGCGCTGTAGCGGCCGAAGGCGCGTTCCAGCGCGTCCGAGATCTCGCCGACCGTGGCGCGCGCCCGTGTCGCCTCGATCGCCAGCGCCAGCAGATTGCCCTCGCCCGACTGCGCTGCTTTGGTGATCGTCGCCAGCGCCGCCTCGACCTTGGCCTGGTCGCGGGTGCCCTTGACCCGCTGCAGGCGGATCAGCTGGTTCTCGCGCACCTTGCTGTTGTCGATGTCGAGGAGATCGACCTTGGTCTCCTCGGTCGGCTTGTACTTGTTGACGCCGACGATGACGTCCTCGCCCTTGTCGACGCGGGCCTGGCGGCGGGCGGCGGATTCCTCGATGCGGAGCTTCGGCAGCCCCGCCTCGATCGCCTTGGTCATGCCGCCCATGGCCTCGACCTCGTCGATCAGCTTCATCGCCGCCTGCGCCACCGACTGGGTCAGGCTCTCGACGTAGTAGCTGCCGCCGAGCGGATCGATCACCTTGGGGATGCCGGTTTCCTCGGCGATGACGAGCTGCGTGTTGCGCGCGATCCGTGCCGAGAACGGCGTCGGCAGCGCCAGCGCCTCGTCGAAGGCGTTGGTGTGCAGCGACTGCGTGCCGCCGAGCACCGCGGCCATCGCCTCGATCGTGGTGCGGATCACGTTGTTGTAGGGATCCTGCTCGGTCAGGCTGACGCCTGAGGTCTGGCAATGGGTGCGGAGCGCCAGGCTCGCCGGCTTCTTCGGATCGAACTGCGCCATGAGCCGCGCCCACAGCAGGCGCGCGGCGCGCAGCTTGGCGATCTCCATGAAGAAGTTCATGCCGATGTTGAAGAAGAACGAGAGCCGCGGCGCGAACTCGTCGACATGGAGGCCGCGCCCCAGAGCGGCACGCACATAGTCGAGGCCGTCGGCGAGCGTGTAGGCGAGTTCCTGCACGCAGGTCGCCCCGGCCTCCTGGATGTGATAGCCGGAGATCGAGATCGAGTTGAATTTCGGCATGTGCTTCGCCGTGTGCTCGATGATGTCGGCAACGATGCGCATGCTGGGTCCGGGCGGATAGATGTAGGTGTTCCGGACCATGAACTCCTTGAGGATGTCGTTCTGGATCGTGCCGGAGAGCTGGGCCTGGGCGACGCCCTGCTCCTCCGCGGCGACGATGTAGCCCGCCAGCACCGGCAGGACCGCGCCGTTCATCGTCATCGACACGCTCATCTTGTCGAGCGGAATACCGTCGAAGAGCACCTTCATGTCCTCGACCGAGTCGATGGCGACGCCGGCCTTGCCGACATCGCCGACCACGCGCGGGTGGTCGGAGTCGTATCCCCGGTGGGTGGCGAGGTCGAAGGCGATGGAGAGCCCCATCTGCCCCGCGGCGAGCGAGCGCCGGTAGAAGGCGTTCGACTCCTCGGCGGTCGAGAAGCCGGCATATTGGCGGATGGTCCAGGGCCGGTTGGCGTACATGGTCGCCCGGGGGCCGCGGAGATAGGGGGCGAGGCCGGGAAGTCCGCCCAGGTGCTCGATCCCGTCCAGGTCCGATTCGGTGTAGAGCGGCTTGACCGCGATGCCTTCGGGGGTCTGCCAGACCAGGCGAGCGGGATCGCCCTCCGGGCCTAGCTCCTTGGCGGCCAGTTTCTGCCAGTCCTCGATCCCGGGTCGACGGGCGGTCATCGGCCTATTCCGGTCGTTTAATCAGAGCCGGACTATAGGCCCGGCCCGGAACGAGCGTCCACTTGGCGCAGCCGCCTGGGCCGCGCCGCGATGGCGGGACCCCGCAGGCCGTCTGATGTCCCGGAGCGCGGGATTTGCCCGCCAGCGCGACACTTTGGCGCAAGTATGGCTGCCTTGCGGCAAGGCCCGCCCTTGGATAGCCTCCGGACAGGGTGGCCGGAGCACCGCCCGGCTTAAGCAAGTCCTTGCACTGCAAGACCTTAAGCCGGATGGGGAGCCGGTTCGTCGGGCCGTGTCCGGGATTTCGCCGGGCGCGGCTCAGGTCGTTTCTGTCAACGAACACGGGTCGGGGATCGATGCTCAAGATCGCGCAGATGATGCAACGCCTCGGCTTCGCGCTGATGGCGCTTCTCGCTGGCGTCTCGCCGGCGCTCGCGGCCGAGCCGAAGCCATGGCAGCTCGGCTTCCAGGAGCCGGCTTCGCTGGTGAAGATCCGGATCGACGACTTCCACGACTTCCTGCTGGTGGTCATCACGCTGATCACGATCTTCGTGCTCGCGCTGATGGCCTACATCTGCGTGAAGTTCCGCAAGAGTGCGAACCCGACGCCGTCCAAGACCACGCACAACACCACGCTCGAGGTGCTGTGGACGGTGATCCCGGTGGTCATCCTGGTGGTGATCGCGGTTCCCTCCTTCAAGCTGCTCTACTACGGGGATCGCACGCCGAACCCGGAGATGACCCTCAAGGTCGTCGGCCACCAGTGGTACTGGTCCTACGAGTATCCGGACCTCGGCGAGGTCAAGTTCGACTCGAACATCATCGCCGACAAGGACCTGAAGCCCGGCCAGAAGCGCCTGCTCGAAGTCGACCAGCCGGTGGTGCTGCCGATCAACACCAATGTCCGGGTCCAGTTCGCGTCGACCGACGTGATGCATTCCTGGTTCCTGCCGGCGCTCGGCATCCAGGTCTACACGACCCCCGGCCGCCTCAACGAAGGCTGGGTCAACATCACCAAGGAAGGCACCTATTACGGCCAGTGCAACCAGATCTGCGGCGTGAACCACGGGTTCATGCCGATCAAGATCCAGGCGCTGTCCAAGGACGCCTATGCCAAGTGGGCGGAAGAGGCGAAGAAGAAGTTCGTCCAGGCCCCTGCTTCCACCAACGTCGCCCAGCTTCCGCAGCGCTAGGCGAGGGAGACTACTCATGGCCGCCAAGACCGACGCTCACGGGCATGACGCTCACGGGCATCACGGGCACGACGCCCATCACGACCACTATCCGAGCTTCTTCGTGCGTTGGTTCTGCTCCACCAACCACAAGGACATCGGCACGCTCTATCTGATCTTCGCCGTCGTCGCCGGTCTCATCGGCGGCGCCATGAGCGTCGTCTTCCGCATGGAGCTGCAGGCGCCCGGCGACCAGGTCCTCGGCGGCGACCACCAGCTCTTCAACGTGCTGATCACCGCGCATGGCCTGATCATGGTGTTCTTCATGGTCATGCCGGCGATGATCGGCGGCTTCGGCAACTGGCTGGTGCCGATCATGATCGGGGCGCCCGACATGGCGTTCCCGCGCATGAACAACATCAGCTTCTGGCTGCTGATCCCGTCATTCGTGCTGCTGGTGGGCTCCTCGCTCGTCGATGGCGGCGCCGGCGTCGGCTGGACGATCTACCCGCCGCTCTCGGGCAAGCTCGGGCACCCGGGCCTCAACATCGACATGGCGATCTTCTCCCTCCACCTGGCGGGTGCCTCGTCGATCCTGGGCGCGATCAACTTCATCACCACGATCTTCAACATGCGCGCTCCGGGCATGACGCTGCACAAGATGCCGCTCTTCGTGTGGTCGGTGCTGGTGACCGCGTTCCTGCTGCTGCTTTCGCTGCCGGTCCTCGCCGGCGCGATCACCATGCTGCTCACCGACCGCCATTTCGGCACGGCCTTCTTCGAGCCGTCGGGCGGCGGCGATCCGGTGCTCTTCCTGCACCTCTTCTGGTTCTTCGGCCATCCCGAGGTGTACATCCTGATCCTGCCGGGCTTCGGCATGATCAGCCACATCGTCTCGACCTTTTCGCGCAAGCCCGTCTTCGGCTATCTCGGCATGGCCTACGCCATGGTCGCGATCGGTGCGATCGGCTTCGTCGTGTGGGCGCACCACATGTACACGGTCGGCCTCGACGTCGACACGCGCGCCTACTTCACTGCGGCCACCATGGTCATCGCGGTGCCGACAGGCGTGAAGATCTTCTCGTGGCTTGCCACCATGTGGGGCGGTTCGATCGAGTACCGCGTGCCGATGCTGTGGGCGGTCGGCTTCATCTTCCTGTTCACGGTCGGCGGCGTCACCGGCGTCGTGCTGGCGAATGCCGGCGCCGACGTCTCGCTGCACAACACCTACTACGTCGTCGCGCACTTCCATTACGTGCTGTCTCTGGGGGCGGTCTTCGCGATTTTCGGCGGCTTCTATTTCTGGATCTCGAAGATGTGCGGTCGGCAGTACAACGAGACCCTCGGGCAGATCCATTTCTGGACGACCTTCATCGGCGTCAACCTGACCTTCTTCCCGATGCACTTCCTCGGCCTTGCCGGCATGCCGCGTCGTATCCCGGACTATCCGGATGCCTATGCCGGCTGGAACATGATCGCCTCCTATGGCTCCTACATCTCCTTCGCCTCGACGCTGTTCTTCATCGTCGTGGTGTTCCACACGCTGCTGGCGGGGAAGAAGGTCGGCGCCAACCCGTGGGGCGAGGGTGCCACCACGCTCGAGTGGACGGTGAGCTCGCCGCCTCCGTTCCACACCTTCGACCGCGTTCCGGTCGTTAAGTAGCCTCGTGTCCGACACCTCGATCGACGCACGCTCGAACGCTCTGGGGGCCGTCCTCGACGGCCCCCAGGTGTCCGACTACTGGGAGCTGCTGAAGCCCCGGGTGATGTCGCTCGTGGTCTTCACCGGCTTTGCCGGCCTCTTCGTGGCGCCGGGCCATCTCAACCCGGTGCTCGCGGCGATCGCCGTCCTCTGCATCGCCGTCGGCTCCGGCGCCGCCGGCGCCATCAACATGTGGTTCGACCGCGACATCGACGCCGTGATGGCGCGGACCTCGGCGCGGCCGATCCCGGTCGGACGCGTGCAGCCGGGCGAGGCGCTGGGCTTCGGCATCGTGCTCTCCGCCGGCTCCGTCGTGGTCATGGGCCTTGGCGTCAACTGGTCGGCCGCGGCGCTGCTGGCGCTTGCGATCCTCTTCTACGTCTTCGTCTACACCATGTGGCTGAAGCGCCGGACGCCGCAGAACATCGTCATCGGCGGCGCCGCCGGCGCCTTCCCGCCGATGATCGGCTGGGCCGCCGTCACCGGCGACGTCTCGGTCGCCTCGGTCGTGCTCTTCCTGCTGATCTTCTTCTGGACCCCGCCGCATTTCTGGGCGCTGGCGCTCTATCGCACGGGCGACTACGCCAAGGCCGGCGTACCAATGCTGCCGGTGGTCGCAGGATCCGCCGCGACCAAGCGCCAGATGCTGCTCTACACGCTGATCCTGCTGCCGCTGGCGATCTCGCCCTGGGGGCTCGGGATCGCGGGTCTGTGGTACGCGACGGGCGCATTGGTCTTGAGCGGCCTCTTCATCCTCTCGGCGCTCCGCGTGCTCCGCAGCGATGACGACAAGCCGGCCAGGCAGATGTTCGGCTTCTCGATCCTCTACCTCTTCGCGCTCTTCGCGCTCCTGATCGTGGATCGGGCGGGATGACGACGATGACAGGTCCCGACAGCGAGGAGTTCGTCAAGCGCCGCAAGTCGCGCAACCGCGCGATGCTCGTGGTGCTGCTGGCGCTCTGCGTCCTCTTCTACGTCATGACCATCGCGCGGATGGGAGGCCATTGATGGCATCCAACCGTCGCGTCGCAGCGATGGTCGGCGGCGTCGCCGTCGGCATGTTCGCGCTGGCCTATGCCTCGGTGCCGCTCTACCAGCTCTTCTGCCAGGTCACCGGCTATGGCGGCACCACCCAGCGCGCCGAGGCGGCGCCCGATCACACGATCGACCGGTGGATGACGGTCAGCTTCAACGCCGATGTGGCGCCGGATCTCGGCTGGAGCTTCCGCCCCATGGAGCGCTCGGTGCGCGTGCGCGTCGGCGAGCCGATGCTGGTGCACTACGTCGCCGAGAATATCGGGCGCGAGCCGGTGGTCGGCACCGCGACCTTCAACGTGCAGCCTTCCAAGATCGGCGCCTACTTCTCGAAGCTTGAATGCTTCTGCTTCACCGAGCAGGTGCTGAAGCCGGGCGAGAAGGTCGAGATGCCGGTCACCTTTTTCATCGATCCCGACATGGTGAAGGACCGCCACCTCGACAATCTCGGCGCCGTCACCCTGTCCTACAGCTTTTTCCGGGCCAAGAACCAGGAAGGCGCGCGCACGGTCGCGAGCGCCCCCGAGGCTCCCAAGCCCGGCGTGAACTAGCGCGTCATCCGGAGAGAGACGTCCCATGGCTGATGAGCCCGTCGTCGTTGGAAGCCGCCAGCACCAGTACCACCTGGTAGATCCGAGCCCGTGGCCGCTGGTCGGCTCGATGGCCTCCCTCGTGCTCGTCGCGGGCACGCTGATGTGGTTCGTCGAGAAGGGACCGTGGGTCATGGTCCTCGGCCTCCTCATGGTGCTCGCCACCATGGCCTTCTGGTGGCGCGACGTGGTGAACGAGGCCGAGCACCAGGGGCACCACACCCCGGTCGTGCAGATCGGTCTCCGCTACGGCATGGCGCTGTTCATCGCCTCCGAGGTGATGTTCTTCTCCGCCTTCTTCTGGGCCTTCTTCGGCAACGCCTTCTATCCGACCGAGGCGGTGCAGCACACCTGGCCGCCGCCCGGGACGATCACCTTCGATCCGTTCGACCTGCCCTTCATGAACACGCTCATCCTGCTGCTCTCGGGCTGCACGGTGACCTGGGCGCATCACGCGTTGCTCGAAGGCGATCGCAAGGGGCTGATCCAGGGCCTCGGCGTCACCATCCTGCTCGGCGCGCTGTTCACCTGCGTGCAGGCCTACGAGTACAGCCACGCCGGATTCGGCTTCAAGGACGGCATCTACCCGTCGGTCTTCTTCATGGCGACCGGCTTCCACGGCTTCCATGTGCTGGTCGGCACGATCTTCCTGATCGTCTGCTTCTTCCGTGCGCTCGCCGGCCACTTCAAGCCGGAACAGCATTTCGGCTTCGAGGCGGCGGCCTGGTACTGGCACTTCGTCGACGTGGTCTGGCTGTTCCTGTTCATCTGCATCTACTGGTGGGGCGCCGGCCCCAATGCCGGCGGCGGTCACTGATCGCCTCCAAGGGCGCTTGCGACGAGGGGCCGCGGATGACGCGGCCCCTCTTGTTTTGGGCCTCTCCTTCAGGCACAGGAGGTCATGCCCGATAGCTATCCGCCGCTGTCGCCCGTGCTCACCGGGCTTCGCTGCCGTTGTCCGCGCTGCGGGGAGGGGCGCCTGCTCGGCGTGCTCGCCGTCCGCGATGCCTGCGAGCGCTGCGGCCTCGACTTCCACGCGCACGACGCCGGTGACGGGCCGGCGGTTTTCGTGATCCTGCTGCTCGGCGCGCTGGTGGTGCCGATGGCGCTCTTCGCCGAGACCCGGCTCGAGCCGCCGATGTGGTTCCACGCGGTGGTGTGGCCGCCGGTGATCCTCGCGCTTGCCATCCTGATGCTGCGGCCGCTCAAGGGCGTACTGGTAGCGCTCCAGTACCGCCATCGCGGCCTCGGTGGAGACGCTGCATGATCCGTCGCTTCCGCCCGACCTTCTGGCCGACGCTGATCTCGGTGCCAGCTTTGCTCGTGCTGCTCGCTCTCGGCACCTGGCAGATGCAGCGGCTCGCCTGGAAGGAAGACATCATCCGCGCCTTCTCCGAGCGCGTCTCGGCCGATCCGCTGACGACGGCGCCCGCGGGGCAGTCCCTCGCGGAGATCGAGTACCGGCGCGTCAAGCTCTCCGGCCATTACGTCAACGACCGCGAGATGTTCCTCGCCGGGCGCACCTTCAACGGCCGAGGCGGCTGGGCCATCCTGACGCCGTTCCGGACCGATGACGGAGCCCTTGTCGTCGTCGACCGCGGCTGGGTGCCGCTCGACCGCAAGGATCCGAGGACGCGGCCGCAGAGCCTGATCGAAGGGCCGACCACGGTCGAGGGCCTCATCCGCCGGCCCAACCTCCGCACTTACTTTACGCCCGACAACGAGCCGGAGAAGAACCTCTGGTTCTCCGCCGATGTCGAGGCGATGGCGCAGAAATCGGGCTTAGGCCCCGTCAGGCCCTACCTGGTCGAGGGCCTCCGCCAGCCGATTCCCGGGGGCTTCCCCGTCGGCGGCGAGATCCAGGTGGCGCTCCGGAACGACCACCTGCAATACGCGATCACCTGGTACTCGCTGGCGATCGCGCTGGTCGTCATCTACGTCCTCTATCACCTGAAGCTGGAGCGCGATAGGAAGCCCGCATGAGCGCCTATGTCGAGCTCGAGTCCCGCTTCAAGCGCATGGGGCTGATCGGCGATGCCGGCGCGATCCTCGGATGGGATCGCGAGACGATGATGCCGGAAGGCAGCAATGCGGCGCGCTCCGAGACGGTGGCGACGCTGCGCGTGCTCCGCCACGAGATGCTGGTCGACAAGAAGGTCGGCGACCTCATCGACGAGGCCGGCGGCGACAACCGGCTCGACGACTGGCAGCGCGCGAATCTCGCCGAGATGAAGCGCTGGCGGATCCATGCGACCGCGATCCCGGCCGACCTCGTCGCCGCGCTGACCAAGGCGACTGGCGAGTGCGAGATGGTGTGGCGGAAGGCGCGTCCGGCTTCGGATTTCGCCGCGCTGCTGCCCTATCTAAAGCAGGTCCTCGAGCTCACGCGGGAGAAGGCGAAGGTCAAGGCGGCGGCGCTCGGCGTCCCGCCCTACCAGGCGCTGATGGAGGAATACGAGCCCGGCGGCCGCACCGACCGCATCGACGCGATCTTCGACGACTACGCCGCCTTCCTTCCGGGATTCCTCGACCAGGTGCTGACGCATCAGGCGAGCCGGCCGGAGCCGATGCGGCCAAAGGGGCCTTTCCCGATCGAGAAGCAGAAGGCGCTCGGCGAGCGCTTCATGAAGCTCATCGGCTTCGACTTCAACCATGGCCGCCTCGACGTCAGCGCGCATCCCTTCTGCGGCGGCGTCCCCGACGATGTGCGAATCACCACGCGCTACACCGAGGACGATTTCACCCAGAGCCTGATGGGCGTGCTGCACGAGACCGGTCACGCGATGTACGAGCGCCAGTTGCCCGAGCGCTGGCGCTGGCAGCCGGTCGGCGAGGCGCGCGGCATGAGCGTGCATGAGAGCCAGTCGCTGCTGATCGAGATGCAGGTCTGCCGCGGGCCGGAATTCATGGGCTTCGCCGCACCGCTGATGCGCGAGACCTTCGGCGGCTCAGGCCCGGAATGGGAGGCCGACAATGTCCGCCGGATCTACGCGCGCGTCGCCCGCAGCTTCATCCGCGTCGAGGCCGACGAGGTCACATATCCGGCGCATGTGATCCTGCGCTATCGCCTCGAGAAGAGACTGATCGCCGGCGACCTCGCGCTCGAGGAGGTGCCGGCAGCCTGGGCGGCGGAGCTGAAGATCCTGCTCGGCATCACCCCGCCGGACGATCGCCGCGGCTGCCTGCAGGACATCCACTGGCCGGCCGGCATCTTTGGCTACTTCCCGACATACTCGCTGGGCGCGATGAGCGCGGCCCAGCTCTTCGACGCGGCCAAGCGCGCCGACGCCGCGATCCTGCCCGGTATCGCCAAGGGCGATTTCTCGCCGCTGATGGGCTGGCTCCGCGCCAATGTCCATGGCCTTGGCTCGAAGCTCTCGACCGACGAGCTGCTGACCCGCGCTACTGGCCGGCCGCTCGACCCGGCCGTGTTCAAGGCGCATCTGAAGGCGCGCTACTTGGCTTAGGTCAGCTCGCGGGATAACGTACAGAATCTTTCGCACTTTCGGGAATGGTGGCTTCTTCTAGAGTGAAGGAGCAAACGATGAGCAGTGAGACTGCGATGGGCCAGGTGATCCAGATCGACGAGGCTCGGATCA